>JAFOWX010000126.1 GCA_017391905.1 Paludibacteraceae bacterium | reverse complement strand
TATGTCGGCTATTTGTTGCAGGGTGTTTTCGTCTATATCCACCTCAACGTCTTGGTACTGAATACCATAGGGTGTTTGGAATGGATAAGGAGCGGTTCCCCTACTGCCTACCCCAATGGTATAAACGCGCACGCCAAAACTCTTGGCAATTTCGCCTGCGGTAACAGGGGCTATTTGTCCGCGGTTATTGGAACCGTCTGTTAGCAAAATAACCACTTTAGATTTTGCTTGGCTGTCTTTTATGCGGTTTACGGCTGTTGCCAAGCCAGTGCCAATGGCAGTACCGTCTTCTATCATGCCACATTTAACGCCGTTAAGCAAGTTGACTAACTCGCCGTGGTTCATGGTTAAGGGGCATTGGGTAAAACTTTCGCCCGAAAATACCACCAAACCCACGTTGTCGTTGGGGCGTTGCATCACAAATTTGCTGGCCACTTGTTTGGCTGCATCCAAACGATTGGGCTTTAAATCTTCGGCCAACATACTGCTGGAAATATCCACTGCCATAACAATGTCTATCCCTTCTGTGGTTTTGTTGCTCCAACTGTCGCTTTTTTGCGGACGAGCCAAGGCAAAAATCAGTGCTACCAAGGCCAACATGTGCAACACAAAGGGCACATGGCGCAAATAGTGTTTGTATGTTTTTTTAGCATTGTCAAAGGCTTTTAACGACGAAAAACGAATTTCGGCCGTTAGGGTATGCTGCCTAAGGATGTAATACGCCACAATGGGTATTAGCAGTAGCAGCAATAACAAATAATATGGATGTGCAAAGGTCATTTTTGTTGGTAATTTGGTGAGTAGGTGATTTTATGGTTGACTAATCAACTTCAGACTTTTGAGTTTCAACTTCAGACACCTCTTGGGGTTTGGTTTTTTCTACCACCTCAAATGCTATTAACAAGTTGGCCTCGTTCTCGTTTTCGAGCGGTATCATTTTGGCAAATTTTACCAAATCGGCCATTTGCAACAACTGTTTTAGTTGTGCACGTACAGGATCCATCTGGGGTACTTTTTTTACCAATGCCAAAATTTCGTCGGAGGTTAGTTCCATGGCGTTTATGGCAAACTGCCCTTCTAAATACACGCGCAACACATCGGTTACATCGGTGTAAAAGGCTTTCATGTTGCCCAACTGCCATGCTTTTTCTTCTTTTATAACTTCTAACCTATTCAACGCCACAATGTGAGGCGGAATAACCGGCTCTGGCTGTGGTGCTATTAAAGGCACATTCTTTTTAAACACAAATTTTAGCAACAGTAAAATAACAATGGCTACCACGGCCAACGCCAACAAGGCATAGCCTACCCAAACGCCAAACTCTTTCCAAGAGAAAGGTGCGCTCATAATGTCTTTTATGGCTTTGATATCGTCTGTTTGGGCATTTACCGCAACGGTAGATACGGTTAAGCCAAGCGGTGCGGTGTGCAATGTTTCGCCTTGTGCGGAATAGGCATAAGACGGAATAAAGTAAAAACCACTGTCAAAGGCTGTTATGTAATATTCTTGGTTTATTTGAATACGGTTATTGCCCAAAGAAATGGTATCTGCTTTGGCTTGTACTATTTCTACCCCGGCTGTAATGGTGTCCGATAAAATGGGGCTTTCTACCATAACGTCTTGCGGTGTTGCCACCACTAATTTTAGCAGGGCTTGCTCGCCAATTTTAATTTGAGCCGGTTCTACGCTACTCGACACCGTAAACGACTGGGCGCATACGGCACTGCAGAGCATAAACATGGCTGATAGCAAACGTATTTTCATATTAACCTCTCATTCTAAATAACGTAATCAATGCCTTTACATAGTCTTCGTCGGTTCTAATGGTAACCATATCCACACGGTTTTTGGCCATTTCCGTTTTAATCTTGTATTGGCATTCTTTCCAATGGTTGTTGTAACGCAAACGCGTTTCTACACTCGACGTATCTACGTACATATCTTGGCCGGTTTCGGCGTCTTTCATTTTTACCCAACCTACATCGGGCAAATCGGCATCGCGTAAATCGTACACTTGCATGGCTACCATATCGTGCTTTTTGGCCGCTATCATCAGCGCTTTGTCAAAATTGGGCGACATAAAGTCTGATATCAAAAAGGCGGTGCAACGTTTTTTTATCACGTTGGTAAAGTAACGCAACACAACAGACACATCGGTTTTATTGCTTTCGGGCTTAAAATCTATCAGCTCACGTATAATGTACAACACGTGTTTTTTGCCTTTTTGGGGCGCGATAAATTTTTCTATTTTGTCCGAAAAAAAGATAACGCCAATTTTATCGTTGTTTTGTAGCGACGAAAAAGCCAACGTGGCTGCAATTTCGGTAATAACAGAACGTTTGGTTTGCCCTATGGTTCCAAAATCGCTACTGCCTGAAACGTCAATGAGCAACATAAAGGTTAGTTCGCGTTCTTCTTCAAACACCTTAACGTAGGGGTGGTTAAAGCGAGCCGTTACGTTCCAATCTATGCTACGAATATCGTCGCCCACTTGGTATTCCCTAACCTCTGCAAACGACATACCGCGTCCCTTAAAGGCGGAATGGTACTGCCCTGCAAAGATATTTTGAGACAACCCGCGGGTTTTAATCTCTATTTGACGTACTTTTTTTATTAATTCGTTTGTTTCCATTTGTTCGCTAAGCTCACAATCGGTTATTTGGTGATTTGGTTATTCGGTGAGTTGGTGAATCAGACTCATGTGCAAGCAATGACGCCAAAATCACCCTATAAAAACGCTCTGTATAATATTGATTTTAAAGGAGGAAGTTCTAGGCGTGCGAAGTGCGAACAACCGGAGTTTACTAAACGTAAATGAGGATTGTGAGCACGAGCAACAACGAAGAAATTACCCTTTAAAATCGATATTAAGGCACTTCGACTATATTTAAAATTTCAGAAATCACATCCTCTGTAGTGATGTTATTTGCTTCGGCCTCGTAAGTAAGACCAATACGGTGACGTAATACGTCGTGGCAAACGGCACGTACGTCTTCTGGAATAACGTAACCGCGGTGTTTGATAAAGGCGTATGCACGTGCGGCTAAAGCCAAGCTGATAGATGCACGGGGCGAACCGCCAAAGGCAATCATGCCTTTTAAATCGTTAAGACCGTATGCTTGAGGATCGCGGGTAGCAAATACAATGTCAAGAATGTATTTTTCAATTTTTTCGTCCAAATAAATTTCTCTAACGGTATTGCGTGCCTCAATGATTTCTTGTGGTTTGATTAACGGTTTAATGGGTTCTGGTTTTGCACCAATGTTTTGACGAATAATTAAACGTTCTTCTTCTTGGCGAGGATATGACACAATTACTTTTAGCATAAAACGGTCCACTTGCGCTTCGGGAAGCGGATAAGTGCCTTCTTGCTCAATGGGGTTTTGGGTAGCCAACACCAAGAAAGGATCGTCTAATTTATAGGTAGTATCGGCCAAGGTAACTTGACGTTCTTGCATGGCTTCAAGCAAAGCACTTTGTACTTTAGCAGGAGCACGGTTAATTTCGTCCGCCAAAATAAAGTTGGCAAAGATAGGACCTTTTTTAACCACAAACTCTTCTGTTTTTTGGCTATAAATCATGGTACCCAACACGTCGGCAGGAAGCAAGTCTGGGGTAAATTGGATACGACTGTATTTGCTATCAATAAGTTGTGCCAATGTTTTAATGGCCAATGTTTTTGCCAAACCGGGTACACCTTCTAACAAAATGTGTCCATCTGACAATAGACCAATTAACAACGACTCTACCAAATGTTTTTGGCCTACAATTACTTTGTCCATACCCATGGTAAGAACATCAATAAATGCACTTTTTTTCTCAATGCGTGCATTTAATTCTCTAATGTCTACTACTTGACTCATAATTTATCTTGTTTACTGTTTATTGTTGCTTGCCACTTGTCACTTGTCAAAAACTATTAACTCAATCAACAAGTAACTTTATTGATTGCGAAGATACGCAAATGTTAATTTTTAGACCACTAATTCATATTAAAAGAGTAAAAACAATTGTTAAATTCTTTATTTTTAGGCCATATATTGGCAATTTCGGTGCGTTATTGTACTTTTGTAAGCATGAATAGAGTGGAACTTTTAGCCCCTGCCAAAAATCTACAATGTGGCATTGAGGCCATAAAACATGGTGCAGACGCAGTTTATATTGGTGCACCTAAATATAGTGCTCGTAGTGCTGCTGGCAACACCTTGGCAGACATTGAACAATTGGTGCTTTTTGCGCATGGGTATCATGCACGCGTTTTTGTAGCCTTAAACACCTTGCTTACGGATGCCGAGTTAGCAGAGGCAGAACAGCTTATTCATGCACTTTACCGCATAGGGGTTGATGCCCTCATTGTGCAAGACACGGGTATTTTTAACCTCAACCTACCCCCTATTGCTTTGCATGCCAGTACGCAGGCCGATAACCGCACCGTAGAAAAGGTTCGTTTTTGGCAAGAGGTGGGTTGCGAACAGGTGGTTTTGGCGCGCGAACTGTCGTTAGCGCAAATAAAAGAGATTGCATCGCAAACCAACGTTCGTTTAGAGGCCTTTGTGCACGGAGCCTTATGCGTAAGCTACAGCGGACAATGCTATGCCAGCCAAGCCCTTTGCGGACGCAGTGCCAACCGTGGCGAATGTGCGCAAATATGCCGTTTGCCCTTTGATTTACAAGACAGAGAAGGCCACTCGTTTGGCAAAAAGCATTGGCTATCGTTAAAAGATTTTGATTTGTCTAACCATGTAGGCGACATGTTGGATGCCGGGGTTAGATCGTTTAAAATAGAAGGTCGATTAAAAGAGGTAGAATACGTAAAAAACATCACCGCCTACTATCGACAAAAAATAGATGCCGCCTTGGCTACACGCCCTCATTTAAAACGATTATCGGACGGAGAAAGCAGCTTTACGTTTGCTCCCCATCCGCAAAAAACCTTTCACAGAGGGGCTACCACCTACTTTTTTAACGGCAGAAGCAACGACATTTACTCGTTTAAAACACCTAAATCGACGGGCGAATACATTGGAACGGTAAAACGCATCCTTCCCAAAGGGTTTGTACTTAGCTACGCAACACCCAAAGTAATTGAAAGAGCTTATAAGTTAGGAGTGAGGAGTGAGGAGATAGCGATTCACAACGGCGACGGACTTTGCTATTTTACGCCCGATGGCGAACTAAGCGGCTGCAAAGTAAACAAGGTAGAAAATGGGGTAATTATACCCAACGCCCCTGTTTCTTTACAGGTGGGCGATGTCGTGTACCGCAATGCCGACGAACAATTTTTGCGTTTGCTGCAAAAACCATCGGCTAGTAGAAAAATACAAGTAACCCTAGATTTAGAGGGAGATACTTTGCGCATTTCTGATGGCACCCACCAGGCCAGTTTGGTGTTGGAAGGACCTTTTGAGAAGAGCAACACCCCACAATCGGACAATTACAAAAGGGTACTGAGCAAATTGGGCGATACCATTTTTGAAGCCTCGGACATTTGCATTGACACGGCGTTTTTTATTCCATCGTCGGTGCTAACAGCGGCGCGCAGAGCAGTGTGCGAGGCTTTGGTGCTACAACGTTTAAACAACCAACCCGCACCGCTTACCTTGCCCGTGGCCAACCACTACCCTTTCCCACTGCAAAGCGATAGCTACCTAAACAACATTGCCAACCAAAAAGCCCGCGATTTTTATGCCGCGCACGGAGCAGAGACCACCGCCCCCGCCTTTGAATTGCAAGAACCCGACGGGGCTGTGCTGATGTTTTGCAAGCACTGCATTCGATACGCGTTAGGAGCGTGTCCTAAGAACCCGGCTCAGCCACCGATAAACGAGCCCCTGTTCCTTATCCACAAAAACTATTACCTAAAACTATCGTTTAATTGCAAAGACTGCGTGATGGAGGTGAGGAAGGGGTGAAAGTAGATTCCTTTTTCAACTGAAGAACATACTTGAGTTCCGATTTTGCAAACTCCACACTATCTTCGTTTTTAATCATATATCTCAAAACCTCTATTGCAGTATCATAGTTTTTTATCTCTATTAGAGAGTACACATATCTACGCATTAGGACCTGACGATACTGTTCTTGAGCAGGAGTTATCTCCTCCGACTTATTCATTTCTTCAATAAGTTTATCCAATTCCCCTTTTATATATGATACCGCATATGGTTCTTTCAAGGCATTTAAACAATTTATATATTCTGCTTTATAAGAATAGTTACCTGCATTTATAATTGAATATAAATAATAGTGAGCCTTTTCTGGCATAGAAAGCTCCATGTATATAAATCCTATATAGAAAGTAACCTCACAAAATCCATCAACATCAACATCACCATTTATAATATGTTCTTTTAAGAAATTATGTACACGCTTAAAGTAGAACAAAGACTGATAATAGCATTTATTGTTGTAAAACTTCTTTGCCCAATAAATATCTTCATATAGATTTGGTTGTGCAAAAGATAGAAGCAAGCGCTCATCGTCTGTTACATTCTCGTTTTTATTCAATTTCTCTTGGGCTTCGCTAAACATGTATTTTGCCTCTTGAAAATCTTGCTCAGCATCGGCAAAACGCACTTCAAGCAAAGAAAGCTGTTTCATATTATGGCATGTATCATGTGATATTATATTCGCTTGCTCAATACCAACTAAATAGGTTTCAAAGAACAAAGAATTTTTCGTAGAACTTTGATGCTTGTTCATTACAAATGTGATTGTTTTACTTTCAAAACCAAATGAAAATATCATATCATTGATGCTTCTTGCATTGGGTTTTGAGATAATATAATCACGAACATCAAAGTTTATAATTTCATCCTTTTCTAAAATGGTTTCCACTCGGTTGTCTAAAATTATGCGTAAAAAGCGTGGATTTCCCAACTCTACCATACCGTAAAGCATTATAGTATTATAGAGAGAAAATGGAGATAGTTCTGGCAATTCTTGCACTTTAGAATGCATAAAGCCTTTCTCTAAAGCAGTGCGAGCATATTCGATTCTACTATGAAAATACATTCCATTAACCAAATTGTCGCTGATTGGAGGCAGTTTTTCTTCAATCAACTTATTCATCTCATCAGAAAAAAATCTAGACATACCAAAAACTTGTTGCAAATGTTCTCTTAACACCATTGCAAGTTCCTGCATACGACCAAGAAGAGAAAAATAAGAAGTCATACCCATTTGCATTACGTCTAGACTTTCCTTGTCACTATCGTCAAACCACCATAAGCAAGACCAATGATAAAACCTCGCATTTGTTGCACTAGTTGCCATTAAAATTTCTCTATACTTGTCTACCGAACTACTATAGAAATTGTTATATCTAATCGCGATAGTATTTTGATCTTCATCGATAAAGAAAACAAAATGTCCCCCTTGATACGTAGCTAATATGATAGAATCAGTTTTCCCTTCTTCCTTTATTTCCTTATCAATAGTAGCCCCTATCACCTTTAAAAGTGTTTTCACTCTTATAAAAGACGAAACCTTTTCCTCTTTTAATTCATTAAGTTCCTTTGTAAGTGCTTTCAAATGCTCTTTATGCTGCTCCTCTTGTTGTTCTTTTACCTGTTTAGATGTACTCCCACTTATTAGTGATATCACATAAACAACTATCACAAAGGCCACAGCCCCGATCACAAATACCATCCAACTTTCCATAATATTTTGTATATTTATTCCCCTAACATCGCTAACGTTCTTCCATCAGGTTTGCCGTCATAATACTTATCCAATACCTTTTTGAAGAGGTCGTCTTCTGACACCACGCAACCTCGCACCCAAAACTGGATGCTTTAAATATGCCATTGCTTCTTCACGTCCATTTATTCCATAATACTGCGCTGTTGAACTAAATCCCAACCATTTAAGCTGCGGGAAAATATACCACATCCAGTGCGAACACTTATACCCTGCCCTCACCTCAGCAAGCGCTGTGGGATAAGAAGTTTCTTGAGCTTGAATAAATCTTTGCATTTTACTGCTTAATAATAAGTTTAGAGTTAATATTATCTATTGTAATAGTGCCGAATCTCTCTAATACGCTCTGACCGAGGAGAAGCGGAGCTTGCTGGTTGTGCACCACAGAAGCATCTACGTTGCGCAGCACCGCATCGCCTACTTTTATTTTCTTTAATCGGATAATGGTACCCTCGCCTATCTCGCCTGTGGCTACGGCAAAGTATTCTTTTCCTTTGATATCTTCCGATTTTAAATAACCGTTTTTTAACATAAACTGCGCTTCTACAGAAGATATGGTGACCGAACTAGCACCCGTATCGAACACAAATTTAAGCGGCAATCCATTCACCTCACAAGCAATTTCGTAAATCCCGCTGTACATTTTTTTCATGGGCACCTCGCTTATAACGGCTATGCTATCGGCTACGGTTTGTTGGTGTTCTTCTACTATGATTTGTATCTTACTCTTGTATTCGTCCAACAGTGCGATAAAAGCCGGTAACTGTTTAATGGCATCTAAATCCGTATCTTTTTCTACGTAATTCAATTTACGATAGCCTTTTTCAAAGGCGGTTCTTAAAGCCTCAATGGCTTCGGTGGTTCTGCCCATTAGCGATAGCACACAAGCTTTTTCGTAATAAGCGTCTTCATCGTTTGGATAGGCAGCAACTATACTATCCATCCATTGAATGGCCTCGTCGTTTTTACCTAAAAAAAGCAAGGCATATTGCCTACGGCTATCAACTTTTACTAGGGTATCACTTTCCAATACACGATTTAAATCTAACTCTGCCAATTCTTTTTTACCTTGAAAGTGATATAACCTGCCACGTGTGTAGTATAATTCTGCACTCGCATCGTCAATGGTTAAACCTGTACTATAATCGGCCAAAGCAGATGAATAATCGCCCATACGCTCGTACAACCAACCGCGCGAGCGATAAACCATGGGCAACATAGGATTGTTATCGATGATGGTAGAAAGATCGACTATGGCTTCTGCATATTGATTATTGCTATCGTAATATTTAGCCCTAAATAGTAATGCCGTAATATCCGTTTCGGAGCTCATTGCTATGTATTTATTCATATCGGCAATAGCCCTATCGTAAAGCCCCAACTCATCGTACGCAAAACTCCTGTAATAGTAGAAATTGGCAATATCGCCATATTGTTCTATCAAATGAGTATATTCCTTAACCACTTGCAGATAATCGTCTTTCCAACCATAAACACCTATACGCAAGTATTTCCATTTCATATTATCAGGGTCACTTTTACACAAGGCGTTCAGCTTAAGCAACGTATAATCTAAATCTTTTTGTAGGATAGGTTCGTACTCATCTCTATCTATATTCTCACATTTTTCTATGTATTTCAACGCATCGTCTATGGCCTTTTTATACTCTTTTAATCCATAAAATGCCTCCATACGTTTACGATAAACTTCAG
>JAFOWX010000125.1 GCA_017391905.1 Paludibacteraceae bacterium | reverse complement strand
ATTCACAATATGATATTTGTAGAATGCCATATATTTGTGAACCAGATGGCTGTACGTATGGTAAAAAATAAATCATAATAATAAGACTAAAATTAAAATCATTATGGGACTATTTAATTCAATTTTGGGCAATGCAAGCCAAGTAAATATCGATGAGATTAAAGCACAGTTTGAGAACGTGTTGGTGGAAAATGAGAATATAGAAGCTGCGTTTTCACTGTTTAGGGATAAAATGGTGTTTACCAACAAACGTATTATCTTTTTGGACAAACAAAACGTTACTGGTAGCAAAAAGGAATATTTGTCTGTGCCTTATCATGCTATTTCTGTGTTTAGTGTGGAGTCGGCAGGCACTTTTGATGCGGATGCAGAAATTAAATTGTGGGTGAGAGAATTGGGGCAAATTACCAAGAAAGTGGGTAAAAATACCGATACATTGCAAATTCAAAAGATTTTAGCTTCATCTATTTTACAATAAGCACAAGTTTTAAAGATTATAATCGCCTATTGACCTATGAAGATAATCAATGCTGGAAACATTGTAATGAATAGCTATGTATATCCAATTTTGGATGGGTATGTGATGATAGATACTGGATATGAGCATAGTATGAGTGGCATTGAAAAGAAACTCCAGAAGCAAGGTGTATCGTTGAGCGATATAAAATATGTATTTCTAACGCATGCGCACGACGATCACGCTGGATTTTTAAATGAAATGTTGGGTAAATATCCTTCTTTGCAGGTTATTTTAAGCGAAAAGGCCATACCTACATTGCAAAAGGGGCAAAATTCTTTTGATGGTGGTTGTAGTACACTGTTTGCTTGGATTTTCTGTAAGTTGATGGGGATTTTTGGCAAGGCAGAACATCGTTTTCCTATTGTTGAAAAGAAATATTATGATAGACTTATTACCATTACGCCTTCCAATAAAGAGCAATTGGAGGGTCTTTTGCAAGGGAAAATCATAGAAACACCAGGACATACTTCAGATTCTATATCTCTAAAAATAGGGGATGTGGTGTTTTGTGGCGATGCAGCGATGAACGGATTGCCTAGCAGTAAACGATTTACAATTTGGATAGAAGATACTTTTGCCTTTGAAAAATCGTGGGAAACATTGCTTGGAGAAGATGTAGCCATGATTTATCCTGCACATGGTAATCCTTTTGCACCCAATGACCTCGCAAAGTATAAATCGTATATTTCAAAGATCCGTTTACGTGCATTAAAGTAAAATGGATTTGAATGGTCAAAAAAATGGATTTCTAAATGATAATTTTATGAAACTTGTTTATATACATGGGTTTGCGGGGTCGATACACTCTGAAACCATTAGCTTTTTTAGAAAATATTACCCAGAATATGAGTGGTGCCCATTGGAAGTGGATCATAGGGTAGATTATTCTGTACAGAAAATAAATGATTTTTTAGCAGCGAACAACAATGTGCAAGCACTTGTAGGTAGTTCGTTGGGCGGATTTTATGTACTTTGTGCCAATTTTGAGGGGCGAAAACTCGTAATCAACCCAGTTTTAAACCCCATGTCGTCTTTGAAGAAATTTATTGGCGTGAATAAATACAAAGGCAGACGTAACAATGGCGACACAGAATTTAAACTCACTCAGGCAGATATATTTAAGTTTAAACAATTTAAACCAAAGGATACGCCAAATACAATTTGTCATTACACGCCAAACGATCCAGTCCTTGGTGATGTAAAACGCGATTATAAGAAGTTTTTTGCCAACGCAGAAGAAACACCTCATCTGCGCAGTCACTTCACCGACGAACACTACATCAAACACAAAATGGGCGAGGTTCTGAGCTAATTTTCGGGCATCGCAAGCCTGGAGCTACTTCTTTTTATTTCACTCAGAAATAGTATCTCTTATTTTATGGGATTTCTCAAAAAAATGCGTATTTTTGTTAGATTTATAAAAGCCACTGACGGACAATATACCCCCTGCAGATGGCGAGTTGATATGTAAATAATAAAGACGTATGCGCATAGATATTATATCGGTTATACCAGAGCTTATAGAGAGTAATTTTCAACATTCTATTTTAAAACGTGCCCAAAACAAAGGGTTGGCAGAAATTCACCTGCACAACTTGCACGATTATTCGCACGACCCAAAACACAAACGTGTAGATGATTATCCTTTTGGGGGCGAGGCTGGCATGGTGATGCGCATAGAACCGGTGGATAATATCCTTACGCATTTAAAGAGCCAACGTACCTACGACGAGATTATTTACACCTCGCCCGATGGCGAAATGTTTGACCAAAAAATGGCAAACTCTATGTCTATGTTAGAGAACATTATCATACTTTGCGGACACTACAAGGGAATAGATCACCGTATTCGTGAGCATTTAATTACGCGCGAAGTTTCTGTAGGAAATTTTGTATTGACCGGTGGCGAATTGGCTGCATCTATAATGGCAGATGCTATTGTTCGCATAATACCAGGCGTAATTTCGGACGAACAATCTGCACTCTCTGATTGTTTCCAAGACGACCTGCTTTCTGCCCCCGTTTACACCCGCCCTGCCGAGTACAAAGGTTGGAAAGTGCCCGATATTTTGCTCTCGGGCCACGAACGAAAAATAGCCGAATGGCGCATGGAACAGTCACTTGAACGCACTAAATTATTAAGACCTGACTTGCTAAAATAGTTAGGAGTGAGGAGTTAGGAGTTAGGAATTTTTGTGCAAGCCGAGTGCAGAACAAATATATTTGTTATGCCGAGGCGCAGCCAAAAATCATGAAATGCGAAGCATTGAATAGTGAGGAGTTACATTACAACCACGAAAAGAAGTAAATTTTAAATGACCAATATTGAGCAACAAATATTAGCTCTGCGTGAGCAACTAAATAACTACAACTACCATTATTATGTGCTCTCGCAGCCGCTTATTAGCGACTTTGAGTTTGATAAACTGTTGGCAGAACTGCAACAATTGGAGAAAGAAAATCCACAGTTTTTTGATCCCAATTCGCCCACGCAACGTGTGGGGAGTGATATAAACCAAAACTTTACGCAAGTAAAGCACCAGTATCCCATGCTTTCGTTGGGTAATACCTACAACGAAGCCGAAGTGGCCGATTTTTACAACCGCGTAGCTAAGGCTTTGAATGCACCCTTTGAAATTGTGTGCGAGCTAAAATACGACGGTACTTCTATATCGCTTATATACGAAAACGGCGAGTTGGTGCGTGCGGTAACCCGTGGTGATGGCGAAAAAGGCGACGACGTAACCGCCAATGTGCGCACCATCCGAACCATTCCGCTTACCCTAAATACATCAACTCACCGACTCACCGAATCACCAAATCACCCTTGTATAGAAATTCCCGACAAATTTGAAATTCGTGGCGAAATTTTAATGCCCTGGAAAGTGTTTGAAGACCTTAACAAAGAACGTGAGGCACAAGAAGAACCCTTATTTGCCAATCCACGTAATGCAGCTTCGGGCACTATCAAACTACAAAATCCATCGGAGGTAGCCAAACGTAAATTGGATGCTTATTTATACTATATGTTGGGCGAAAACCTGCCTGCTAATACCCATAGTGGTTGTTTGCAAGCTGCCTCGGCTTATGGTTTTAAAATATCCGATGCTGTAAAAGTGTGTAAAACATTGCAAGAGGTGATGGATTACATCAAATACTGGGATACAGAACGCAAGAACTTACCCGTGGCAACGGATGGTATCGTATTGAAAGTAAACGATTTAACCCAACAAAAAAACTTAGGATATACGGCAAAATCGCCTCGATGGGCCATAGCGTATAAATTTCAGGCCGAAAAAGCTTTAACTACTTTGTTGTCTGTATCGTACCAAGTAGGCAGAACGGGGGCTATTACGCCCGTAGCCAATTTGGTGCCGGTACAACTGTCCGGAACCGTAGTGAAACGTGCCAGTTTGCACAATGCGGATATCATTGAAGGCTTGGATTTGCACATAGGCGATAAAGTTTATGTAGAAAAAGGGGGCGAAATTATCCCTAAAATTACGGGTGTAGAGGCTTCTATTCGCGATTTATTTGCCGAAAAGGTACAATTTATTACCCATTGTCCCGAATGTGGCACTGCCTTGGTGCGCGACGAGGGCGAGGCGGCGCATTATTGCCCCAACGAGGCGCATTGTCCGCCTCAAATTAAAGGAAAAATGGTGCATTTTGTTTCGCGCAAAGCCATGAATATAGACGGTTTGGGCGAGGAAACCATCGATTTGTTGTACCGTAATGGGTTGGCACGCAACATAGCCGATTTATATAGCCTAAAACTCATTGATTTATCCCTATTGGAACGTATGGGCGAAAAGTCGGGTAGGCGTATTTTAAAATCGTTGGAAAGTAGCAAACAAGTGCCTTTTGCACGCGTTTTGTTTGCCTTGGGTATTCGATACGTGGGCGAAACCGTAGCCAAACGTTTATCGGCCAAACTAAAAAGCATGGAAGCTTTGATGCAAGCCTCGGTAGAGGAGTTAATGAGCATTGACGAAATAGGAGAGTCTATAGCCCAAAGTTTGGTGGCCTATTTTGCCCAAGAGGAAAACAAAAAACTCATTGCCGATTTGCAGGAAATAGGGTTGCAAATGGCGGTGGACGAACAAATGCAAGTGGCAGGTTCTGAGGCTTTAAAAGGCAAAACCATTGTGATAAGTGGCACGTTTACGCAACACTCGCGCGATGAGCTAAAAGCCTTGATAGAGTTGCATGGTGGCAAAAATACCGGCAGTATCTCTAAAAATACCAGCTTTATTTTGGCGGGCGAAAACATGGGGCCTGCCAAAGCCGAAAAGGCGGCACAATTGGGTGTGCCCATGCTTTCGGAACAAGAATTTTTATCTTTAATTGAACAAAACAATGTGTAAAAAATACGCCGCATACCGGGTTAGAAAAAACGAGAACAAAACGAGAAACAAACGTTTTGTAAATTTAAAACAAGCCAAATCGGTGCATATCCTTATGGGTGCCAATGCATTAACCCCTATGGAAACCGAACAATTTTACAAACAGGTGTATGCCGTGGCAGATATGTTCCAAAGTATGTTGTGCAAACTGTATGTAACGGTTTGCGTGCATAAAATTCCGCTCGAATCCAAACGAATGGGAGTGGATGTGTTTGATTCAAAACAAGTTAAAACATTCTCCAAAAAGCCCAAACAACCTATTGTAACGGCGTTTAACGATAAAAAATCGGACATTTTAATAAATCTTACTCCCTTTGTATGCTATCCGTTAGAGCATCTGGCAGCCCTATCTGACGCTCCCTTAAAAGTGGCATTAAAAGTGGAAAACAGGCCTTTTCAGTACGATTTGCAACTGCAAGTGGACGATATAGCGCAAGAAGCTACTAAAAATTTAAGTGCCTTGATTTTCTATTTGGAAAAAATCCAACCCAAATAAGTAGAAATCTCGCAAAAAAACAGTATATTTGCCCACTATTTTACGATTAGTCGGTTAGTCGATTAGTTGATTAGTCTTAACAATATGATTTCACATACAGCATTAAAAGGATTAGGTATCGCACTTATTACGCCATTTACCAACGATGACGAAATAGATTACCAAGCATTGGGTCGTCTTATTGATTATCAAGTAAATAGTGGCGTTGATTATATGGTTATTTTAGGCACAACCGGTGAAACACCCACGTTGAGCGAAGAAGAAAAAGCCGAAGTAACTCGTTTCTCTATTGAGCGCATTGCAGGCCGTGTTCCTGTAGTGTTGGGTGTAGGTGGTAACAATACCGCTGCTTTGGTAAAACGCCTAAAAAATGATCCTTTAACCGGTGTAGATGCTATTTTGTCGGTTGTACCTTACTACAATAAACCCTCGCAAGAAGGCATTTATCAACACTATGCTGCCATAGCAGAGGCTTCGCCTGTTCCTGTTATTATGTACAACGTACCAGGTCGTACAGGTGTTAATATGACTCCCGAATTAACCATTCGTTTGGCAAAAGATTTTCCCGAAAAATTAGTGGCTATTAAAGAAGCTTCGGGTAACTTGGCTCAAATGGAAACCATTATCAAAGATAAACCTGCCGATTTCTTGGTGATTTCTGGTGATGATGGTTTAGCTTTTCCACTTATTACGTTGGGCGGCGCGGGTGTAATCTCTGTTATTGGTAATGCATTCCCATACGAATTTGGTCGCATGGTACGTCTTACCTTGGCAGGTGACTACGACAATGCACGTGCTATCCACCACCAATTCTTGGATTTGTTTAGCTTATTGTTTGTAGATGGTAACCCTGCTGGTGTTAAGAGTATGCTAAACGCTATGGGTTACATTGAAAACAAACTTCGTTTGCCTTTGGTACCTACACGTATTACTACGTACGAGAAGATTCGTCAGGTTTTGGATGGATTGAACATCAAATGCTAAATAGTCCATTTTAAAAGGTGCTTTTGTCGTTGTTGCTTGTGCTCGAAATGCTCATTTACGTTTAGTAAACTCCGCTTTCTCGCACGGCGCACGCCTAAAAATCTCTCTTTTAAAATGAACTATTAACTTGAACTTCGCACATAAAATGACTTTTAGGAGTGGTATATAAAAAAATATCTCAGCAATTGCTGAGATATTTTTTTGTGCTTTATTCTGCTGTATGAAGTTCTATAAGCGTTATTTCGGGTTTCATGCCTATGCGAAATGGAAAACCAACGTACCCAATGCCACGGTTTACGTGTAGGTATTGTCCGTGGTATTCGTGCTGATAGGTTCCATCCCAAAAGGGGTGCATAAGCGAAGCAGGCGATAGGTGTAATCCCCAACAATCCAAGCCTAACTGCATGGCGTGGGTGTGTCCGCTAAGGGTTAGCACCACGTTTTTATGGTACTTAATGGAATCTTCCCACGCAATGGGATCGTGCGATAGCATGATAATCGCAGTACTATCGTTAGTGCTTTGCAAGGTTTTGCTTAGGTTACCGTAAGACTTAAACGGAGCACGGCTAATGTTTTGTACACCACATAAATAGATGGAGTCGTTTCCTTTTTGTATTATGGTGGACGAATCGTTTAATAGCTTCCATCCCAAGCGTTTGTAGGCAGATTCTACGGCTTTTACATTAGCAATGGAATCAATATCGCCTCGCCAATTGTAATGGCTGTAATCGTGGTTTCCCTTGCAAGCCCATTTGCCGTCTTTTGCATCTATTTGTGCAAAAATTTCTTCCCAACCATCGGCTTCGCTTGCGTATGAGTTTACCAAATCGCCTGTAAATACCACCAAATCGGGTGCTAATGCATTGATTTGTTGGGGCAAATGCTGTAGCCAATATTCGTCTTTTATTAAACTGCCTAAATGCATGTCAGATAGCTGTACAATGCGGTAGCCATTAAAACTTTGGGGAATGTGTGGGCTACTGATAATAACGGGGCGTACTTGTACCTCGGTACGGCCAATGCAAAGACCATATAGTAAAGTTAAAAATCCAACACAGCTTATCACAATGCCGGTGCGGTGGTGATTGCTCAAACCAAAGGGTAAATACAGCCATTTGGGCAAGTATAGGCTAAAAAATACCATGCCAAAACACAAAACAGGTATCATGCTGGTGGTGTGCGAAACACCCAACAGCATGCCGGCAATGGCTAATAAAAAGATACTGCATGTAATTATTTGCGTGTACAACAAGGTTTTGTTGCCACTTTTAATGGCTTTCCAAAACAGCAGGGTGTCTGGTAGCACGCAAATGATAAGCAATCCTATTATGTATGTTATAAGGTGCATTCTACTTGTTTGCTTTCGTTGTTATAATCTACGGTAAAAGTGCTTCCAGCCGGAACTTCTTCGGTTACCAATTTTTCGGAAATGGCATTCTCAATGTATTTTTGAATGGTTCGTTTTAGCGGACGAGCACCAAATTGCAAATCGTATCCCTCGGTAGCCATTTTATTTTTGGCCAAATCGGTTACGTTTAGTTTAAAACCAATGTTTTTAATGCGCTCTAACACTTTTTCTAACTCAATATCGATAATCTTGATAATATCTTCTTGTTTCAATTGTTCAAAGATAATAATCTCGTCGATACGATTTAAAAATTCGGGCGAAAAATTCTTTTGCAAAGCCTTTCTGATAACGCCTTGTGCGTACGAGGTATCGGCAGTGCGGGCGGCGGTGGCAAAACCTACACCTTGACCAAATTCTTTTACTTGGCGGGTACCAATGTTAGAGGTCATGATGATAATGGTGTTTTTAAAGTCCACTTTTCGGCCATTGCTATCGGTTAGGCAACCTTCGTCCAATACTTGAAGCAACAAGTTAAACACATCGGGGTGTGCTTTTTCAATTTCGTCAAACAACACAATGGAATAGGGGTTTCTGCGTACTTTTTCGGTAAGCTGACCGCCTTCTTCGTAGCCTACGTATCCCGGAGGCGCTCCTATTAAGCGCGATACGCTGTATTTTTCCATGTATTCGCTCATGTCTATGCGAATCAAACCGTGGTTGGTGGGGAACATAAAGTTGTTTAAAACCTTGGTTAAGTAAGTTTTACCCACGCCGGTTGGTCCTAAAAACATAAACGAACCAATGGGTTTGTTGGGGTCTTTTAGCCCTACGCGGTTGCGCAAAATGGCTTTGCTTAGGGTGTCAATGGCGCTGTCTTGGCCTATTACCTTGCTTTTTAGTGTGCTGTTTAGGCGGCGTAGTTTGGTGTATTCTGTTTCGGCTATGCGATTTACAGGTACACCGGACATCATAGAAACTACTTCGGCCACTTTTTCGGCATCTATGGTAATGGCATTTTTGCGGGTTTCGTTTTCCCAAGCTTGTTGTTGCATTTGCAATTCGGCTTGAAGCGCTTTGCTTTTGTCTTTGTACTCGTTAGCCAATTTAAAATCTTCGGCTTGTACGGCCTTTAATTTTAGTTGGTTAAACTCGGCTATTTGTTTTTGCAACTGAATAATGGCAGGGGGAGTGGTACAATCCAATAGGTGGGTACGCGATCCTGCCTCGTCCAAAGCGTCAATGGCTTTGTCTGGAAAGGCCCTGTCGGTAATGTAACGGTTGGTTAAATCCACGCAGGCCTCTAACGCATCGTCTGTGTAAAGTACGTTGTGGTGTTCTTCGTAACGCTTTTTGATGTTACGCAAAATGGTTAGTGTTTCTGCCTCGCTGGTAGGAGGTACGGTAATTTTTTGGAAGCGACGTTCTAAAGCGCCGTCTTTTTCAATGCCTTGGCGGTACTCGTTAAGGGTTGTTGCGCCTATGCATTGGAACTTACCGCGTGCCAAAGCTGGTTTCATCATGTTGGCAGCGTCTAAGCTACCGGGTGTAGAACCTGCGCCCACAATGGTGTGGATTTCGTCTATGAATACCACAATGTGTGGTGCGGTTTCTAATTCTTTGATGATTTTCTTTAGGCGTTCTTCAAATTGTCCGCGGTATTTGGTGCCTGCTACCAACGATGCCAAATCGAGGCTGACAATACGCTTGCTAAGCAAAATTTGAGGTGCTTTTTTCTCTACAATGCGTGTGGCCAATCCTTCTACAATGGCCGATTTGCCCACACCGGGTTCGCCAATAAGTACAGGGTTGTTCTTTTTACGACGGCTCAAAATTTGCGCCAATCGTTCAATTTCTATTTCTCTGCCTACCACAGGATCTAATTCGCCGTTGGCGGCTGCTTGGGTTAAATCGTACGAAAAAGAATCTAAAACCGGTGTTTTGGATTTTTCTTGTTCGGTTTTTACGGCCGATTGACCGTTTTGCTTGGCAGCTACGTGGTGTTGTAGGGTGTTATCTTCTGCATCATCGTGCAATTGAGCGGTGATGTCAGTGCCGGTGGTTAGCGTGTCGTCGTATTCTTCGTAGAAACCGTCGTCTTCCATGGCGTTGTATTCGCCTTCTTCTTCAAAAAAATCTTCGGCCTCAATGGGTGCAATGGATTGGTTGTTTTTGTTGTCAATCCATTCTTTTACGGTTTCGTACTGAATGTTGTCGTACTCCAAGAAGGTGTAAATAGCGTTGCTTTTTTCCTTTAAAAATGCCAATAGAAGGTGCTCTGAATCAACTTCTTCGCTTTTAAATACCAACGATTCCAATTGGGCAAATTTTAGTATTTTATTGGTAGTACCCAATAGTTTTATAGAAGCAGGATCTACCTCTTCGTTGGTACGAATATTGGCTTCGATATTATGCAAAATGGCTAAAACATCTACGTTTAGTTCTTCCAAAATGCTGTAGGCATTGCCTTCGCCGGCACGAATAATACCCAAAAACAGGTGTTCGGGAAATACGTGCGTATTGCCTAGACGCACGGCCTCTTCTTGTGCAAATTGGATAATTTGGTTTAAATTGTTTGAATAATTTGGTGTCATCTTGTAATTAATTACACATTTGTTTATATATACAGCAAATAGTGTGCCAAAGTTGCGATTAAGCGAGAGCAATGATAAGCTTGCTTAATCATTGCCGAGCGTGAGCAACTTCATGAGGGCGTAGCCCGAATAAAATTTCGATTAAGCGAGAGCAATGATAAGCTTGCTTAATCATTGCCGAGCGTGAGCAACTTCATGAGGGCATAGGATTTTTACAT
>JAFOWX010000124.1 GCA_017391905.1 Paludibacteraceae bacterium | reverse complement strand
GAATTTTTATTTTCACAATTTTTAAGGAATTATTTTGTCTTACCGATTTGATATTATTTTAATAACTATAAATCTTCTTGTATAGTTGAATGTAATAAGTAATATTATTTAATTATAATTTTAACATATTTATGGCGTTAGAAAATGCGTTTTTGTCTGTATTATGGCGTTGGAAACCATAAAATTGTGTATCTTCGCACCGTAAAACAAAACCGACAGTTCATTAAGACCATCCTGTCGTTAAACAAAACTAGGCTTAAAGACTTAAAGTTCGTACTTTATGGTATTTTTGCCTACATAGTACGGGCTTTTTTTTATAAATAGTTGGCGGTAAGTAGTTGGGGGTAAGTATAATCCACTCTTAACTCCTAACTCCTCACTCCTCACTCCTAACTAATAGAAGGATGTTTATTATTAAGAACGAAATTCAGTTTGATACGGCGCATTATTTGTGTGGGTACGACGGCAAATGTGCCAATATCCATGGTCACCGCTATAGGTTGATTACTAAAATAGCGTGTCCCGATTTGCAGACCGAAGGTCATGCGCGCGGTATGGTGCAAGATTTTAGCCATATCAAACCCATTTTGCGCGAGGTGGAAGCTTTTTTTGACCATAAATTGCTGTTAGAAGATAACGAGGAGGGTAGAAAAGTGGCAGAAACGTTGCAATCTTTGCCCAATCAGTTTGAAATTGTGTTCTTTCCACATCGTCCCACGGCCGAGGAAATGTCGCGTTACATTTACCGCATGTTGCGCCAAAAAGGCTTGCCTGTAACCGAGGTAGAACTCTTTGAAACCCCTACCAATAGCTGTGTGTACTATGAGTAATGAACCAACCTATGCGGTGGTAGAACAATTTGTATCCATAGACGGAGAGGGGCCAACAGCGGGCGCTCTTTCGCTCTTTATCCGCTTGGCAGGCTGTAATTTGCGCTGCAAATGGTGCGATACCTGTTATGCGCAAACGGAGAATGAGGATACACAAACGCTCACGTTAAGCCAACTGGTTTCGGACGTTAAGAAATCGGGTATAACCCATGTAACCCTTACGGGTGGCGAGCCTTTGTTGCAGCCCGGTGTAAAAGAACTGTTGCAGGCGCTTTCTTTTGTTACGGTGCATGTGGAAACCAACGGTTCTATTAACGTTGAACCTTTTAGGGTAGGAGAGCACGTGCATTTTGTGGTAGATTACAAGCTACCCGGCAGTGGCATGGAACAAACTATGTGCCTGCAAAATTTTGACCATGTAACGCCAACCGATGCTTATAAATTTGTTATAGCCGATGAGGCTGATATGCAAAAGGCAGTGGCGTTGCTAAAACAATATAACTTAACGCACAAAACGCAGGTGTATTTTAGTACGGTTTTTGCCCAAATGACGCCTGCCGATGTGGTTGAGGTAATGAAACAAGAAAAACTAAACGGTGTAAAATTGCAGCTGCAACTGCACAAATATATTTGGCATCCTAATGAGCGAGGCGTGTAAAATCACCAAATCACCAGAGTGAGTATAACGAACGATATTATGATAGATAAAGAAAAAATAGCATACCACATTCGCGAAATCATCAAAGCATTGGGCGATGACCCTAATCGCGAAGGATTATTGGAAACCCCCGAACGTGTAGCCCGCATGTACGAGGAAGTGTTTCGTGGCATCGGCTATACCAATGCAGAAATTGCCGAAAAATACGCCAAAACGTTTACCGAAGACGATATGTGTACCACCAAAAGCGGTAATTATGTGGTGGTGGCAGGTATCCCTATTTTTAGTTTTTGCGAACACCACATGGCGCTTATGTACAACATGAAAGTGTCGGTTATTTATCGTCCCATAGATAAGGTTATAGGCTTGAGCAAAATTGCGCGCATTGCCGAAATGGTGTCGCACCGTTTGCAGTTGCAAGAGCGCATTGGTACGGATATTGCCGAAATTATGCAGTTGGCTACGGGCAGTGCTGATGTGGGCGTGTTGGTAGAAGGCGAGCACAGTTGTATGACCGCACGCGGCATTAAAAAGCCAGGAGCCGTTACTCGTTCGTGCGTATTTAAAGGTATTTTTGAAACCGACCCTTTGGCGCGCAAAGAAGCGTTACTGCTACTTAATGAAGAGTTATAATAAAAAATCCCGATGAATTATTCATCGGGATTTTTTATTGTAATGGTATCGATTATTTAGGCGCTACGGTTTTCAAGAAAAGTTCGTCCAATTGACTGTCTTCCAAGAAAGAAGGAGCATCAATCATCACGTCGCGGCCCGAATTGTTTTTAGGGAATGCAATACAATCGCGGATGCTGTCCAACTCGGCAAACAACGATACATAACGGTCTAAACCATACGCCAAACCACCGTGAGGAGGAGCACCGTAGGTAAAGGCATTCATCAAGAAACCAAATTGTTCTTGTGCGCGTTCGGGTGTAAAGCCCAAAATGGCAAACATTTTTTGTTGCAAGGCGCTATCGTGAATACGAATAGAACCACCGCCCACTTCTACGCCGTTAATAACCATGTCGTATGCATTGGCGCGTACTTTGCCGGGATCGGTATCCAACAATGGAATATCTTCTGGTTTGGGTGCGGTAAAGGGGTGGTGCATAGCGTAGAAACGCTCAGTTTCATCGTCCCATTCCAACAAGGGGAAATCTACCACCCATAGGCAAGAGTATTTGTCGGTAGGACGCAAGCCCAATTGACTACCCATTTCTAAACGCAATTCGCATAGTTGTTTGCGGGTTTTGTTGGCGTTATCGCCGCTCAAAATTAAAATCAAGTCGCCTGGTTCTGCATTAAAGGCAGCTTTTACTTGTTGCAATACTTCTTGCGAATAGAATTTATCTACGCTCGATTTTACGTTGCCGTCAGCCTCTACACGTGCATAAACCATGCCTTTGGCACCAATTTGAGGACGTTTTACAAATTCAGTAAGTGCGTCCAATTGTTTGCGAGTATAAGTAGCTGCACCTTTTGCGCAGATACCGCCCACATAAGCTGCGTTGTCAAATACCGAGAAACCATAACCTTTTACAATGTCATCGATTTCTACAAATTTCATTTCGAAACGGGTGTCGGGTTTGTCGCTACCGTAGTATTTCATGGCATCGTGCCAAGTAATGCGAGGCAAATCGCCCAATTCAATGCCTTTGATGCTTTTAAATAGGTGTTTGCTCAAGCCTTCAAACATTTGGATAACGTCTTCTTGCTCTACAAAAGACATTTCGCAGTCAATTTGAGTAAACTCGGGTTGACGGTCAGCACGCAAGTCTTCGTCGCGGAAACATTTTACAATTTGGAAATAACGGTCAAAACCCGATACCATCAACAATTGTTTAAAGGTTTGAGGGCTTTGAGGTAGGGCGTAAAACTGACCTGGATTCATACGTGAAGGTACCACAAAGTCGCGTGCACCCTCTGGGGTAGAACCAATCAAAACAGGGGTTTCAATTTCAAGGAACCCGTTATCGTTTAGGTATTTGCGTGTTTCAAATGCCATTTGGTGACGCAATTCCAAGTTTTTCTTTACGGTATTGCGGCGCAAGTCCAAGTAACGATAGCGCATGCGCAAATCGTCGCCACCATCGGTATTGTCCTCGATGGTGAAAGGAGGGGTTTTTGCGCTGTTTAAAATGGTAAAGTCATTTACCAAAATTTCGATATCGCCGGTAGATAGGTTGGCGTTTTTGCTGGTACGTTCCGATACCAACCCTGTTGCTTGTACTACGTATTCACGTCCCAACGCATTGGCTTTTTCGCACAATTCGGCATTCGCATCATCGCTAAATACCAACTGGGTAATGCCATAACGGTCGCGCAAATCAACAAAAGTCATACCACCCATTTTACGGATGCGTTGTACCCAACCTGCCAATGTAACTGTTTGGCCGGCATATTGCAAGTTTAATTCGCCACAAGTGTGTGTTCTAAACATATTGTATTGTTTTTTGTTTGTTATTATCCAAGATTTAAGGTGCAAATATAGTGTAAACATAGGGCAAAAGCAAACATCGCTTGTGTTTTTTGCTTTTGTTGAGGTGCTTAATGATTGAAAGAATATGTAAAAAATATAGCACTTGAAACCGCGTCCGTTACTCCCTAAGAAGCACATCAACCAACTGACGTTTCAAATGCTGATAAAATAAAAGGTAGAAATTCCCACTCGTCCAACACGCAATTAAGCGCACAAGCCGGGAATACCACCTTTGAAGATAAAAAAAACCACTCAAACACGGTGTTTAAGTGGTTTTTTTTTGTCGGGATACCAGGATTCGAACCTGGGACCCCCTGCTCCCAAAGCAGGTGCGCTAACCGGACTGCGCTACATCCCGAAATCGTGATGCAAAAGTAGTACTTTATTTTGAATCTCCAAAATAAAATCCAACTTTTTTGCAAAATATTTTCAATTTTTATTCGCTTTACGTCCTTCTACAATGCTTTGCCCTTCGACAACCCTTCGACAAGCTCAGGGGCCGATTAAACTCCTAACTCCTCGCTCACCCTACATACACTTCCAATAGCCTAATGTTTTCGGTTTCGGGAATAAGAGCCGTAGGCAAGTTGCATGCAGGAAACAAAATGGTTTCGCCTTTGCTAATGCGTTGGTTATGTTTTTTGGACGAAGAAAATAATGCGCTTCCATCTAAACAAATCCAAATAACAAAAGAGTCCACGCGTTTGTAATCAAACTTGATAAATGTATCGGCTTCAACCAGGTTGGTGGTAAAATAGCTACATTCTTGCAATTTTACAGGTCTGCCAACGCAAGGTTTGTAATTGTTTTTGTATTGACGGTAGCACTTGTAGTCAATGGCGTCCAAGGCCAAATCTACGTGTAGCTCACGTGGATTGCCGTTTTTATCTACGCGGTTGTAGTCCCAAAGGCGGTACGTGGCATCTGATGTTTGTTGAATTTCGGCCAAAAACAAACCAGAACCAATGGAGTGAATACGTCCTGCAGGCAAAAAATAGGCATCATCTTTTTGTACACTCTCTTTGTTCAAAACAGAACAAATGGTGTTGTTGGCAATGTGCTCTTTTAGCTCTTCGGGTGTTACCTTTTTAGAAAAACCGCTGTACAACGAGGCGTCTTTGTCTGCGTCTATAATGTACCAAAACTCTGTTTTGCCGTTAGATTGGTGTTTTTTACGCGCCATTTCGTCGTTAGGGTGTACCTGAATAGACAAATCGTCGTTGGCGTCTATAAACTTAATGAGTAGTGGAAATTCGTTGCCAAAACGTTGGTACACAGATTCGCCCACCAACAATTCCCCGTACTTTTCAATCAGATTATTTAGCGTTTTTCCTGCCAAATGTCCGTTGTTAACCACAGAAACGTTGTTTTTTACGCCCGAAATTTCCCAGCTTTCGCCTATGGCATCGTCCACTGCATCCATGCTTTTATAGGCACAAATTTTGTTGCCTCCCCAAATGGTAGGCTTTAAAATAGGCTTAAAACGCAGTGGATAAAGTGTCGATGTGGTCATAGTGTAATATTAGTCAATGATTTCAAAACCGGTATAAGGAACCAACGCTTTAGGAATACGAATACCTTCTGGCGTTTGGTTGTTTTCCAACAAAGCAGCCACAATACGTGGAAGCGCCAAGGCACTACCATTCAAGGTGTGGCAAAGTTGGGTCTTTTTGTCGCCACCTTTGTAGCGGCATTTTAAGCGATTGGCTTGGTAGCTCTCAAAGTTAGAAACAGAGCTTACCTCTAACCAGCGTTTTTGTGCTTCGCTATATACTTCAAAGTCGTAAGTAATGGCCGAAGTAAAGCTCATATCGCCACCGCATAAGCGCAAAATACGATAGGGTAGTTCCAATTTGTTTACCAAATTTTCTACGTGAGCAATCATTTCGTCCAAACTTTGGTACGAATGTTCGGGAGTGTCGATGCGTACAATTTCAATTTTAGAGAACTCGTGCAAGCGATTTAGTCCGCGAACATCCTTTCCGTAGCTACCAGCTTCGCGTCTAAAACATTGTGTATAAGCGCAGTTTTTAATAGGAAGTTCGTTCTCGTTCAAAATAACGTCGCGGTAAATGTTGGTAACAGGCACTTCGGCGGTAGGAATCAAATACAAATCGTCCAAACCAACGTGGTACATTTGTCCTTCTTTGTCGGGCAATTGGCCTGTGCCGTAACCAGATGCGGCATTAACCACAGTAGGAGGCATAATTTCGGTATAACCGGCTGCACGCGCTTCGTCTAAGAAGAAGTTGATTAGCGCACGTTGCAATTGTGCACCCTTGCCTTTGTAAACAGGGAAACCTGCGCCCGAAATTTTAACACCCAATTCAAAATCAATAAGGTCGTATTTTTTAGCCAATTCCCAATGAGGAAGTGCATCGGTAGGTAGGTCTTCTAAGTTGCCACCGGTGCGTACCACTACGTTGTCTTCGGCTGTTCTGCCTTCGGGAACATCGTTGTTGGGTAGGTTAGGGATGGTCCAAAGCAATTCGGTAATGGCTTGTTCAATGCTATCCAATTGTGCCGAAAGCTCTTTGCTTTGTTCTTTAAGCGAAGCGGTTTTGCCTTTTATTTCGTTAGCTTCGGCAGCTTTACCTTGTTTAAACAATTCGCCAACTTGTTTAGAAAGTTGGTTGATTTCGGCAAGTGTATTGTCCAATTTTACTTGGGTGGCTTTTCGTTCGCCGTCCATGGTAACTACTTTTTCAATCACTTCTTTGCCGTCAAAATATTTCTTAGCCAAACGTTCAATAACTTCGGCTGTGTTCTCGGTAATGTATTTAAGTGTTAGCATTTGACTAAAAATTTAATTGCGTTTTATTATTCTATTTTTACAAAAAATACCTACAAAGATAGTATTTAATTTAAATAAAAAGAAAGGAGATAAATAAAAATTCTATCTTTTATTTGCCTCCTAAGAAAAAGAAAGGCTACTAAACTATTTTAGCAGCCTCTTTTTATGCTTTGAGTATTAAACTCAATACTATTAACGATTAGTTAGCAGCTTCTACCGAAACAAAAGACTTGTTGTCTTTTTTACGACGGAAAACTACAGTACCGTCAACCAATGCAAACAAGGTGTGGTCTTTACCAATACCTACGTTTTTGTCAGGGTGGTGTTGAGTACCGCGTTGTCTTACAATAATATTTCCGGCTTTAGCGAATTGACCACCGTAAATTTTAACGCCTAAGCGTTTGCTTTCTGATTCACGACCGTTCTTCGAACTGCCGACGCCTTTCTTATGTGCCATTTCTTAAATCCTTTCTTTATTATTAAGCAACAACTTCTTTAATTACTAACTCGGTGAAGCATTGACGGTGACCGTTGCGTACACGATAACCTTTTCTTCTTTTCTTTTTGAAAACAATAACTTTGTCTCCTTTTACGTGCGATACTACTTCTGCAACCACTTTGGCACCTTCTACTACAGGAGCACCGATGGTGATTTTGCCGTCAGCATCAACTAATAAAACTTTGTCGAATTCGACTTTTGCGCCGCGTTCTTCGTTCAAACGATGAACAAACACTTTTTGGTCTTTAGCAACCTTAAATTGTTGTCCGGCGATTTCTACAATTGCGTACATGTTATAAAGATTGTTTATAAAATACCTTCGAGTGGGTGATACTCTACCTGAGTATGCTTATTTATACCTTGTCGAATTTATGGACCGCAAAGATACGCACATTTTTTTATTGTGCAAAACTTTTTGATAATAAAAAACACCACAACCAGTAGGTTGCAGTGCTTTTTGTGTATGCGTGCAAAAATTATTTATTGTCTGCTTGGGGGCATGGGGCTTTAGGATGTTTGCAGTGAGGCTTTTTAAAATCTTTTTTGCAGCCCATGTGTTTGTGGTGTTTGTGAAATTTGCGTGGGCCGTCAAAACCGTGCATTTTTTTCATCAATAAGCTTTTTTGTTGCTCAATGGTTAAGTTATCAAAGTTTTCCCACAAATTGTTTATAGAATCTCTATATGCTTTGCGTTTGGCTTCGCGGTTGTCAATACATGTTTTAGCTTTTTGAATAAGCTCTTTTTGTTCTTGTTCCGATAAACTGTCAAATTTAGCCCATTTTTCAAAATCTTTGCCGCTATGTTTCATCTTGTGGCATTTTTTAGGGCAAGCGTGCATAGCTGGACATTCTTTTTTGCAAGTGTTTTCGTTGTTGCAAGAGTTGCTGTTGCACGAAACAATCATAGTAGCCATAAGAGCCATTAAACCTAATTTGATAATCTTTTTCATAATGGTAAGTTTTAATGTGTTTGTTTAATTTTCTAACTAATTACGACTCTTTGACTTGTAAAAATGAGGTAGGTTTAAAGGGAAACAGAAAAACATTTGTTATAAAATGCAAAATAACTACCTTTGCGCGGTGATAAACGATGTGGTTCTACGCTGTTTTATGAATATAATTGCTTAAAAATATGACAAAGAAAATTTTACTATTGGTTTTGGCCCTAATGCTATCTGTTGTTCTCCATGCGCACGATGCGGAGATTGATGGTATCTACTATAATATAGATTCAGAAAACAAAACAGCACAGGTTACTTTTAAAGGGAATACTTATCAAGACTACGAGGGTGAGTATGTTGGTAGTGTTACCATTCCGTCTTTCGTTAGTTACAACGACCAAGATTACACAGTTGTTGCTATAGGTGATGATGTGTTTAGACATAGCCAAATTACTTCGGTTACTATCCCCAGTACCATTACAACTATTTCAGAAACAGCCATGGCAGGTTGTGCAGCTTTAGCAGAAGTTGTTGTGTCGGCAGAAAATGAATATTTTGCATCGACAGATGGTGTGCTATTTAATAAGGATAAAACCAAGCTGATTTTATACCCGATAGCCAAAGAAGGAACTTCGTATTCTATTCCAGATGGAGTTGTTGCGTTGGCGATTTATTCGTTTTGCATGACCAATTTGGAGTCGGTTGTGATGCCCAATACGGTAGTAGAGGTAGAAAGGTATGCTTTTTATGGTGCCAAGAAGTTGACTGCCATTACCCTGGGCAATGGAGTAGAATTGGTAGGAGTGTGTGCATTTGCCGCATGTGATGCGCTGACCTCTGTAATTCTTCCAGCCAGTATCGCAACCATAGAAGATGCGGCTTTTTCGGAATGTCCTGCTATTAGCACCATCACATGTTACGCCAAGCAAGTTCCTAATATAAGTGTATTTGCCTTTTTTTCTTTGCCTATGGATAAGGTAGTCTTATATGTTCCTTGCGAGTCGATGGATGCGTATAAATCGCATGGTGTTTTTGGAGACTTTGTTAATATTGAATGTATCGAAGATACCCCAACATCGGTAGATGCTATTACAGAGGATGTTTCGATTTCTGTTGTAGGTGGATTGATTGCTTGTTCGGACTATTTTGTAATCTATAATATGGAAGGTAAAAACGTAACGGCTTGCAATGGCTCGCTTCCCTCGGGTGTATATCTTGTGTCGGCAAGAAATACGATAAAGAAAGTGTTGGTAAGATAGTTGACGATACTAATCGATTCGCCGATTAGTCGATTAGTCAATCTCTATTTCCAAACCATCGTAGCACAAAAATTGATTTTTGGGTAATGCAGCTTGTACCACCTCGTGCAAGCCAATTTGGTGGCTTAGGTGGGTAAAGTAAACGCGTTTGGCGCGTACGCGAGCCGCAAATGCTTGCGCCTGTTGTAGGGTAAAGTGCGAAAAATGGTAGGTAATGCGTAGGGCATCAACAATGAGCACATCTACGTCCATTACTTTTTCTACTTCGCTATCGTCTATGCGGCTAATATCGGTAAGGTAAGCAAATGAGCCTATTCGATAGCCCAAAATAGGTAATTCATGGTGGTAGCATCGAATGGGCACTATAGCAATGCCGTTTATTTCAAAAGGTTGGTTGCTGATGGGAAAAACCGATAGCAAAGGCACACCAGGATACAGCTTTTTGCTCAAAAGTGAGAGTCCTCTCTTTGGAAAACAGTATGGCATGCTGCGCTTAATGGCTTTGATAACATTCTTTTCTGCAAAAATATTCACATCGCCAAAAGGGCGTAAATCGTCCAGTCCCGATACGTGGTCGTAATGTTCGTGCGTAAGCAACACCGCATCAATGTGTGTGGTAGGGTGCAAGAGCATTTGTTGCCTAAAATCGGGGCCACAATCAATGATAAAACAATGACCCTCTACTTCGATGCGAACCGAAGCACGCAGGCGTTTGTCTTTGGGGTTGGTGGATGTGCAAACCTCGCACGGACAATTTAAATAAGGTACACCAATGGAGGTGCCCGATCCTAAAATGGTAATGTGCATGGGGTGTCGGAAATATTCATTCTAATGCGCCAAGCATCGGGGTAAAGGTTGTTGCATCTGTTACCTATGTTTTTGCCCCAACCCATGGGAACGCCCCTGTAGGTAAGCAACAGGTAGCCAATGGGAGCATCGGGCAAGGTAATCGATTCGCCTTTTAAGTAATGCAAGGCTGTGGTTAAATCAAGGTCGTATGTGGTAAATGCGTCTTTGTTGATGTGTCGCGATAAGGCCAAATCTATGTGCGGTGTTTGGTTTTTGCCCTTTAAGGTAGCAATGCCAATGCCTTTTTTTACCCAACGCAAATGTTTGTCGAGTAGGGCAAAGTCTGCCTCGTAAGCCTTAGGTAGGGCGTATATCAGGTCTTTTTCTTCTTTTATGCACCAATTATCGCTATTGATAAGTGGCGACTTATGACTTGTGACTTGTGACTTTTGGCTTGTAACCTTCGACTTAACGCGCATTTGCGTGGTGGGAGCGGTTTTGCGTAGTGCCGCCATAAACAGTCCTTCGCTTTGGTCGGTATGAAAGTAAAAATGACGACTTTCTAAAATGTCTGCACCCAATTCTTGGGCAATCCACGCGATGTTGTCTTCGTTTTCGGCTTTGTTAAAGGTACAAGTGCTATAAATAAGCAATCCATCTTGTTTTAAGGCAGGCCAAACGTCGGTTAAAATGCTGCGTTGACGTTCGGCGCATTCCAATACATAATGGGCGCTCCAATCTTCTATGGCTTTTTCGTCTTTGCGAAACATGCCTTCGCCCGAACAAGGTACGTCGGTTAGCATCAAATCAAAGTAGCCGGCTAATTTGCCAAAATCGGCAGGACGATTGTTGGTTACAGCCACGTTGCCGTAGCCCCATTTGGTGGCGTTTTCGGCCAAAATATGGGCGCGTTGGGGCATTACTTCGTTGCTAATAAGCAAACTATCGTTGCCTAATAAACTGGCTAAGTGGGTGGATTTTCCGCCCGGTGCAGCGCAAAGGTCAAGGGCTCTAATTGCATGCAGCTTAGCTTTTGAGTATGTTGTAGAAGGGTCAGATAAATACCTTTTAATTACCTGCTCCAAATACATCGAGCCGGCCTCTTGTACGTAATAAACACCCGCGTGAAACCAAGGGTCGAGCGTAAAAACAGGCCTTTCGGGCAAATAAAAACCGCTATCGCAATGGGGTACCTTATTATATAAAGGGGTAATGTTTGCCTTGTCGTTTAGGCGCACACTCACAGGCGATGCTGTTTGCATAGCCTCAAAAAACTGCTCATGCTCTGTAGGGAGCAAGGCTTTCATTTGTTCGATAAATGCTATAGGTAGTTCCATAACCAACTGCGAAGATAATAAAAATTTGTTGAATCGTTTAGTTGTTTGGTCGTTAAACATTGCCTCTGCTCTCGCTACTCGAAAAATTATTTGGACTGCGTCCTCATGATTTCAGGCATCGCCTCGGCATAGTTCAAACAAGTTTGACTCTGCGCTCGGCTCGCACTGAAATTATTCGCTTTGCTCATGATTTTTCTCGTGACTCGGCATAGTCAAGTAAACTTGCCTCTGCTCTCGCTACTCGAAAAATTCCTAATTCCTCATTCCTAATTCCTAATTAAAAAAAAGTATCTTTGCACCATGAATCCTCAAAACGCCATACATCGCGGTCGTTTTGCGCCATCGCCTACCGGCAGAATGCACTTGGGAAATGTGTATTGTGCCCTTTTGTCGTACCTTTCTGTTAAGAGCAAAGGGGGCGAGTGGGTGTTGCGCATAGAAGATTTAGATCCACAACGTAGCAAACAAGAGTATGCCCGTTGGATAGAAGACGATTTGCAATGGTTGGGGCTTGATTGGGACGAAGGTGGTAGCAAAAGCGGACAGTATGCGCCTTACTATCAGAGTCAAAGGTCAGACTACTACGCATCGCTGTTTAAAACCATCGAGGCGCAAACTTATCCATGTTTTTGCCGAAGAGCCGATTTGTTGGCCGCTTCTGCGCCTCATGCCTCAGACGGCAGGGTGTTGTACGCAGGTACTTGTAAAATTCTTTCGGCCGAAGAAATAAAAGAGCGAATGAAAAAGCAAAACCCGGCAATCCGCTTGCAAATGCCACACCAAATGGTGGCGTTTACCGATGGATTGTATGGTGATCAATGTGTTGATTTACAGGCTTTTTACGGCGATTTTGTGCTACGACGCACCGACGGAACATACGCTTATCAATTAGCGGTAGTAGCCGATGATGCCGCTATGCACATTACCGAAGTAGTGCGTGGAAACGATTTGCTTTCTTCTACGCCTGCACAGCTTTATTTGTACCAATTGTTGGGTTTGCAAGCACCAACCTTTACCCATGTACCGTTGCTTATGTCGTCCAAATCGGGCGAAAGATTATCCAAACGCGACGGTTCGCTCAGCATGGAAGCCTTGCGCCAAAGAGGAGCCAATCCCGAACAAATTATAGGTATGTTGGCGCATAAGGTAGGATTATTGCCTCACGAAGAACCCATATCTGCCAAAGATTTAATACCTTTGTACAACGTAAATAAATTATCCAAAGACAACATAACCGTTTATTCCGAATAGTATGTCAAGCGCTACTTTATACCTTATTCCTACTACCTTGGGCGATACCCCTTGGCAAGATGTTATGCCCACAGCCAATGCTCAAGTCATTACTTCGCTCAAGTATTTTATTGTGGAAGAAATTAGAACGGCACGCCGATTTTTAAAAAAGGTAGATAAAAGCATTGATATAGATACACTTACGTTTTATACGTTAAACCGCCATACCAAACCGGAAGAAATAGCTTCGTTTTTGGCCCCCATGGCAAAAGGAGAGAGCGTGGGGGTTATTTCAGAGGCAGGCTGCCCGGCCATTGCAGATCCCGGTGCAGATGTGGTAGCCATTGCGCAACAAAAAGGGTATAATGTGATGCCCATGGTAGGGCCATCTTCTATTTTGCTTTCGCTTATGGGTTCGGGTTTTAACGGCCAAAGTTTTGCTTTTTTAGGGTATTTACCTATAGATTCGGCCGAAAGAAGCAAGCAACTTAAACGCATGGAGCAGCGTATTTACGGCGAACATCAAACACAAATTTTTATCGAAACACCCTATCGTAACATGAAGTTGGTGGCCGATGTGTTGCAGCATTGTCAATCAGGTACAAAATTGTGTATTGCGTGCGATTTAACCTTGCCTACGCAATACATCAAAACGTTTACCGTGACGCAGTGGAAAAAAAAGACGCTTCCTGCATTGGAGAAGCGTCCTACAATATTTCTTCTTTATAAATAACGATTTTATAGGGTAATTTAGTCGTTGTGCTCATGCTCAAAATCCTCATTTACTTCAGTAAACTCCGGTTTTTCGCAATCGCACGCCTATAAATTCCTCCTCTAAAATCATTATTTAGGGAAGGATTACCTAACTCCTAACTACCAATCTACTTCAACATCTCCTTCTTCATCATCGGCAGAAGTTTCTTCCTCGTCATCTTCGAAGTCGATGTCGTACACATCGCGGTCGCGGTGTACCAAGTTGTCGGTAAGCACGGGTGGTTTGTTAATTTCTTCCCAAAGCATATCCTTAAGCTTGTCAATGCCCTTGCTTGCAACGGCCGAAATAAACACGTGCGGAATATCGGGTAGGTCTTTACTCAATCCTTCTTCCAATTCGTCGTCAATCAAATCAGACTTGGTAATAGCCAACACACGTTGCTTGTTAAGCATTTCGGGGTTGTATTGAGTAAGCTCGTTTAGCAATACTTCGTAGGCTTGCTTTATGTCGTCTGCATCGGCAGGAACCATAAATAACAATACCGAGTTGCGTTCTATGTGGCGTAAAAAGCGCAAACCAATGCCTTTGCCTTCGTGTGCACCCTCAATGATACCCGGAATATCGGCCATAACAAACGATTTTCCGTCGCGGTAGCTCACGATGCCCAAATTAGGCTCTAACGTGGTAAATGGGTAGTTGGCAATTTTGGGTTTTGCGGCCGAAACCACCGAAAGCAACGTAGATTTTCCGGCATTTGGGAAACCAACCAAACCTACATCGGCCAATACTTTTAGCTCGAGAATAACGGTTTTTTCAATGGCAGGTTCGCCGGGTTGTGCAAAACGAGGTGTTTGGTGGGTGGCTGTTCTAAAATGCCAGTTGCCCAAACCGCCACGGCCGCCTTTTAGCAAAATAACTTTTTCGCCGGGCGAGGTAATATCGCATAGGTATTCGCCTGTTTCGGCGTCGTACACAATGGTACCGCAAGGTACGTCTATGATTTTATCCGCACCGTCTTTGCCAAAACTACGGCTTGCACCGCCACTTTCGCCGTCGCCGGCGTAAATGTGTTTGGTGTATTTAAGGTGAAGTAGGGTCCAATAGTTGTTGTTGCCACGCAAAATAATGTGTCCCCCACGGCCGCCGTCGCCGCCGTCAGGACCGCCCTTGGCAATGTATTTTTCGCGGTGTAGGTGCATAGAACCTGCGCCGCCCTTGCCCGAGCGACAATATATTTTTACGTAATCTACAAAGTTAGAGCTGGCCATAATAATAAAGGAGAGTTGAGAGTTGAGAAATGAGAAATAATAGTTGTGGGTGGATAAAAAGAAAGGAGATTAAATGTCTCCTTTCTCCTTTATCAATTCTCATTTGATATGGTCAATAGCTTCGCAGATAGAAGTAAATACTTCTTCCATAGTGCCGGTGCCTTTTATGCGCACGTGTTTGCCTTGTTTGTCGTAAAATTGAATAACAGGCAAGGTTTTTTGTTCGTACACGTTGATGCGTTCTTGAATGGTAGCCAAGTTGTCGTCGCTACGACCCGAAGTTTTGCCACGGTTTAGTAAGCGTTTTACTAATTCGGCTTGGTGAACGTCAATGTTTAGCATTATGCTAACGCGAATGTTGCGTTTTTTTAGCAAGCTGTCTAAAGCTTCGGCCTGCACCACAGTACGTGGAAAACCATCAAAAATAAATCCTTTGGCAGTGGGGTGTTGGTCAATGGCGTTGTCCAATACGGTAATGATAACATCGTCTGGTACAAATTGACCTTTAGAGATAAGTCCATCTGCAATTTTACCTACTTCGCTGCCTTTGGCTATTTCAGCACGTAAAATATCGCCTGTTGAAAGGTGTACTAAACCGTATTTTTCTACAATTAAGTCGCTTTGTGTACCTTTGCCGGAACCTGGAGCTCCAAAAATTACAACGTTTAACATAGTTAGGTTGAGGTTATTTAATTAAGTTATTATTGTCTCGTTGCTATAAGCACAAATTCGCACAAAGTTACAAATAAAAGTTGAAAGTTCAAAGTTTTTTTTCGTTGCCCAATTATTTGTCCTACTTAATGGGTAAAACCTACTAATTATGTATGTGGTATCTTTCGCCACCACGATGCTCCACCAAGTAGTATTTTAGCGGTTGTGTGGCAGGTCCTTTGCAGGCCCGTCCTGTGCCGTTGCCTACCTCAAATTCAGAACCGCAGTGTGGGCAATGCAAAAAGAAATCGCCCTCGCCGGTATTTTGTAGGGCATATTGGGCTTCGGCCTCGTACGGACAACATAAATCAAAGGCACTCAGGTAGTTATCTATGGCTCTAACCACTATCACGCCGCTTACGCCGTAAGATCCTTTTTGCGACAAAGAGGCAGGTCTTTGCTCGGTATAAATGCGTGTCATAACACCCATGCCGTCGTGTAGTTTATAATCGGGACCCGAAAGCGAGGTATCTATTAAAAAGTTAACGCGTTTGTATGGAATGTTGCTGTTAACAGGCTCGTTTATACACGCAGTTAAGGCAATAAAAAGAAACGAGAATATATAGTGTAGTGGTTTCATACCGCAAAGATAGCAAATGCGTTTACCACTTTTTACTTTTTACTTGCTTTTTTGACTTTTTTTTGTACCTTTACGCTGTTAAATTAAAATAACTAAATACAATGGTTTTCTTCGGCTAAAACGAAGTAAAACGCTATAAATGAACTATATGAAAAAACTACTAATTGTCTGCATGGCGCTTTGCCTTGTTTTTTCGGCTTGTGGCAATTGCAACAAGGCTAACGGAACAGATAAAGTGGCGTATTCGCGCAATGCAGTAATATACGAGGTTAATATCAGACAATATACGCCCCAAGGCACGTTTAGCGCCTTTGCAGAGCATTTGCCCTACCTAAAAGAATTGGGCGTTGATATTTTGTGGCTGATGCCTATTTTCCCTATATCCGAATTAAACAGAAAAGGCGAGTTGGGTAGCTACTATGCTGTAAGCGATTACAAAGCCGTTAATCCGGAATTTGGCAATATGGACGATTTTAAGGCGTTGGTAAAACAAGCGCACAGTTTGGGTATGCGTGTTATTTTGGATTGGGTGGCCAATCATACCGGATGCGACCACGAGTGGGTAGTAAAAAATCCTGCTTGGTACGAGTACGATACGTTGGGACAATTTGTTAGCCCCATGGACTGGACCGATACCTATAGCCTTAACTACAACAACATGGATATGCAGGCTGCCATGATAGATGCGCTTGAATTTTGGGTAAAAGAAGCCGATATAGACGGATATAGATGCGATGTTGCCTCTATGGTGCCTACTCAATTTTGGGACGAAGTAAGAATCAGTTTGGATAAAATCAAACCGGTGTTTATGTTGGCCGAATCGTCAGAACCCGATTTAACGGTTAAGGCCTTTGATATGGTTTACAACTGGCCTGCCATGTTTTTGTTTGACGATTTGGTAATTAAGTACAAAAAATTATTGTTGCTTAAATTCCAAAAGTCCCTTTTTTCCTGCCTCGGTGACTGGTTTTATCCATTTTCTGCTGATGAAATGTCTTAAGCATAAAAAGCTCT
>JAFOWX010000123.1 GCA_017391905.1 Paludibacteraceae bacterium | reverse complement strand
TCTACTGCGGTGGCAGCAATTGCTACGCTTTGGCTAACGCCTGCAGCTGTAATGGTTAAGGTTGCGGTGTAAGTACCAGCAGCGGTAGGAGCAAAGGTTACTACCACAGAGCCTGCTGTACCGTCTATTACAGGAGTGGCTACGCTAAATACGCCTGCTTCATCTTCTACAATAACAGCTTCGGCTTGGGTTGCGTTCTCAATGGTAAAGGTTGCAGTTGCATCCGCTGTTTCGTTTACAGTGGTTTCGGCAAAAGTAGCCGCGGTTAAGTCGCTAATAACAACTTTGGGCTGCTCTGGATCAATTGGTTTTTTTTGTGCAATTAGCAACAAGGTAACACCCCAATCTTCTGTAAAGGTTACTGTAACATCAAATTTTGTACCATTATCTACACCTTGTGAACCCAAATCGGTTTGATTTATAGCCACAAAGTTAGACGACCCACGTTTTAATGTATAAGGTTGATCTAAACGAATAATAGAGGTACCGTTATCACCAAAGTCAATGGTGTTTAAATCGGCTGTTCCCCCCACTTTAAATAGAGGCATCGATTTTGCCGATTTAGCAAATGTGTACACTCCGGTATATACCCCATTAGCTTGGAATTCAAGTGGGATATATTGCAATGTACCATCCAAATTTTCCACCAATGCAATACCTTGATCTGTAGTTACATCAAATTTATCTGCTACAGTTTGGCCGGTAATTTTAAGGGTTTGGGAAGATAAGGTAAACTCAATTTTAGAAACCTTAATTTTGCCAGAAGTATTTATATTGGGACTAGAACTACCTGCTGTCAAAACATACGATTTGCCTGCTTCCAACACTATATCAGCCCCAAAGTTATAAGGAGTCCAATCGGTTGTTCCCGAACCTAATTTAAAGCTACCCGAAAGTTCTACCTCGCTACCTGCAGCATAGTTGGCTACAAAGTAATTACCATCGGTGGTGGTTAATTTCCAAGTATCGTCTATACCCCATGCATTAACGTTTCCACGTAGGTAAATAGGGTCAAGAACGGGAGTAGGTTCTACTGGCACAGGATCATACGCAAAGCTTGCCACCCAATTGTTGTTATAAAAATAAGGTGTAGCAGCATTTATGGATAAATCTACAGTTTTAGAACCACTGCCATTGTTGAAAATAATTTGATTAGCCATAGCTGGATTAAACGTGTACGAATACACTTCTATTCCATCTTTGGTTCTACCAGCAAGCGTAGCTGCAACACCTGGCCAATCGGCTAAGGCAGTTCCTCCCCACGCATACGCTAATACTTTTGACCACTTAGTGGTATTTACGTAATACAAGGTAAGTTCTGCTGGCGCATCAGCTCCATTGATTTCGGCAAGCGTTGCATACCATTTACCTTCGTAATAATAAGGTTTGCTGGCATTAAAGGTCAAATCAGCAGTTTGACTAGCACCTTTGAAGATAATACGGTCATACTTAGCCCCATCAAATGTAATGGAATACACATCGAAACCCTTTGCGGTTTCACTGGTTTTTGTCATGGCAGTGCCTGGCCAAGCTACCAAAGGCGTATCGCTCGCCTTATTCCAGACATAACCATTTACTGTTGTCCACTTGGTACTATTCACATAGTACAAGGTGACATTTGCTGCAAAGAGTGTACTAAGCACCCCAAAGAGCAAAATAAGTGAAGTAATGATTTTTTTCATAGGTTTATAAATTAAGTTATAAGTGATTTTTTGGTTAAATCTTATATGCAAACGTTTACCGATTTATAGAAAAAAACAACGCCACAAGGCGCCAAAAACAGGTTATACACTACCCTACCTCTCTTGCAAAGAGATATAGTGCAGTTCACAAAATTATTTAAAAATTTTAAAAACACAAACGTTTTAGTAAAAAAAATAATTCTCATCCATTGTAACAGTTAACTACCTGATACAAAGCAAACAAAATAGCGTCTAAACAGGTGTTTAGACGCTATTCATCTACGTGTAGGATTTCTATCGCCTACCCCATTTTTCCGGTTAAATAGGCTTTGGTGCGTTCGTCTTTTGGATTATCAAATAGCTGAACTGTAGAGCCTTGCTCTACCAATTCGCCCAAATACATAAACAACGAATTAGACGAAATACGTTTGGCTTGACCCATGTTGTGGGTTACCATTAAAATGGTTACTTCTTTTTGCAGTTCTACCAACAATTCTTCGATGCGTTGTGTAGCTATGGGGTCTAACGCAGAGGTAGGTTCGTCCATAAGCAACACTTCTGGTTTTAATGCTAACGCACGGGCTATGCACAAGCGTTGTTGCTGACCACCCGACAAGAAAGTACCTTTTTTGGTTAGCACATCTTTAACCTCTTCCCATAGGGCTACGCTGCGCAAGCAACGTTCTACGGTTTCGTCTTTTTCGGCCTTGCTTAATTTAATGCCGTTTAGCTGGTAACCTGCCAACACATTGTCGTAAATGCTCATGGTAGCAAAAGGTGTGGGACGTTGAAATACCATACCAATTTGTTTGCGCACCTCTATGGGTTCCATTTTTAAAATATCTTGGCCGTTAAACAAGATTTGCCCCGAAACATGAATGTTATCGTACAAATTGTGCATTAAATTTACGGCTCTAAGCAACGTACTTTTACCACAACCCGAAGGTCCCATAATAGCTGTAATGGTATTACGCGCTATATCTGCCGATACGTTTTTTACTGCCATTACACCCTTGGTGTACGAAATGCAGGTATTGTTGAAGGTTATGATTGGACTTTCCATTTTTTTGCAATTTGTTTAGATAATACATTTAAAGTAAGAACAAAAAACAGCAAGAAAAGCGATGCTCCCCAAATAAATTCTTGCAAGAAGGGGTCGTTAAAAAATTCCCAAATAAGCAAAGGCACTGCCGAAATGGGTTGGTCTATGGTATAGCGCATAAGCGAACAACCCAATGCGGTAAACAGCAACGGTGCCGTTTCGCCAATAACACGCGATACGGCCAATAACACACCGGTAAAGATACCGCCAAATGCTGCGGGCAACTGAATTTTAAACATCACGGTAGCCCTGCTGGCTCCCAACGCCAATCCCGACTCTTTTAGCGAAGCGGGTAATATTTTAAGGGTTTCTTCTGTAGAACGAATAATAAGTGGCAACATCATGATGCAGAGTGCAACGCTACCTGCCACTGCCGAATAGGTTTTGGTAGGTACAACCACCCAAAGATACACCACAATACCAATAATTACCGAAGGGGTACCTTGTAGCAAGTCTGTGAGGTAACTGATTACTTTGGCCATGGTAGTTTTACGGTTTTCGGCCAAAAAGGCACCGCCCAATATACCGGCAGGAATGGCTACCACCATAGACATAAACAGCATGATAACAGTACCTACTATGCCGTTGGCTATACCACCCGGAATGGGACTACCTGCCTCTACGGCTTTCATAACGCGATATACGCTGGGGGTGGTTTCGGTAAAAAACGACCACGAAAATTGGTCTATCCCCTTGTAAAACACTTGACCCAAAATGGCAAACAAGGGAACTGCTGTTAAAGCCGATAAGACAACAATCAGGCAAGTGGTTAATTTATTGGTAAACAACCTCTTTTTTAATCCTTTTTCCATAATTTAGTCGATACGAGCACGTTTAATGAGTAACTTTCCTACCCCATTTACAAGGGCAGTGATAACAAACAGCACCAACCCAATGGCTATGAGGGCAGACAATCGCAAACCATCTGCTTCGCCAAACTGATTGGCAATAACCGAAGCCATGGAGTTTCCGGTGGAGACAATAGAATGAGGCATGTGGTTGGTATTGCCAATGAGCATGGTAACCGTCATGGTTTCGCCCAAAGCCCTACCTATAGCCAATATATACGAAGAGAAGATACCAGAACCTGCCACAGGGAATACCACTTTTCTAACCACCTCGGCATGGGTAGCACCCAAACTATAGGCACTTTCTTTTAAATCGTTGGGCACCATTTTGATAAATTCGGCACTAAGCGACGAGGCATATGGCACAATCATAATGGCCAATACCAACGATGCGGTTAAAATACTGGATCCTTGAGGCGATATGTTTAACGCCATGATGATGGGTCGTAGGGTAAAGAACCCCCATATACCATATATAATAGAAGGAATACCGGCTAACAAGTCCACTACGGTACTAAGCGTGGCAGCTAATTTGGTTCCTTTAAAATACTCGCCCACAAACAACGACACGGGCATGGAAAACGGAATACAAAACAACAGCGCCAACAAGGTGGTAAGCAATGTACCGGTAATAAAGGGCAAAGCGCCGTATTGTTCGTTTCCGGGGGTGTAACTCCAATCTGTGGAAGTTAAGAAATTCACAAGGCCAAAGTGTTCAAATGCCATGTACGCATCGGTTACAAGGGAATAGATAATTCCCCCGCACACCAATGGTACAAACATGGAAACTACTAATAATATTATGTGAAAAAGCTTATCGCGCATACTCTATTTATTTAGTTAACAGAAACAGGCATACCATTATAGGTAAGGGTTTGTATGTTTTTTCTACTTAATTCAATAACCTCTTTAGGCAGGGGCGCATAGTTCATTTCTTGCGCTATGGTTTGCGCCTGGTCCGATAACATGTATTGCAACAATTGTACGTTGGCTTGGGCCTGGTTTTCTAATCGACCGGCATAATTTTGTTCTTTATACACCAACATCCACGTAAAACAGCTAATGGGGTATGAGTTAGGTACGTCCGAATAGGTGATGCTTACGCAAGTGCTTTGGGGTATTTGGCACGAAGCTGCCAACGAGATAGCCTGCAAGGTGGGTTCAACCATTTGTCCGCGTGCGTTTTGCACGTTGGCATAAGGTATTTTTTTTGCAAAAGCGTATTCGGAACCTACATACCCTATGGTATAAGGTGTTTGCGACACACTATTGGCAACACCGGGATTGCCTTTGGCTGCAATGCCTACTTCAAAATTAACAGACTTGCCTGTACCCATTTTGGCTTGCCATGATGGACTTGCCTTGCTTAAAAAATCGGTAAACACGTAGGTAGTTCCACTGCCATCGGTACGGAACACCGGTACAATGTTTTTGTCTGGCAGGTTTACTCCCGGATTAAGTGCAAGCAGTTTTGCGTCGTTCCATTTGGTAATAATACCTTGGTAAATTTCGGCAATAACCTGACCCGATAAATGTAGGGTTTCTACACCGGGAATGTTATAAGCCAATACCACTGCTCCCATACAAGAGGGAATGTGTACTACTTCCGGCATTTGTTGCATTTCTTCGTCACTTAAACAGGCATCGCTACCGGCAAAGTTTACCACGCCATCTCTTAGGCTGCGAACCCCACCGCCACTACCAATGCCACCGTAAGCCACTTCTATGCCGGTTTGTAAGGCGTATTCGCCAAACACCGCATTATAAAAGGGTAACGGAAAGGTAGCGCCTGCTCCGGATATAGAAGAAACCGCTCCATTGCTACAAGCAGTAATGGTTGCCGAAACAGCCACAGCAACAAGCATCTTTTTGAGTAACGTCATCTTCATCTTCTGTTTTCCTTATACTAATGTTTACACTGCAAAAGTATGGACATATTGCTACATAAATGTTACATAAATATTAGCAATGTATGAATCTTATTTTTTATATTTGCCACACAATATAAAAAGCATGAGTACTACAGATACCAAAATTTTAGTAGTGGACGACGAAGAAACCCTGTGCGAAGTGGTACAACTTAACTTGGAGAACGAGGGCTACACGGTGGATATTGCCAACTGTGCCGAACAGGCGTTGGAAATGGATTTGGCTCAATATTCCCTTATCTTACTGGATATTATGATGGGCGAAATTAGTGGCATCAAAATGGCAAAGATGCTAAAAAACGATCCTAAAACCGCCAATATTCCCATTATATTTTGCAGCGCCAAAGACACAGACGACGATGTGGTTTTAGGCTTAAACTTGGGTGCAGACGACTACATTACCAAGCCTTACACCATTAGGCAGCTCATTGCTCGTGTTAAAAGTGTGTTACGCAGAACCACTGCTACCACACAAACACCCACACTCTCTTTTGAGGGACTTGCCTTAGATGTAGAGTTTAAACAATGTATAATAGATGGTAACGAGGTTAAATTACCACGCAAAGAATATGAACTCTTGTTGCTGTTTTTATCGCACAAGGGGCGCATTTTTTCGCGCGAAGAAATATTACAAAAAGTATGGCCGGACGAGGTAGTGGTATTGGACAGAACCATTGATGTAAACATTACCCGACTACGCCAAAAATTAGGGGAATATGGCAAATACATTGTTACACGTTCTGGTTACGGTTATGGTTTTAAAGCATAGCTGGTTAGTAATTATAACCTGCTTGCTGATAATGGGCATTATTATTTGCCTTGCTATATACTACACCAAACAGCGCACGCTGCAAAAAGAAGAAAACGAAAGACAAAAGCTTAAACGCCAACTTACCAACAACTTGAACCACGAGCTAAAAACCCCGGTGGCTTCGATGTTGGTGTGCATAGAAACCTTGCTCAACAATCCCAACTTATCGGAGCAAAAAAAACACGATTTGCTTACCCACTCGTATGCACACTGCCAACGACTTACCCAACTGCTAAACGATATTTCTACCATAACCCGTTTAGACAGTGGTTTTGAGAACATAGAAAAAGCAGACATTAACATATACCATATTATTGCCGATATTAAGGAAGAAATTGGGTTTAGGCCACCTGAAAAACGCATGAATATCCATTTGGACTTGCCTAAATCGCTACCTCTAAAGGGAAACTACTCGCTTATCGACTCGGTTTTTAGAAACCTGATAGAAAACGCCATTGCCTATTCGGGCGGAAAAAATATCTACATCTCGCTAACTTGGTACGCCACCCGCAGCTACACCTTTGTGGTGGAGGACGACGGATGCGGTGTTGCACCCGAGCACCTACCCCATTTGTTTGACCGCTTTTACCGCGTGGACAAAGGCCGTTCGCGCAAAATGGGTGGCACCGGCTTGGGGCTTTCTATTGTTAAACACGCCGTTCAACTACATGGCGGAAACATTGTTGCCGAGCCAAGAATGGGTGGAGGCTTGCGCTTTAAGTTTAGCCTAAAAGGTTAAGCCAATTATTACATTTAGGTAACAAAAAACCTTATTTATAGACCGTTAAGGCGTTTATATTGCTATAAATGCATACTGCTACACGTTTATTATTACATTTGTGCAGTACAAATATTTGTTTTATGAATAGTAATATACCTAACAACGGACTCACCGATGCTCAAGTATTACAAAGCAGAGAGCAATACGGCGTAAATTTACTTACTCCACCCAAACAAACTCCATGGTGGAAATTGTATCTTGAAAAGTTTAGAGACCCTATTATTGTTATTTTATTGGTAGCCACT
>JAFOWX010000122.1 GCA_017391905.1 Paludibacteraceae bacterium | reverse complement strand
TTTTTTAGGGGATTTTTTATATAAAAATCAATTTTGCTACTTAGACTTTGCAAAATCAGCTCTGTTTTTGCTTCTAACCTTCCCTATGACAGGCAGTTATAAAAGTTATCAACAAACAGAAAAAGATGTTGAGAGTTAATGCCGAAGCCCCTTTATTCAGTGGTCAAAAATTTAGAAAAATAGTAGAACATTTGGCAATATCAAAAAAAAGATGTACTTTTGCAAACGAAACTAAAGCACACAAGAGTTCAACAAAAAAAACTCAAACAATTAAAAAACATAAATCATGAAGAAAGTTGTATTAGTATTCATCAGTTTGTGGTTAGCCACAAGCATCTACGGTCAATCATCTAATGCTTGGTATAACGAGCAAGAAGTTAACCAAAACACTTCATCAGAAGCAGGGGTATTCTACGGGCTAAAAGTCGGAGAATCAGACGAGTACATGCTCACCCTACACGCCATCTTGTACGAGGCAGATAGCGAGGAACAAGATCTCGAAAACGGCACATGTGAGTTCGTTATGGAACACTTTTGGGAAAACCACCTGATGACCGAAGGGATAGCTCTATATCACAACGACACCTTTGCAGTTATTATTTCTGCCGGCGAGGTAAGTAGCAACAAGGAAGCGAATGTATTTCTGAATGACATCCGCACCAAGTATGGCCATGTAGAAGGAATTGAAGATGCTGATTTTGCGCAATTTTTACTAATGTTAGAATTGGGTACAAATTGGAGCGCATGGTCTCGCGTAGGCGATGTTGGCATATACGCATGCGTGATAGATGGTCATAAAATGGGTATATATTACCACATACCTACAATGCGTGAATTAATGACTCCAAGTCGTCAATAATAAACACGCCAGGATTGTGATTTGCAAAAAAAACACAAAAAATTTGGTCAATTAAAAAAAAAGCAGTAATTTTGCACGCTTTTTCGAGAAAAAGGCATACCATTAATTATTAACCCGGACATGCAACTCGTGCAGTTGTAGTCCACAAACAACAAAACAAATGGCAACAAAAATTCGTTTGGCTCGTCATGGTCACAAAGACTACGCTTACTACCACATTGTAGTAGCAGACAGCCGCTCGCCACGTGATGGCAAAATTATTGAGCGTATTGGCTCTTACAACCCAAACAACAACCCTGCTAAGGTAGACCTCAAGTTTGATCGCGCTTTGTACTGGGTTAACGTAGGTGCTCAACCTACCGACACTGTTCGCAACATCCTCTCTGGTGAGGGCGTTATGCTCATGAAGCACTTGAACGGTGGTGTAGCTAAGGGTGCATTCTCTGCAGAAGAGGCTCAAAAGCGTTTCGACGCTTGGAAAGCACAAAAGGATGCTAAGAATGGTAAGATCAGCCAAGCAGAAGCTGACAAGAAAGCTGCTGCTGCGAAGGCATTGCTCGCTCAAGAGGTAGAGACTAACAAGGCTAAAGCTGCTGAGGTAGCTAAAAAACGCCAAGAGGCTATTGACGCTCTCGCTGCTGCTGCAGTAGAGGCTGCTCAAGAAGCTGCATCTGCAGAGGCTGAGGCAACAGAGGCTGCTGAGTAATTTAGTCTTACTCCAAACAAAAAAGGGTTCAAAGCTAAAGTTTTGAACTCTTTTTTTTGTGTATTTACAAAAAAAACACTATCTTTGCAGCCTATTTTTGTAAAGGATGAACATCCTTATTCTCATATCTATCGCGTTACTCTTGCTCAGCCTTAGTTTTGCAAGGGGGTATTGGTATGCTCCTACCAACCTGATGCTGGCAGTTTGGATAGTATGCTTGATTGGATACAATTTTTTCGACAAAGGATTACATCCTATTTGTCCAAGTACTATTTGGGCTATTTCGCTATGGCTAATTGGGTTCTGTCTAGCCGCATGGACTATCCAATCTCTATATATTAAACCCCTCTTTCTTCACGTACCATCCAACACAATCGCTAGGGATATTTTCTACTATTTTACTATAGCAACCATCCCAGTCATGATTATCTGGGTAATATGGGTAGCCAAGAATGCAGAGACAAATATCTTTAGCGCACTTAGAGACGCCAATATTTCAGAACAAAACGGCATTCGCACAGCAGCCTTCTTTGTTATCTTTTGGTTGGTAAGTTATGTACTAGAACTTCAAGTCGTATCTCGCCACAATATTATGCGAGTCATTATCCTTTTTATAGCCAATCTATTCTACGCATTTGCATCTATGGGGAAAATGAATTTCATGATACTTTTCTTGGCCACAGCCATCATCCTCTACGAACGCAAACTAGTCCAAATCAAGCACCTAGCATTTGCTCTTATCATCCTGCTAGCCTCCTTCGTTGCCATTCAAACCATCCGCGGCTCTTATACCAACCATCAGCATTTTACTGCCTTATATTTGACCTCTAGCATCGCGAACTTAGACCAAAATGTATCTCCCTGTTCGGCTACACTTCCAGCCGAAAACTCCTGCCGGCTATTCTATGCCATTCGCTCTACCATAGACGGCGGCAAGACTCCCGTTGTTGATCCCATCTTGAGTTTCAAATGGGTAGAGGTAGGCAAACTCCAATACTATTCCAACACTTATACCGCCCTGTACCCT
>JAFOWX010000121.1 GCA_017391905.1 Paludibacteraceae bacterium | reverse complement strand
GGTCCATGTGTTGGCGAATAATTTTATTTAGTTACACACCATACGGACGTGGGGAGGGAGGGTGTGCTTTCTCCCAACTACCAACTCCTCTCATTTTCTTCTTTATTTTTGGTGTTTCGAGCAAATTGTGTACTTTTACACGTTTTTACGGAACACTATCATGATACAAACCATATACCAAGCATTTTTGCAATGCAACGGCGTGTGCACGGATTCGCGCCAATGCCAAGCAGGTAACTTTTTTGTATGCCTAAAGGGCGAAAATTTTGACGGTAACGTGTTTGCCGAAAAGGCGGTAGAGATGGGCTGTAGGTATGTACTGACGTCAAGGAAGGATTTGGTTAAATCGGGCACTTCGACAGGCTCAGTGACCGATTTAAAGGATTTGGACTCACCAATTCACCAAATCACCGCATCACCATACATTTACGTAGAAGACACGTTGGTGGCGCTTCAACAATTGGCTGCGCATCACCGCAAGGTATTGGGCACACCTATTGTGGGCATAACCGGCACCAACGGCAAAACCACCACCAAAGAATTGGTTTCGGCCGTATTAAGCAAAAAATACAACGTGCTATATACCTTGGGCAACTTTAACAACCACATTGGGGTGCCCCTTACCCTACTCCGCCTAAAACCCGAACACCAAATAGCCGTAATAGAAATGGGCGCCAACCACCCCGGCGAAATTAAATTTTTGGCCGATATTGTTTTGCCCGATGCAGGGCTTATTACCAACGTAGGCAAAGCGCACTTGGCGGGTTTTGGCAGCTTTGAAGGCGTGCAAAAAACCAAGGCCGAACTTTACCAAAACCTACAAACCCATGGCAAAACGGTATTTATTGATGCCGATAGCCCATACCTATCTAATATGTGGAACGACATAGATGAATTAGGAATTAGGAATGAGGACGTACTGTTGAACGTCAGTGAAAAATTAGGAATTAAGAATGAGGGCGAAGCCCGAGTAATCGGCGAATCGACCCTTCGACAAGCTCAGGGACCGGAAACCGAATCACCAAATCACCGCATCACCGAATCACCAATCCATTACGGCAGCAACCCCACCCTACCCGTTAATGGTAAGGTGCTAAGCTGCACGCCTTTTGTAAATATCCAGCTTACCATAGAGGGCACATCGTACACCGTAAATAGCAAGTTAATTGGTAGCTACAATTTAAGCAACATGCTTTCGGCAGCTTGCGTGGGGCATTATTTTGGCGTAGAGCCTGCGCTAATAGCCGAGGCATTGAGCCAATACACTCCACAAAACAACCGCTCGCAACTAACCAAAACAGAACGTAATACCCTTATTGTAGATGCGTACAACGCCAACCCTACCAGCATGGACGCGGCTTTGCGCAACTTTGCCCTCATTGAAACCAACGGCAAGGCGGTTATCTTGGGCGATATGTTTGAGTTGGGCAACGACAGTGCTGCCGAGCACCAAAAAGTGGTATCGCTGTTGGAACAATTGGGCATTACCGAGGCGTACTTATTGGGCGAAAACTTTAGCCACACGCAAGGCGTTGGCATGCGTTTTGCCTCCACCCAGGCCTTTAAAGCATGGCTAAATGAAAACCCTATATCGGGCAAAACCTTACTCATAAAAGGCTCTAACTCCATGAAGCTCACTACGCTGGTAGAGGTGCTTTAAATAGAAGTTAGGAGTTTGGAGTTATAGTCAATAAAATAATCAACTCAACATTATGAATAGAAGAACAACCAAAACCGTACAAATTGGCAACGTGCAAATGGGCGGAAATAACCCCATTCGTGTGCAATCTATGTTAAACACCTTTACCACAGACACAGATGCTTGCGTGGTTCAGGCCATTGAGGTAATTGAGGCGGGTGGCGAATTGGTGCGCCTTACCACACAAGGTGTAAAAGAGGCTGCCAACATGGCTAATATCAAGGCTGCGTTGCGTGCCAAAGGTTATGACACCCCATTGGTGGCAGACGTGCACTTTAACCCAAACGTGGCAAACGAGGCGGCATTGCACATAGAAAAGGTGCGCATCAACCCGGGTAACTACGCATCTACCTACGAAGAAATTCGTGCAAAATTTATACCGTTTTTGGCGTTGTGCAAAGAGCATGGCACGGCTATTCGCATAGGGGTAAACCATGGATCGTTAGGCGCTCGTATATTGGATAAATTTGGCGATACGCCCGAAGGCATGACCGAAAGCTGTTTGGAATTTTTGCGCATTTGCAAAGAACAAGACTTTAACAACGTGGTAATTTCTGTTAAAGCATCCAACACCCGCGTAATGATACACACCGTGCGCCAAATGGTGCGCCGCATGGATGCCGAAGGGCTTAACTTTCCCATCCACTTGGGTGTTACCGAGGCTGGCGAGGGCGAAGATGGTCGCATTAAAAGTGCCGTGGGCATTGGTACCTTATTATTGGAAGGTATAGGCGATACCATTCGTGTGTCGCTAAGCGAAGACCCTGCCAACGAAATTCCCGTGGCAAAAGCCTTGGTGGCGATAGCAGAGAAAGCGATGAAAGCGGAAGTGCCAGATTCTAAAACAAAACTCAACTGGTTTAATGGCGAAAGCTACAGCCGCAGACAAAGCGTAGCGGTGGGCGAAATTGGTGGCGGTGCGTTGCCTGTGGTATGGCAAGCCGGGGTGCCCACTCCTGCAGGTGTAATACTTATGGAATTAGACCATGACAACCCCTTGGAGCAAGGCCGTTCCTTGTTTGGCAAACTGCACCAAGAGGGCAACAACCAGCCTGTTATTATCTACCGAAAATATACCAACCTATCGCTCAACGAGTTGCAACTAACCGCAGCCGCTCAGTTGGGTAGTTTCTTTATAGATGGCTTGGCCGATGGTATTTGCATCGAAGCCCAAGGTATTTCGGCCAAAGATACAGAAGCCTTAGGCTACAGCATTTTGCAAGCAGCACGTGCGCGCATGAGCAAAACGGAATACATTTCGTGTCCTTCGTGCGGACGTACGTTGTTTGACATTCAAAGTGCCATTGCGCGCATCAAGGCCAAAACATCGCACCTTAACACCTTAAAAATAGGTATTATGGGTTGCATTGTAAATGGTCCGGGCGAAATGGCGGATGCCGATTATGGCTATGTGGGTGCCGGCCGTGGCAAAATTAGCCTTTACAAAGGACAAACCTGCATCGAGAAAAACATTCCCGAAGACGAAGCTGTTAACCGCCTTATTGAATTGATTAAAGCTAATGGCGATTGGGTTGAACCATAATCGCCATTAGCTTGTCACAGCTTAAAATTATTACGAGAGGTAGCCCCCACTGCCTAAGTAGAGAGAGAAAAATGTGAGAAACCGGGTAGAATCCCAACTACCCAAACATATTTTATAGTTTAACTTAATTCTTAATTCAATGAAAAAAGAAAATCTAATCATTGGAAACAGCGTTTCCAAAAATCTGCCAGAGGGTATCGTTATTAACGAAAATGACTACAAAAAGTTATTTCATCAAACAGTTGAAATAATTGAACGTTCACGTGTACAAGTTGCCAAACAAATAAACTCCACACGTACATCTACCTATTGGGAAATAGGAAAACTACTTACTGAATTAAAAATAGACAGCAAACATGGTGATGGAATTGTTAATAGGCTCTCTGTTGATTTAAAGAAGATTTATCCTAATATGGGACTATCTCCAAGAAATTTATGGGATATGAAACGTTTCTATCTTATTTATTATCAAGAAGATAAAAAACTGCGACAAGCTGTCGCAGTTTTGCCATGGGGACATAATCTTGTACTAATGAACAACAATATTTCTGCAAAGAGTGTAATTTTTTATTCAAATGAAGTATGTTCTAAAGGGTGGTCAAGAGATATGCTTCTTCATGCCATAAAAGCAGAATACCATCTTTCTGTAGAACACATTGATAAATCTAATAACTTTTCACAGACACTATCTCCACAAAATGCAGAATACGCAAATGAAGTATTTCGCAGTACCTATAATATTGGTTTTATCGATGCAACTGAGCCTCTTAAAGAACTTGACTTAGAAAAACGACTTGTTAACAAAATCACATCTTTCATAATGGAACTTGGTAGTGGTTTTAGTTTTATTGGGAATCAATATACATTGTCATATAATAATAAAGAATATAGAGTTGACTTATTGTTTTATAATCGCCAACTAGAATCTATGGTTGCTATAGAACTAAAAATAGGAGAATTTAAACCTGAATATGTTGGTAAAATGAACTTTTACTTATCGCTATTGGATAAATTAGAAAGATTACCACACGAAAAACCTTCTATTGGCATTATTTTATGCGCCAGCAAAGAACACCTTGAGGTGGAAATGGCTCTACAAGATGTAAACAAACCAATTTCCGTTGCTGAATACAAATATTTATTCCCTAAAGATAAGTTACAAAACATATTAATTGACGAATTAAAGAAATAGGTTTTTTGGATGCGCTCGGTAAAGATTATGCAAATTTATCTTGGGTGTCGCTTGCCTAAAAATTGTTGAAAACTTTTTTGCGTTTCAAATATTTGTTGTATCTTTGCAGTCCGATTATTATTCTCTTTAGTTTAAGTGTTTGATAATGAACAACAAACGTCTTTTTTAGCCTTTAGACGTAGGGCATTATCGGCACCAAGTAAAACGAATAAAAAAAATTAATTGTGGATACTTTAAGTTTTAAAACCATTTCTGCCAACAAGGCAACTGTAACCAAAGAATGGGTTGTTGTTGATGCAACAGACCAAATTTTGGGTCGTTTTTGCTCAAAAGTAGCAAAATTGGCAAGAGGAAAGTACAAACCAAACTTTACTCCTCACGTAGATTGCGGTGACAATGTAATCATTATCAACGCTGACAAAATTAAAATGACGGGCGACAAATGGACCGCTCGCGAGTATTTGAGCTACACCGGTTATCCTGGTGGCCAACGTGTTATGACTCCTGCACGTTTGCAAGCTAAAGGTTCAGAACGTTTGTTCAAAAAAGTGTTGAAAGGCATGTTGCCTAAAAACCGTCTTGGTGCACAAATTTTGAAAAACGTTTACGTTTTTGACGGTGCTGAACACAACAAAGCAGCTCAAAATCCTAAAACAATTGATATCAACGCTCTTAAATAACGGATATGGAAGTAACAAATGCAATTGGTAGAAGAAAAGCAGCTATTGCTCGCGTTTATGTAACCCCAGGAAAGGGTACTATTACCATTAACAAAAGAGATTTGGCGGTTTATTTCCCCACCGGTATTCTTCAATACATCGTTAAACAACCTTTGTTGAAATTAGGCGCTGAAGAAAAATACGACATCAAAGTAAACTTGTGCGGTGGTGGTTACAAAGGCCAAGCAGAAGCATTGCGTTTAGCTATTGCTCGTGCTTTGGTTAAAATCAACCCAGAAGATAAACCTGCTTTGAAAGCAGAAGGCTTTATGACCCGCGACCCACGCGAAGTGGAACGCAAAAAACCAGGTCGTCCAAAAGCACGCAAAAGATTCCAATTCAGCAAACGTTAATCAACTTTTGCTACCTTTATTGGAAGCTGTTTAGTATCTAAATCTGTAGGATTCGAAAGACTACCTACAGATTGGTTTAAAAAGAATGTAAACAATTTATTATTATGGCAAGAACTAATTTTCAAGAATTATTAGAAGCAGGTGTTCACTTTGGACACATGACCCGTAAATGGAACCCTGCTATGGCTCCTTACATTTTCATGGAGCACAATGGTATCCACATCATTGACCTTAACAAAACTGTTATTAAGTTAGACGAAGCTGCTGACGCTTTGGGTGCTTTGGCTAAACAAGGTAAAAAAATCTTGTTTGTTGCTACCAAAAAACAAGCTAAAGAAATCATCGCAGAAAAAGCTACCTCTGTAGGTATGCCTTACGTAACCGAACGTTGGGCTGGCGGTATGCTAACTAACTTCCCTACCATTCGCAAAGCTGTTAAAAAAATGTCAAGCATTGACAAAATGGCTAACGATGGTACTTTTGAAAACCTTTCAAAACGCGAAAAATTGCAAATTTCTCGTCAACGCGAAAAATTGCAAAAAAACTTGGGTAGCATCGCTGACCTAACCCGTTTGCCTGCTGCTTTGTTTGTAGTTGACGTAATGAAAGAACACATTGCTGTAAAAGAAGCTAACCGTTTGGGTATTCCTGTATTCGCTATCGTTGATACAAACTCAAATCCTAAAAACGTTGACTTTGTTATCCCTGGTAACGACGACGCTTCTAAATCTATTGACATCATTTTGAGCACTGTTTGTGGCGCTATTCAAGAAGGCTTGAACCAACGTAAATTGGAAAAAGAAAACGAAAGCGAAAACAAAGAAGCTGCTGACAAAAAAGGTGGCAACAAAGGTGGTCGTACCCGCATTAAACGTGGCGACGCTTCAGCAATCAACGCTAACGTAGCTGAAAAATATTTATCGGACGCAGAAAAAGAAGAAGCATAAGACTATGGCAGTAACTATGGCAGATATTTCCAAGCTTCGCACAATGACCGGAGCTGGAATGATGGATTGCAAAAACGCTTTAACCGAAGCTGAAGGCAATTTTGATAAAGCAATTGAAATTATCCGCAAAAAAGGTCAAGCTATCGCTGCTAAACGTAGCGATCGTCAAGCTGCAGAAGGTTGCGTATTGGCTGCTCAAAACGACGGCTTTGCTGCTGTTGTTGCATTGCAATGCGAAACTGACTTTGTGGCTCAAAACGCAGACTTTATTGCATTAACCCAAAGCATCTTAGATGCTGCAATGGCTAACCAAGTAGAAAGCAAAGAAGCTCTTTTGGCGCTTGAATTGGATGGTCGTAGCATTGCAGACCTAATTACCGACCGCAGCGGTATTACCGGCGAAAAAATGGAATTAGGTTTCTACGAATTTGTAAAAGGTGCTGCTACCGTGGCTTATATTCACCCCGGTAACAAATTGGCTACTATCGTAACCTTTAACGAAGCTCTTGAAAACCAAATTGCACGCGAAATCGCTATGCAAGTTGCAGCTATGAACCCTATCGCTGTTAATCGCGAAAGTGTTCCTGCTAACATCATTGAACAAGAGTTGGAAATTGGTCGCGAAAAAGCTCGTCAAGAAGGCAAACCAGAAGCAATGTTGGATAAAATTGCTCAAGGCCGCTTGAACAAATTCTACAGCGAATCTACTTTGTTGGAACAAGCATTTATCAAAGACGCTAAAGTTAGCGTAAAAGATTACTTGAAACAACAATCAGCTACTCTTACCGCTGTTGATTTTAAACGCGTTACTTTGAACGTTGACTAATTAGTAGTCTATATACACAAAAAAGGGAGAACCGGTGGTTCTCCCTTTTTTTGTGTTGACTAATCGACTAACCGATGAGGATATTTCAAGGCTTGCGCAAAAAAACTCGGTCCCTAAGCTTGTCTTAGGGACCGAGTTTGGGTGATGTGGTGATTCGGTTATTCGGCAATGCGAATACAGCGTCTAAGAATTATGTTTAGAGGAGGGATTTTAAGGCGTGCGCAGTGCGAAAAACCGGAGTTTACTAAGCGTAAATGAGGATTTTGAGCACAAGCACAACGCAAAAAGCACCCTATAAACTAATTCTTAAAGCTTTTTGAAGAAGTCGTTGCCCTTATTATCCACCAAAATAAACGCTGGGAAATCTTCTACTTCAATTTTCCAGATAGCTTCCATGCCTAATTCGGGGTATTCTACGCATTCTATGCTCTTAATGTTGTTTTGAGCAAGAATAGCTGCAGGACCACCAATAGAGCCCAAATAGAAGCCTCCAAACTCTTTACAAGCGTCTGTTACTTGTTGGCTACGATTACCCTTAGCAAGCATGATTTTGCTGCCGCCTTTTGATTGGAATAAGCCTACGTAAGAGTCCATACGACCTGCTGTGGTGGGTCCCATAGAACCGCATGCCATACCGGCTGGGGTCTTGGCTGGACCAGCGTAGTAAATAGGGTGATTTTTGATGTATTCGGGCAAATCTTCGCCGTTATCCAAGCGTTCTTTTAGTTTGGCGTGTGCAATGTCGCGGCCTACAATAATGGTGCCGTTTAGCGACAAACGGGTTGCTACAGGGTATTTATCAAGCTCTGCAAGGATTTGATCCATGGGTTGGTTCAAATCGATACGTACGGCATCGCCTTCGCCTGCATTGCGTAGTTCTTCTGGTATTAAACGTCCTGGATTATCGTCCAATTTTTCAATCCAGATACCGTCTTTGTTAATTTTACATTTAATGTTGCGGTCGGCCGAGCAAGATACGCCCATACCTACGGGGCAAGAGGCACCGTGACGAGGCAAACGAACAATGCGTACGTCGTGTGCCAAGTATTTGCCACCAAATTGTGCGCCTAAGCCTATGCGGTGTGCTTCGGCCAATACTTGTTTTTCCAACTCAACATCGCGGAACGCACGACCTCCCTCGCTACCGGTGGTAGGTAGGTTGTCGTAATAGTGGGTAGAGGCCAACTTAACGGTTAGCAAGTTTTTTTCGGCCGAAGTACCACCAATAACAAAAGCAATGTGGTAAGGAGGACAAGCGGCTGTACCCAAGGTTTTCATTTTTTCTACCAAGAAAGGTACCAAAGTAGCTGGGTTTAACAAGGCTTTGGTTTCTTGGTACAAATAGGTTTTGTTAGCAGAACCGCCACCTTTGGTTACGCACAAAAAGTGGTATTCCATGCCGGTGGTTGCGTGCAAATCTATTTGCGCAGGTAGGTTGCATTTGGTATTTACCTCGTTGTACATATCAAGAGGAGCGTTTTGCGAGTAGCGCAAGTTTTCTTCGGTATAGGTTTTATACACACCTAACGAAAGGGCTTCTTCGTCTTCGCCTTCGGTAAATACTTGTTGGCCTTTTTCGCCGTGGATAATAGCGGTACCGGTATCTTGACACAAAGGCAATTTACCTTTTACCGAAACTTCGGCGTTACGCAAAAAAGTAAGGGCTACGTATTTGTCGTTTTCCGATGCTTCGGGGTCTGACAAAATTTTTGCCACTTGCTCGTTGTGTTCGCGACGTAGCAAGAAAGACACATCGCGGAAAGCTGCATTGGCCATGGCGGTTAAACCTTCTGGCGCAATTTTTAAAATGGGTTTACCTTCAAACTCGCTTACAGAAACGTAGTCTTTGGTAAGCAAGTAGTACTCGGTATTGTCCTCGCCCACTTGAAACATGGGCTCGTACTTAAACGTTGTTGCCATATTGATTGATAATTATAAATGATTGTTTTGAGGGTTAAAGATACACATAAAAAACAGAATTTCGCATATTTTGCAAGCATGTAAACTACATTTTTACCCCAAAAACGCCCAATTTTACCCCTAAATACCCTTTTTTACCCCCACGGTATGGCTTTTTTTAGGTGGTTTATACCATATTAGTGTATGCGCGTACCCTTGCCCTGTATTCTTTGTACTTTTGCAGTGTCTGATAAAGTTAGAATCAACGAACAAATACATTATGGCAAAACATTTATTTGATTACCTACAGGCTACCATTAAACGCGATTGGAACGAGCCTGCTATTACAGATTACGAAGAGAAAAAAACAGACACTTACGGCGATTTGGCTACTCAGATAGCCCGCTGGCACGTGTTGTTTAAAGAAATGGGCATACAAAAAGGCGATAAAATTGCGCTTTGCGGACGCAACAGTACATACTGGGCAACTTGCTTTTTGGCAACTATCAGCTACGAAGCGGTAGCCGTATCTATTTTGGATGCTTTCCATGCAGACAGCGTACACTATTTGGTAAAACACTCTGACGCCAAATTGTTTTTGGTGGGCGACCAAGTTTGGAAAGGACTTGACGCGGCTGCCATGCAACAAGTGGAAGCCATTGTTTGCCAAAACGGTAAAGAACTTTACTACGCAAAAAGCGCAAATACCCAAAAAGCATACAGCAATTGGGAAAGCCTGTTTGCGGCTGCATACCCTAACGGTTTCAACGCCAGCAACGTTAACTACCCCACCGCCAACATGGATAATCCTGCCGTTATCAACTACACTTCTGGTAGTACCGGCGACCCTAAAGGCGTGGTGTTGAGCTTTAGAAGCATTAGCTCTAACGTGGAATTTGGACAAGACAACATTCCTAACAAAGCCGGCTGGAGCATGGTTTCTATGTTGCCTTTGGCACACATGTTTGGTTTAACTTTTGAATTCTTATACCAATTGGCTGGTGGCTGCCACGTGTATTTCTTGGGCAGAACTCCTTCGCCTCAAGTGTTAATGAAAGCTTTTTCGGAAGTAAATCCTTACATGATTCTTACCGTACCTTTGGTGGTAGAAAAAATCTTTAAGGGTAAAATTTTCCCCGCTATCAAAAAACCATTGGTACAAGTTTTGTGGAACATTCCAGGCATTTCGGGCGTAATTAGAAAAAAAGTACACCAACAACTGATGAATGCGTTTGGTGGCAACCTAAAATACTTGATTATTGGCGGTGCTGCGCTTAACCACGAGGTGGAAAAATGCCTAAAACAAATCAAATTCCCTTACTGCGTGGGTTATGGTATGACCGAATGTGGTCCGCTATTGGCTTATTCGCGCTGGGATAAATTTAAACAACGTTCTTGTGGCCGCGTGGTGGACAGAATGGAACTTACCATAGACTCGTTAGAACCAACCAAACAAGTAGGCGAAATTTTGGTAAAAGGCGACAACTTGTTGTTGGGCTACTACAAAAACCCAGAAGCTACTGCGGCTATCTTTACCACAGACGGCTGGATGCGTACCGGCGACTTGGGTATTTTGGATAAACAAGGAAACGTATTTATTAGAGGCCGAAACAAGAGCATGATTTTAGGGCCTTCGGGACAAAATATTTACCCCGAAGAAATTGAGGACAAAGTAAACAACATGCCATACGTGGTGGAAAGTGTGTTGGTAAGCCGCAACGAGAAATTGGTTGCTTTGGTTTATCCAGACTTTAAAGCAATGGAAGCAGACAAAAAAGACCCTGCTGCCGAAATGGAACTAATGCGTCAACACGTTAACAGATTGCTTCCTCGTTTCTGCAACGTATCGGGTGTAGAGATTGTAAAAGAAGAGTTTGAAAAAACACCTAAACGCAGCATTAAGCGTTACCTTTATAAGTAACCTCGTGCAAGGCAAAACTTCTACGGCTACCAAAGTGTGTAAACGCTTGGGTAGCCTTTTTTGTATAGGTTTTAGACACCGGTATGCGTTTGCAATCTGGCACGTCTAATTCTAACATAAAATCTTCTGCGTGCTTGTGCATGGAGATAACGTGCTCAAAATTAACCATGTAAGACCTATGACAACGCTGTATAGCGGTATCAAATAGCTCCAGTTCGGTGCGTTTCATGGAGTTGCGCAACATAAATTTTTCTATTTTGTCGTGCAATAGGTAGTTGATTTCTATGTAGTTATCGGCCGATTCTATATAAATAACGCTTTCAAAGGCCACGGATAGGCGCTGACCGCCTTTTTCGTCGTTAAAGTGCAACACAGAAGGACCGTTGCGCACCACGCCACGTTTTTCCAACTCTCTGATTGTCTTGTTTTTATCGTCGTAAGCAAAGTACAGCCACGATATTAGGTACGGGAAAAACACCACCAAAAAGGTGTTGATGTTTATGTCTCTAAACACAATAACAATGTCTTCTAACGACCAAAATTGCAAATCGGAGCGTATCCAAAGCACATACAGGGTGTAAAATCCGGACAAAATAACCAACTCCAATATTACCCAAATGGCGTATTCTACGTTGTTTAGGGAATATTTTCGCACAAAAAGATTCATAATATATCGGCTAATGGCAATAACGGCAATGCCAATAAACACAATAACACAGGAGTAAAGGAAATATTGCGTAGAGCTGATATCTATCCACCTATCGGACGAAAAGGGTTTGTACAGATTAACAAATACCAACGAAAACAAGCCGGTAAAAATTACCAATTTTACCAGGTTTGACTTTTCTATGAGGTAGGCAGCTACTTTGCTCTTTTTGGCGCGTGTGTTTTTTTCGGCTGACATGTAATTGTTTAGTGAATTAGTAAGTTACAAAAGTAAAAAATTATAAGGAAACAAGCGCAAGCAAAGCGAAAAAAATTGTACCTTTACCCTCATGAAAAAATTGTTTCTATTGGATGCGTATGCCCTTATTTATAGGGCTTATTTTGCTTTTTTCAAGGCACCACGCATCAACTCAAAAGGTTTAAATACTTCGGCCATATTAGGCTTTATCAATACGCTCGAAGAGGTTTTAAAGCGCGAAAAACCCACCCACATAGGGGTTGCGTTTGACCCTGCGGGCCCTACGTTTAGGCACGAGGCGTTTGAGGCGTACAAGGCACAACGCGAAAAAACGCCCGAGGACATTAAAACGGCCGTTCCCTACATAAAAGAGTTGCTTAAGGCGTACAACATTCCGGTGTACGAGGTAATGGGCTACGAAGCAGACGACGTGATTGGTACGCTTGCCAAACAGGCTGCTACACAAGGGTTTGATGTGTATATGCTTACGCCCGATAAAGATTACGGGCAGTTGGTTGACGAGCATATTTACATGTACCGCCCACGCCACAACGGAGGGTACGAGGTAATGGGTGTGCCCGAAGTATTGGCCAAATACGGTTTAAATAACCAGGCACAAGTAATTGATTTGCTTGGACTTATGGGCGATAGTAGCGATAATATTCCGGGCTGTCCCGGGGTAGGCGAAAAAACCGCAGTAAAACTGTTGCAGGAGTTTGGCAGCATTGAGGCGTTGCTTGCCAACACAGGGGCGTTAAAAGGGGCGTTAAAGACCAAAATTGAAAGCAATGCGGAGCAAATTACCTTTTCGCGCTTTTTGGCCACCATTAAAACAGATGTTCCTATTTTGTTGAACGAAGCTGAGCTAACGCTACAACAACCCAATATAGAGGCACTTAGGGCGCTACTGAGCGAGTTGGAGTTTAGAAGCCTGCTGAACAAATATGCTTCCAATGCGATGCCTGAGCATCCTAACTCGGTTCCTGAGTCTGTTAAAGGGTTTGAGCAAAGCAGAAACGGGGCTTCGACAAGCTTAGAGACCGCAGTTTCTGTAACCGCCAAGAAACCCCAAAAAGACGATGGCATGATGGATTTGTTTGCGGGGTTGGAAGACCCTTCCACAAGCTCAGAGACCGAGGGGGGTGGATTTGGCCCTTCCACAATCTCAGGGACCGAAAAGAACGAATCGCCAGTAGTAAACAACATCACCACCACACCCCATACCTACCAACTTATTACCTTGGAGCAACTGCCTGCGTGGGTGGAAACGCTCAAGGCGCAACCTGCTTTTTGTTTTGATACCGAAACAGACGGCTTGGACGTAATGACATGCGGTTTGGTGGGGCTTTCTTTTGCTTGGCAAGCGCACGAGGCTTACTTTATTGCCGTAAATGCCAACAATATAACCCCTATTTTGGAACAATTACGCCCTGCGTTTGAAAACGAGCATACCTTAAAAATTGGGCAAAATTGCAAATTTGACCTTATGGTGCTACACCGCCACGGCGTAACCGTTAAGGGGCAACTATTTGATACCATGCTGGCACACTACGTGCTACAGCCCGAATTGCGCCACGGCATGGATTATTTGGCAGACATTTATTTGCATTACCAAACCATTACATACGAACAATTAGTGGGTGGTAAGGGCAAAAAGGCAATGGCCATAACCGATGTGCCTTTGGAACGAATTACCGAATACGCTGCCGAGGATGCGGACATTACCTGGCAATTGTACCAAAAATTGCAAACCGAATTGGTGGAGGCCGGCATGGACAAACTGTTTTATCAGGTGGAAATGCCATTGTTGCGCACGTTGGCACGCATGGAAATAGCAGGGGTACGCATTGACAGCGAGGCCTTACAGGCTTCGGCCAAAAACATGCAACAAACCTTGGCAGTCATGGAGCAAGAGGCGTACCAATTGGCCGGCATGGAATTTAACCTAAGTTCTGCCAAACAGGTGGGCGAAGTGCTGTTTGACCGCTTAAAAATTGTGGAAAAAGCCAAGAAAACCAAAACAGGTCAGTATGTTACGTCCGAGGAAGTTTTGGAAAGCCTACGTGGCAAACACCCCCTTGTGGGCAAAATTTTAGAATACCGAGGCATAAAAAAACTGCTTAGCACGTACATAGAGGCATTGCCCCAATTGGTTAATGCGCAAACAGGAAAGATACATACATCCTATAATCAGGCAGTTACAGCTACCGGTAGGTTAAGTTCCAGCAATCCTAACTTGCAAAACATACCCGTGCGCGACGACATGGGCAAGGAAATACGCAAATGTTTTATTCCCGATGATGGTTGCCTGTTTTTTTCGGCCGACTACTCGCAAATTGAATTGCGCATTATGGCGCATTTAAGTGGCGATTTGGCTATGATAGAGGCATTTAACATGGATGGCGACATTCACGCTGCCACCGCTGCCAAAATTTACAAAGTACCTTTGCAAGAGGTTACGTCCGATATGCGTCGCAAGGCAAAAACAGCCAACTTTGGCATTATTTACGGTATTTCTGTCTTTGGCTTGAGCGAACGCCTGCAAATACCTCGTTCTGAGGCTAAAGAACTGATAGACGGGTACTTTGCTACCTATCCACGCATCAAGGCATACATGGACGAGTGCATTGAAAAGGCGCGCAAGGTGGGCTACGTGGAAACGCTTTGGGGACGCAAACGCTACCTACCCGACCTAAATTCGGGCAATAGTTTTGTACGTGGCTTTGCCGAAAGAAACGCCATAAACGCCCCTATTCAGGGCAGTGCCGCCGATATTATCAAGGTGGCCATGGTTGCTATCGACAAGGCGTTTGAGCAAGCCGGCTTGCGTTCGCAAATGATTTTGCAAGTGCATGACGAACTAAACTTTAACGTGTATCCGCAAGAGTTGGAGCAGGTTAAAGACATTGTTTGCCGCGAAATGAGCCAGGCCATAGCGCTTAGCGTACCGCTTATAGCCGACTGTGGCGTGGGGGCTAACTGGCTACAAGCGCACTAAGGAGGAGTTAGGAGTGAGGAGTGAGGAGTTTTTTGACTAATCGGTGAAAGTATGTGCGAGGCGAATGATTAGGAGTTTTGAGTTTTTTTATTAACTTTGCACTGCTTTTTTGTATAAAGAAATGAAGAGACTTGCACTTATCCTAACATTTTGTGTTTCAGCCATATTGGCCTCAGCACAAACCATAGAGCCTATTAAGTACGGCGATTTTGAATCGTGGACCACACGCGAAATAGCAGAGTCTGCCATCATTGGTGGAAACACCAAATTGCTATACGTAGTAGGCCCGGAAGGCTATATTAAAGGCAATATTCCTTACGATTACAAGGCAAATACCCCATGGACCATGTCTAACGCCTACGCCAAGGTGGCTGGTATTCACAAAGGAAGCAACACGGTACAACCCGAAGCTCGTGGCAACGGCAGATGTGCTCGCTTGGACACCAAAATGGAAGATGTAACAGTATTAGGGTTTATTGATATTTCTGTATTGGTCTCGGGCAGTATGTTTTTGGGACAAACCATTGAGCCTATTACCGGCACAGGCGACCCCTATAAAAACTTAAATTTTGGTATTCCTTTTACCCGCAAACCAAAAGCATTAGTACTTGATTACAAGTGCATTATCTCTACAAACAACTACGTTATGAAATTTCCGGGCGTTGGTTCTAAACGCATAGACGGAGTTCAGGATAAAGCAGAATTTTTTGTTTACTTGCAAAAACGTTGGGAAGACAAAGATGGTAACATTCACGCCCTACGTGTGGGTACAGCACGCGAGCAATTGGATCACGATGTGCCCGAATGGGTAAACAAACACCGCGTAGAAATACACTACGGCGATATTACTAAAACCGATTATTATCAAGATTTTATGCACTTAAACGGCCCTTATCGTGCCATGAACAGCAAGGGTAAGATAGTGCCTGTTTTGGAAGAAGGTTGGGGCAGCGAAGACGACGAGCCAACGCACGTTATTATGATGATTACCGCAGGCAACCAAGGTGCATTTATCGGTACCGTAGGCAACACCCTTTGGGTGGATAATGTGTGCTGGGCGTTTTAAAGGGCTGCGCCCTTTGGTGATTATTCGTACTTCGTACTCATCAGTACGTCGGTGAGGCGGTGATTTGGTGAGTCGATAATGCGAATAATTTTATTCATAACATAATTCTCGGTTAGTCGATTAGTCGATTTACCGATTAGTCAAAATAATATGAGCTTAGAACAATTTAATTTTCTACTACTAATTATGGCCATCACAGGCCTTGTAGTATTTGTAGCCTTATACTTTGTAGAAGCCGGCTACGGTAAAATGATTAGCGACAAATGGGGTCCCGCCATTAACAACAAAGTGGCATGGGTTATTATGGAATGCCCCGTATTTTTTGTGATGCTATACCTATGGGGCATGAGCCAACGTACCTTAGAAATAGCTCCTTTGGTCATTTTCCTCATTTTCCAGACGCACTATTTTCAGCGTTCGTTTATCTTCCCATTTTTATTAAAAGGCAAAAGCAAAATGCCTATTGTTATTATGATGATGGGATTTGTTTTTAACTTGATAAACGGCATTATCCAAGGGTATTGGATTTTCTACCTATCGCCTGCCGATATGTACACTACAGCATGGCTAACCACGCCACAATTTATCATTGGTACATGCATTTTTGTGGCAGGTTTTATTATCAACTTGCATTCTGATTACGTAATTCGCCACTTACGCAAACCCGGCGACACCAAACACTATTTGCCTAAAAAAGGCATGTATAAATACGTTACCTCTGCCAACTATTTTGGCGAAATTTTGGAATGGACAGGCTTTGCCGTACTAACGTGGTCTTACGCCGGTGCCATTTTCTTGTGGTGGACTTGTGCCAACTTAGTGCCTCGTGCTCACGCCATTTACAAAAAATACAGCGTAGAATTTGCCGATGAATTCGACAAAAAGAAACTTAAAAGAGTAATACCGTTTATTTATTAATCGGTGATTTGGCTATTTGGTGAGTCGGTGAGTTGATAACTTCCGAATCACCGACGTACTGATGAGTACAAAGTACGAATAATCACCATATCACCGCATCACCACTTATATATGAGCAAGCTATTCACTCCCTATCAATTGGGACCTATTACATTGAGAAACCGCACCATCCGTTCGGCGGCTTTTGAAAACATGTGCTATGGCAACAAGCCATCGCAAGATTTGTTTGATTACCACACAAGCGTTGCCAAAGGTGGCATTGGCATGACTACCATTGCCTACTGTGCGGTAAACCGTAGCGGTGTTTCGTTTGACGGACAACTTTGGATGCGCGAGGAAATTATTCCCGATTTAAAGAAACTAACCGATGCCATTCACGCCGAAGGAGCAAAAGCAAGTATCCAATTGGGACACTGTGGCAATATGACCCACTATTACACATGCGGATGCATGCCTGTAGGCCCTTCTACCGGTTTTAACCTATATTCGCCCACCTTGGTACGTGGTCTTAAAGTGGACGAAATTAAGGCGTTGGTAAAAGACTTTGGTAAAGCGGTAAACATGTGCCGCGAAGCTGGTTTTGACTGTGTGGAAATTCACGCCGGTCACGGTTACCTAATTTCGCAATTCTTATCGCCCTATACCAACAAACGCCGCGACGAATACGGTGGTTCGCTCGACAACCGCATGCGTTTTATGCGCGAAGTGTTGGCCGAAGTGATGACTGCTGCCAAAGACGACATGGCGGTGGTGGTTAAAACCAACATGTACGACGGTTTTAAAAGCGGTTTGCAACTACCAGACTGCATTACCGTTGCCAAAGAAATTGAAAAATTTGGCGTACACGCAGTGGTATTGAGTGCCGGCTTTGTGAGCAAAGCGCCCATGGCGGTTATGCGTGGTGCTATGCCGTTAAAAACATTGGCACACTACATGGATATGGCCAAATTCTGGTGGTTAAAAGCTGCTTTGGCTTTGGTGGGAAGATGGATGATTCCTACCGTACCGTTTAAGGAAGCCTATTTCTTAGAAGACGCCAAAAAATTCCGTGCCGAACTTAAAATGCCTATTATTTACGTAGGTGGTTTGGTAAGTCGCCAAAAAATTGACGAGGTATTGGACAGTGGCTTTGAAATGGTTCAAATGGCACGTGCATTGGTACACGACCCTGCTTTTGTAAACAAAATGAAGGAAGCCGATAGTACTTATCGTTGTGGTTGTAAGCACAGTAACTACTGCATTGGCCGTATGTACACCAAAGAAATGAAGTGTCATCACTGCGTGGACAACCTACCCAAAAAGATCCAAAAAGAAATTGCAAAAGCTGAAAGTTGCGATTAAGCGAGAGCAGAAGCAAGTTTACTTGATTATGCCGAGCGAGAGCAACTTCACGAAAGTTGCGATTAAGCGAGAGCAGAAGCAAGTTTACTTGATTATGCCGAGCGAGAGCAACTTCACGAAAAGCGAAGCTTTGAGTAAAATACGATTAATTATGTACGCATTAGTAACAGGAGCTAGTCAAGGTATTGGACTACAATATGCCACTCAATTGGCATCTACCTATAAATACAACTTGGTACTAGTTAGTAACCAAGAAAAAGAAATTCACCAAGTAGCCGAACAAATCAAGGCCGAATACGGCGTAAAAACCGTAGCGGTTTATCAAGATTTATCTACCGAAAACGCTGCCAATGAGTTGCATCAATTTTGCAAAGACGGTGGTTACGAGATTGAAGTTTTGATAAACAATGCGGGTGTTTTTTATTTTAACGATTTAGTTAAAACCAGCCAAGAACGCATTAACTTGATGTTGCACTTGCACATTAGAACCGTAACCCAACTATGCCGCCTTTTTGGTGCCGATATGCGCGAGCGTGGCAAAGGATATATCTTAAATATGAGTTCGATGAGCGCGTGGATGGCTATGCCAGGCATTCAATGCTACAACGCCAGCAAAGCCTATATCTTAAACTTTAGCCGTTCTATGTGGTACGAAATGATGCCACACGGTGTAAGTGTTACCGCCATTTGCCCTGGTGCGATTGATACTGGCTTGTACGGTTTGGCCTCGAACCTACGTAAATTGGCGGTTGCTATTCGCGTATCGATGCCACCCGAACGTTTGGTTAAGATTGCGCTTAAAAAGATGTTCAAAAAGAAAAAACAAGTTATGCCAGGTTTCTTAAACCACTTGTTTGTGCCGCTTATTAAGCACTTACCCGATTGGTTTGTATTTGCCGTAATGAAACGATTAGATGCGTTTAAGAAATAATTAAGGCTCCCTGCGGGGAGCCTTAATTATTTCTGTCGCTTGTTACTATTCGTAAGGCAATTATAAAGCGTAAAGTTCAAGGCTTGCGCAGCCCGAAAAACCGGAGTTTACATTTAGTAAATGAGGATTTTGAGGGCAAGCATAACGCAGAAATTTACCTTTAGAATTGCCTTAGTCCCAACCGGCAAAAATATCCTCGGTATATACATCATCCTCTTCTTTGCCGTGAAGCGGATGCCAAATTTGCGCAAAGAATGGGTTGGTAGCCGCTATGTGGTTATAACGCCAGGGCATGGGTTGGCAATCGGGACACCAGTGACCACCTTGTAGCACCAATACAGGCGACATTTGGAAGGTATGGCCATCGGCACATTGCCAAGTAAGCGGTGTAGCGTAATCGCCTTTTACCATGGTGGTAGATAAGCACTTACCGCCACGGAAAGCTGCTGCTTGTTGCATATCTTCGATGGTCCATTCGGTACGAGGTTTGGTTTCGTCGTAACCGTGGTCTATGTGCACAATATCGGTTTCTGAAGGGTGTGAAAGGTCAAATTCTTTCCAAGAAGGTATGTTTTTCCACGCCTCTACAGAACCGTAATACGCAGCGATACGCTCTTTTATGTTGTTTTTTATCCACCATTGTGTACCCCATTTCTTTTTGTTTGCCATAAAGTACATCGCCCATTTGATAAAGATAGGTGGACAAATAGCAGCCAAATGGTAGAACCAGGGCACTTGCTTGCCTAAGTGTTTTTTAAAGTATTCGGCCACAGGAACATTGGCACGGAAATGTAGGTATTCTTCTAATTTATCGGAGTCTAAATACCATTGTCCGTGGAAGTTACGCAACACAAACCAGTTGGTGTTGAATATTTTTTCGGGACGAGGACAAGAAATGGTATCCAACAAATAGCACTCAAATTCGTAGTTGGATAGGCGATATTCTTTGCCACTACCAATGTTGTAGAAGTTGTTCCAAAACTCGGCTGGCACATCGTCGCTACATACATTGGCCAAAATGCGACCGCTATCCTCTACAGTAGCCCATTCTAACACACCACGCAAGGGTACGTGGAACATAATGGGGTCAAAATTTTTCAAAATGCCTGCGTACAAAATACCCGTTTGGCGTAAACTTACCCAGTTTTTAATGCCCGATTCCACAATGATTTTTTCGGCAGCGGTTTTACTCATGGCATAGTGGTCGTACACGCTGATGCAGATAGGGTCGCCGGTGCGTCCCCAATGGATGGGCTCGTTACGGTCTGAGGTTTGAGCCACGGTACCAATGTACACCACTTTAATGTTGTCTGCATTGGGTTGCGCCAACACGGCTTTTACCAGGTTTTGAGCGGCGGTAATGTTGGTGTGCAGGGTACGTTTTGGAAAATAGTCGGCACTGGGCGATACCATACCGCCTACGTGTAGCACAATGTCTGAGCCGGTAATGCCCTCAAGCATGTGGTTGTAGTTGGTTAAGTCGCCCCAAATAATGGTTACGTTGGGGTTTCCGGCTAAGTAAGCCAATTTTTTCTTGTTTACTTTGCTGGGACGTACCAACAACCTAATGTTATAAAGGTCTGTTTTTTTGAGCAATTCTGCTAAACCTGCACCACCCATATTGCCGGTGGCGCCTGTTAGAAATACGGTTTTCTTTTGCATTGTATAATTGTTTAGTTTTTTATGCGTTGATTTTATTTGAATTTTGTCGGGCCCTTCGACAAGCTCAGGGACCGAATAGTGAATGTCGATTACGATTTGCCGGTGATGATTTTTTTGATTTCGTTTAGTTTATTAAGCGCCTCTATGGGTGTTAAGTTGTTGATATCTACGTTTTTAATTTCGTCACGAATGGATGTTAGCACGGGGTCGTCTAACTGGAACAGGCTTAGCTGATACCCCTCGCGACTTTGTGCCAAACTGCTTAACGGTTTGCTTAGGTTTTCGCGGTTGCTTTGATTTTCGAGCGAAGATAACACTTGTTCGGCACGTTGTAGCACGCTTTTTGGCATGCCTGCCAGCCTTGCCACATGAATACCAAAGCTGTGTTCGCTGCCACCTCGGGCCAATTTTCGTAAGAAAATAACTTTACCGCCTGCCTCTTTAACGGTAATGTGGTAGTTTTTGATTCGCTCAAAGCTCTTTTCCATCTCGTTTAGCTCGTGGTAGTGGGTAGCAAACAGGGTACGTGCTTTGTGCGAGGTGTGTTCGTGAATATACTCCACAATGGCCCATGCCAACGAAATGCCGTCGTAGGTAGAGGTGCCTCGGCCCAACTCATCAAACAAAACCAAGCTACGGTGCGATAGGTTATTTAGGATGCTCGAAGCCTCGTTCATTTCCACCATAAAGGTACTTTCGCCCATGGAAATATTGTCGCCGGCGCCTACACGGGTAAAGATTTTGTCCACCACGCCTATGTGTGCGCTATCGGCAGGTACAAAACTGCCCATTTGCGCCATCAGGGTGATAAGGGCGGTTTGACGCAACAAAGCAGACTTACCTGCCATGTTTGGACCGGTAATGATAATGATTTGTTGCGAGGTACTGTCTAAGTACACATCATTTGGGATATATGGCTCGCCTACAGGCAATTGCTGTTCAATAACGGGGTGTCTGCCGCTTTTTATTTCCAATACGTCCGAGTCTGAAATAACAGGGCGGTTGTATTTATGCAGGGCGGCAATAACGGCAAAATTGCTTAGCACGTCTATTTGCGCCACAATTTCGGCATCGGCCTGCAACTGACGGGTGTATTCCAACAAACGCATAAGCAGTTCTTGGAACAGGCGGTTTTCGATGATAAGGATGCGTTCTTCGGCACCCAAAATTTTTTCTTCGTACTCTTTTAACTCGGGCGTAATGTAACGTTCGGCATTTACCAAGGTTTGTTTTCTAATCCAAGTTTCGGGCACGGCATCTTTGTGCGCGTTTCGCACCTCTATATAATAGCCAAATACATTATTATAGCTTATTTTCAGGCTACTAATGCCGGTTGCCTCGGCCTCGCGTTGTTGCATTTGTAGCAAGTAGTCTTTGCCCGAATAGGCCAAGCTGCGGTATTCGTCTAACTCGGCGTTAACACCTTTTTTTATCACCCCACCCCTGTTTACTGCCATAGGGGGATCCATTTCTACCCATGCGTCTATTTGGTTGCGAATATCGGTGCAAAGGTGTAGTTTTTGGCTCATGTCTTGTAGGGCTGCACAGGATGAGGCGGCGCACAAGGCTTGTATCTGCTCTATGGCAAAAAGGGCGGTTTTTAGCTGTACCACCTCGCGCGGATTGATACGGCCTGCCGACACTTTGGATACCAAGCGTTCCATGTCGCCAATAAGGGGCAACTGGCGCAAGAGGGCGTCTTTTAGGGCTGGCTCGCGAAAAAAGGCTTCTACCATTTCTTGGCGTGCCACAATTTGGGGTACGTTTTTAAGGGGAAATGCCACCCAACGACGCAACAAACGGGCGCCCATGGGGGTTTGGGTGTGATCTAACACATCGATAAAGGTTTTTCCGTCTGCGTAGTTGCTGCCAAACAGCTCCAAATTGCGAATGGTAAATTTATCGAGCCAAACAAAATTGTTTTCGGCCACACGGCTTATGCGGCTTATGTGCGAGGTTTGAAAGTGTTGGGTTTGGTCTAAGTAATACAAAATGGCACCTGCGGCTATGGTGGCATCGGCCATGCCGTCTATGCCAAATCCTTTTAGGTTTTTTACTTCAAACTGTTTGGTTAAACGACTTTGTGCCGCATCGGACGTAAAAATCCAATCGTCTAATTTAAAACGACTTATACCAGAATCTGCCATGGCTAACACGGCGTTTTCTTTGCCTGGCGCATACAAAATTTCTTTGGGCGAAAAACTACTGATTAGCTTGGCTATGTATTGTTCGCCGCCTTGGGCTACCAAAAATTCGCCCGTAGAAATGTCTAAAAACGCCGCTCCCACCGAACTTTTTTGGATATGCAGGGCGCATAAAAAGTTGTTGGATTTATTGTCGAGCAATTGGTCGTTGTACGAAATACCGGGGGTTACCAACTCGGTAATACCACGTTTAACTAACTTGGTTTTGCATAGTTTGGGATCTTCCAGCTGGTCGCAGATGGCTACGCGATGGCCCGCTCTTACCAATTTGGGCAGGTAGATATCAAGGGCATGAAAGGGAAAACCTGCCATGCTAATGGGATTGGGCGAATTTTTGCTTCTGTAGGTAAGCGAAATTCCCAATATTTGCGAAGCTAACACCGCATCGTCGCCGTAGGTTTCATAAAAGTCGCCACAACGATACAGCAACACAGCGTCGGGGTGTTGCTTTTTCATCTCGTAAAAGTGCGCCATCATGGGCGTCTCAGCCTGTTTTGCCATATTTAAGTTGCTTCGCTCCAATTACTCGATTACTATTCGCATTGTTCCAACTAATCGAGTATTCTTTTTTTGTTAAAAATTCAAGAAACAAATTTACAATTTTTGGACATATTACCACCCGTTTTGTATGGTTATTTTTCAACAAACACAATATTTTGTGCTGTTTTTTAGTTAATTAGGTAGGATTATTGTTATTATTTGCAAAAAAATACCTACTTTTGTGGGATTTATGTACTCACATAAACACAACAACCTATTTTGTAAACCTTAAAAATTAAAATACCATGACAAAAAGAGCTACTTCCTTACTCTTTACTATTCTATTTTTACTTATTGGCACCGCCTCTGCGTGGGCCTTTACCTCAACCACTACTTTTCAACCCAAAGACGGAGTTTCAGGAAGCAATTACACGTTATCTGATATTAAAATTGAGCCGCCATTTATCAATAGTATTTCTACTGACTACACATATAAAAATGGTAGCGTTACTAACCAATTAGGTCAATATACCGTGAGTAGCTCAGGTGCGCAATTTGGCTACAAAAAATCAGATCAAACCAAAACGACGCTATTCACAATTAACATGTACAACCTAATCCCTACTAAGTCATATACATTTAAATTCAAGATAAAAGTAAACGGAAGCAACCACGATGGGATGCAGTTTTTACGTACACTAACTGGGGGTTCTATAACAGACTATAATGGTGGTTCTAATACATGGGGAGAGATAAATAACAATTACATAAAAGTAACGGCATGTAATGTAGAAGGCTCTTTTGAGTATAAATTTACAGCTAGCACTCCTACCGCCACATTTAGTTTAACATGGGAATGGTTGGGCAAAGATGTAAATTACGCTGCGTTAACATATGTAGAAGTTGTGGGCGATGCCAATGCTACTATAGTTTCATCTAATGGAGACAATATCTGTAAAGGTGAATCAAATACATTTACAGCTATCGCAATGAGTGCGCCTATTACATGGATATATACAGACAAAAGTGGCAATAGTACTACGCTACC
>JAFOWX010000120.1 GCA_017391905.1 Paludibacteraceae bacterium | reverse complement strand
GTGGGTAATGGACGAAGTATCGTGCAAAAACATATAGGTAACCAACTGAATGGCGTTAAATTGCGACGATTCCCAGTAGTGCAATCCCAATAAGTCCACCAAGTCAATGCCAAATTTAGGAAGCGAGATGCTGGCTATCCATGCTAAAACGTTTATGATAATCAGGTTTTTAACAATGGGTGGAAAATTGGGGTTTATGGATTGATACTGATTCATGCTACATGTATTTAGGGCTACAAAGATAATATTTTTTGTTTAGTTGTAATAGTTGTTGCAAAATAGTAACATATACCCCCGTAAATAGGGCATAATACGTTAAGAAAAACAAAAAACGGCTAACAAATGGTATATTCGTTTAAACGTTGCCATATTTCCCCGTATTCAAGTGTTTTACTCTGCTTTAATTTAACTAACTTTGTACCACTATCAGCAAAACTAATAACAAAGCGTGACACGGCGCATTTGTCTAACCGACACACCGCATCACCACATTATCGGATTGTACTATGAGTTGTAATGTTCCTAAAACAGACAAGAAACGTGTTGTTATCGTTGGTGGAGGTTTTGGTGGCCTTAAATTGGCACAAAAGCTCAAAAAATCTAATTTTCAAGTAGTATTGGTAGATAAAAACAACTACCACCAGTTTCCACCCCTTATTTACCAAGTGGCTTCTTCTGGTATCGAACCCAGCAGCATAGCCTTCCCATTTAGACGAATCTTCCAAAAACGCAAAGATTTTTATTTCCGTTTGGCCGAAGTAAAGAGTATCATGCCCGAAAAAAACATGATTCAAACGTCTATTGGTAAATTATCGTACGATTACTTGGTGTTGGCATCAGGAACAACCACCAACTTCTTTGGCAACAAAGAAATTGAAGAAAACTCCATTCCTATGAAAACCCTAAGCGAGTCTATGGGTTTGCGCAATGCTTTGCTCGATAATTTTGAACGTGCCCTTACTTGTGCCAGCCCACAAGAACGCCAAGAGCTACTTAATGTAGTGATTGTAGGTGGGGGTGCTACCGGTGTGGAAATTGCAGGCGCGTTGTCGGAAATGAAAAACTTTGTATTGCCCAAAGACTACCCCGATTTGCCCAATAGCTTGATGAATATTTACCTCATCGAATCGCAAGACCGTTTGTTAAGTGCCATGAGCCAAAAATCGTCGGACAATGTGCTTAAATACTTGCGTTCTATGGGCGTTAATGTGTTGTTGAACCAACGCGTTACCGATTATAAAGACCACATTGTGTACATCAACGATGGCAGTACCATTGCTACCCGTACCTTTATCTGGGTAACCGGTGTTACTGCTCAAGTGGTGGGACAAATGCCCGCCGATAAAGTGGGTCGTGGCGGTCGTATTTTGGTAGATGCTTACAACCGTGTAAAAGGCATGGACAATGTGTTTAGTATTGGCGACCAATGTCTTATGTTGGATGCAGACCCTCAATGGAAAGGCGGACACCCTCAATTGGCACAGCCAGCTATTCAACAAGGAAACTTGTTGGCAAGCAACTTAAAACGCTTGGAAAAAGGCAAAAAATTAAAACCATTCCGCTATAAAAACTTAGGTTCTATGGCAACCGTAGGCCGTAACAAAGCCGTGGCAGAATTTGCCGGCATGAAAATGGGCGGTTTCTTTGCATGGCTTATGTGGTTGGTGGTACACTTGCGTTCTATTTTGGGCGTACGCAATAAATTTATCGTCTTCTTTAACTGGATGATCAATTACTTTAGCTACGGACAATCGTTGCGCCTTATTATTTATGCCAAAAAGGCAAAAGAGGTGGTAGAGCGCGAAAAACGCTTGGCACAAACGCATGTCTAAAACCTTATAAAATCCTTAAAATCAACCTATATGAACAAATCAGAATTAGTAGATGCAATGGCGCTACATGGTGGCATTAGCAAAGTAACGGCAAAAAAAGCGTTAGACGGCTTTATCAAATCGGTATCAAAAGCCCTAAAAAAAGGCGATAAAGTAGCTTTGGTAGGGTTTGGTGCGTTTCAAGTGGTGGAACGTGCAGCCAGAGAAGGCGTAAATCCTTCTACCCAAGAAAAAATGACCATTGAGTCTAAAAAAGTGGTAAAATTTAAAGCCGGTGCCGAGTTAAGTGATAAAATAAATCGTTAATCAATTCGTCCATGAGTCGATTAACCGATTAGTCAATATTTTTATTATCTTTGCAGCCTATTTAATAGAGCTAAAAATTCATGGAAAAACAACTAAAAGATGCAATTATAGCAGGTGTAGAGCAGTTGTACGGTGCTGCGCCTGCCGAATCGCAAATTACCTTGCAAAAAACCAAGAAAGAATTTGTAGGCGATTGGACGCTTGTTACCTTCCCATTGCTTAAACTTTCTCGCAAAAATCCTGCGCAAACAGCGCAAGAAATAGGCGATTACCTAAAAGCCAACGTTTCTATCGTAGCCGATGTAAACGTTATTAACGGCTTTTTGAACATTGTATTGCAACAAGGTTCGTGGATTGATACCTTGCAAAAAATAGACCAAGACGCTGCTTATGGCATTACGCCTGTAACCGATGCTTCGCCTTTGGTTATGATAGAATATTCTTCGCCCAATACCAATAAACCATTGCACTTGGGTCATATTCGTAACAACTTATTGGGTTACAGTTTGGCCGAAATTATGAAAGCCAACGGCTACAAAGTGGTTAAAACCAACATTGTAAACGACCGTGGTATTCACATTTGCAAGTCGATGTTGGCATGGCAAAAATTTGGTCAAGGTGCTACTCCTCAATCGGTTGGCAAAAAAGGCGACCACTTGGTAGGCGATTACTACGTAGCTTTTGATAAGGCATACAAAGAAGAAATCAAATCGCTTATGGCTACCGGCATGAGCGAAGACGATGCCAAGAAAAACGCTCCCCTTATGTTGGAAGCGCAAGAAATGTTGCGTAAATGGGAAGCCGGCGACAAAGAAGTGCGTGCACTTTGGGAAACCATGAACCAATGGGTGTACGATGGTTTTGACGAAACCTACAAACGCATGGGCGTAGATTTTGACAAAATTTATTACGAATCTGATACCTATTTGATTGGTAAAGAAAAAGTGAACGAAGGCTTGCAAAAAGGCTTGTTCTTTACCAAAGAAGACGGCTCTGTTTGGGCTGATATGACAGACCAAGGTTTGGATCAAAAATTGTTGTTGCGTGCCGACGGAACTTCGGTTTACATGACACAAGACATTGGTACTGCTTCGCTTCGTTTCCAAGATTACCCCATCAATAAAATGATTTACGTGGTAGGTAACGAACAAAACTACCACTTCCAAGTATTGTCTATTTTGTTAGACCGTTTGGGCTTTGAATGGGGCAAAGATTTGGTTCACTTCTCTTACGGCATGGTGGAACTACCCGAAGGCAAAATGAAGAGCCGCGAAGGTACAGTAGTGGATGCCGACGATTTGATGGACGAAATGGTAGGTACTGCTACCGAAATTTCAAAAGAATTGGGCAAATTGGATGGTTTGTCGCAAGAAGAGATTGATGCTATTTGCACCACTATTGGATTGGGTAGCTTAAAATACTTTATCCTAAAAGTGGATCCACGCAAAAACATGACCTTCAATCCAAAAGAATCCATCGACTTTAACGGCAATACCGGTTCGTTTATTCAATACGCGCACGCACGTATCCAATCGGTGTTGCGTAAAGCGGCCGAAATGGGTTATGGAAGCGAAGATTTTCAAGGAATCAGCCTAAACGATAAAGAAATTGCGCTAATTAGTGCATTGGCTTCGTTCCCCGAAGTAATAAAACAAGCAGGTAAAGAATACAGTCCTTCTTTAATTGCAAACTATACTTACGATTTAGTAAAAGAATACAACCAATTTTACCACGATTACAGCATCTTAAAAGAAGAGGATGCCGCCGTACGTAGCATGCGTATTGTGCTATCGCGTAGCGTAGCAAAAGTTATTAAACAAGCTATGGCGTTGTTGGGAATTGGTGTTCCGGATAAAATGTAAGCGTCCAAGCTTTAAAGCGTTGTAGTGAGGCGTCCTCCCATTTGGCGAGCGACGCCTCTACTTTTTCTAAACTCTTTTCTTGGTCTAATTTGGTTTTGGAAAAGAATTTGTCGGCGTAGCATATCAGTTGCTCGTAAATGGTTTGAGGAGCGTATGTGCGTCCGGTAGGTAAGGGTAGCCCTTTTTGGGCAATGTAGTCTGCAGTTAGCCCGGTACCGGTATGGCGTTCGGCAATGCGGGCGTGTTCTTCTAATCCCATTCCGCGCAATATATCGGCACCCAAATAACCGTGGCAAATGTAGGGGTGTTTGCCGTAGCAATGAATGCCAGGCGCATCGCATTGAGTAACACCAATGTCGTGTAGCATAGCAGCCTCGTATATAAAATCTTCGTCTAATGCCCACTCGGGATGTAAACGCGCTATTTCAATGGCTTTTTGTGCTACGCTGTTGCCGTGACTCCAAAGAATGTCAAACAAGGCTTGGTTGCCTTGGCAATACGATTGTAGTATTTCTTTAACGTGGATCATTGTAGCAAGCTTTGTATAACTTTCCAATCCTTACTTTCGGGTGAATGCTCGTCACTAGTTAGTACTTCTACGGCTTTTTGTACGGTTTTGTCATCCAAGTTTAGGACAGGATAAAATCCTTTGTCGCCCAATATGTTTCGGCAAATGTAGGCTTGTATTTGATTTTTAATGAGTTTTTCAGATTGTTTTATCTCTTTGTCGTTGCGCTTAATGCCTTTTTGTTCGGCGTATTGGAAAAATTCTTCTAAATAGCCTGTTGCCAGCCGGGGTCACGACAAGCAGCGTGGGAAAACCGCGCACATTATACTGCTCACAAAGTTTCTCATTGCGAGCGCGCAGTTCCTTATCAAACTTGGGATTATGCGGCACATCCACCTCCATCAGCACGAATTTATCCTTGGCATAGGACTCAAAAGCCGGAGTATCGAGCACCTGCTTGCGCAAGCGCACACACCAGCCGCACCAGTCCGACCCGGTAAAATCAATGAGAACAGCCTTATTCTCCGCAGCAGCCTTTGTCTTGGCAGCCTCCAGGTCCGTCATCCACTCCGCAGCCCATGCCGGCACCAGAGCAGCCAGCATAAGCGCAGTGCAAAGAGTTTTCTTGAACATGAGTGTATTCTAGCAGAGTATATGACGCTCCTGCAAGTTTATTTTCCGACTGTTTTACCGGCGCAGCTTCCAAAAAAAACAGCTGCTTGTTTATGCACAGTAGGCACCATATAACAACTACGCAACAGAAACGAATCCCGGTGCCCCACCTCCAGCTGCAACTCTGACATATTCCGGTAATAGGCCGCATGATATGTAGCAAAAGTATGGCGGCACACATCCGGCACCCAGCGAGAAAACCCGGCCAAACGACGCAGCTGCCGCCACCTGCGCTGCCAGTTTACCGGCACGTAACAATC
>JAFOWX010000011.1 GCA_017391905.1 Paludibacteraceae bacterium | reverse complement strand
ACCACCCAAACCGTTCATCATTTTGGTACCCATAACGTGTGTACTGTTAATGTTACCGTAAATGTCGGCTTCTAATGCGGTGTTAATGGTAATTAAGCCCAAACGACGTACCAAACCAGGGTTGTTAGATAATTCTTGTGGACGAAGCACCAATTTGTTGTGGAAGAAGTCCATGTTGTCGTAAATTTCTTGCAACACAGGGTCGGTTACGGTTAGCGAGCAACCAGAAGCAAAGGTAATACGGCCTTTTTTCATTAGGTCGATAACTGCATCTTGGATAACCTCGGTAAACATGGTAAAGGCAGGAATTTCTGGGTTGTTACCCAATTCAAACATAACAGCATTAGCAATGTTACCTACACCACTTTGTACGGGCAAGAAAGTTTTAGGAATTCGGCCCAAACGCATTTCGTTAGTCAAAAATTCCGAAACATATTTACCAATTTGAGTGGTTACTGCATCAGGTTCTGTAAAACCACCAACTTCGTCTTTGCGGTTGGTTTTAACCACTGCCACCACTTTTTTAGGATCAACTTTTAAAACAGGGCTACCTGCACGGTCCGAAACGCTGTACACAGGAATTTCGTGACGGCAAGGAGGGTCGCATGGTTCGTAAATATCGTGCATGCCACGCAATGTTTTGGGGTGGCGTTCGTTTAATTCAACAATAATGCGGTCTGCCAAGTTAGCGATGGTAGGAGAAATACCTACACCACTGGTTAGTACAATTTCGCCAGCATCGTTAATGTCGCAAGCCTCAATAATGGCAACGGTTGGTTTAGGCATAAAACCATAACGCAACTCTTGCGCCAATTGCGAAAGGTGCATGTCAAAATATTGAGCACCGCCGGGGGTATTTAGCGAGTTACGCAAATCTTTGTTAGATTGGTAAGGAGTACGGAAGCTAATAGCATTAGCACGTGCCAACGCACCATCTGTACTGTCGCCGGTAGAAGCACCGGTGTACATACCTATTTTAAAAGATTTGCCTGCTGCATGAATAGCCTCTGCACGTTTTGCAAGAGCGGTAGGCACTTCTTTTGGCGCACCTGCAGGAGTAAAGCCGCTAAAGCCTACTACGTCGCCATCGTTAATTAGTTCGGCTGCTTGCTCAGCCGTCATTACGTTGTAAATCATATTGGTTAAGATTGAAAAATCAATTACAGGCTGCAAAGTTATAAAATAAATAAGAATAGAAAAACGAAATTCCCCAAAAAGACACCAACCAATTTGTAGCAGTAGTTTTTTTATTGTCCAAAATTAGGCTTGATTACCCGCAAAAGGTAAAAATCGTCAACCAATTGACAAAATTTACGTAAATTTAGTCAACGTATTAACAAAATTTCCTATATTTGCAAAAAAACACAACCATGGATACCATAACAAGAGATTTAGCGAGGCACATAACAGAAGCCCTACAACCCAATAAAGCAGTACTTCTATTTGGTGCGCGCCGCGTAGGTAAAACCGTGTTAATGAAACAAATAATCCAACAATTTAGCGGCAAAGTACTACTATTAAATGGCGAAGACTACGATGCCCAGCAATTGTTGGCTACCCCAAGCATATCCAATTACAAACAAATGCTTGCCGGCATCCATTTATTAGCCATAGACGAAGCCCAAAATATTCCACAAATAGGTGCGAAGTTAAAGTTGATAGTGGACGAAATAGAAGGCATTCGCGTTATAGCAACCGGCTCATCATCCTTTGATTTAAGCAACAAAGCAGGCGAACCCTTGGTAGGACGTTCAAACTCATTTTACCTAAGTCCATTTTCACAACACGAGTTAGGTAAAACCCAAAACATACTCCAAACCAAGCAAGAATTACAAAATCGCCTAATATACGGCAGTTATCCAGACGTAGTAAAATTAGATACCAACTCAAACCGCGTGCAATACCTATCCGAGCTGGTAAATGCCTATTTACTCAAAGATATATTATCGTTCGATGGCATTAAAAATGCCTCTAAAATGCGCGATTTATTGCGTTGTATTTCGCTTCAGGTTGGTAGCGAAGTTTCGTACGATGAATTAGCAAAAACCATAGGTTTAAGCAAAAATACAGTAGAAAAATACCTTGATTTATTAAGCAAAGTGTTTGTTATATTTAGAGTAGGAGGATACGCTAATAACTTACGAAAAGAAATTTCCAAGGCCGGCAAATGGTACTTTTACGACAACGGCATTAGAAATGCCCTTATAAACAACTTTTCGCCGTTAGCCACACGCCAAGACACAGGCATATTGTGGGAAAACTACATTATATCAGAACGATTAAAAAACAAGCATAATAATTTGCAAAATAAAGACTTTTATTTTTGGCGCACTTACGACCAACAAGAAATAGATTTTTTAGAAGTCCAAGATAACCAAATTGCTGCCTTTGAGATAAAACACAACAGCAAAACCCCATCATGCCCCAAAATATTTGAACAAGCATATCCAAACGCAACCTATAAGGTAATAAATATAGATAATTACCTGGAATTTATAGGCTAACAGAATTAAGCATAAATGGAAAAATCGTCAACCAATTGACAAAATTTACGTAAATTTAGTCAATGCAATGACAAAATTTCCAATTTTATAGCATAGCCTCGGCAATAGGAATAATTTGTGTTCCAATTGCTATGCATAAAACCAACAAAAAACAGAGAATAACCCTCCAACCTGCCCACCGCGGCAGGTTTTTTGGTTTTAAAGCAAATACCCTATTAAGATTAAGCGTTAAAAATTTGCATATTTGTATCTAATTAGATACATTCGTGCCAATAAACCATCACCTTATGAGAGAACTAACCTTTTCAAGTTTCTCAAAAAGTCAGAAAAGGACTATAAAAGTCAAATAAAAGCAGCTCAAACTATTTTAAAGACCATACCCCATGAAAACCAATAACATACCAACAGCAAATCAATTACTCGACAAAAAATACGGCAAAGAAGGAACCGTAAGCCGCAGTCAGTTTAACGATAAAGCAACAGCCTATTATTACGGAATTTTGCTTAGAGATAAACGCAAAGAATTACAGCTAACCCAAACCGAGTTAGCAGAAAAGTCTGGCACCACGCGCAGCTACATTGCACGCATAGAAAAAGGAAAAACAGACATGCAAGTATCCACCTTTGTTAAACTATTAACAGCCTTAGGATTAGGAATAAATATATCTCCCATACTCTAAATCTTTTTGCCCGAAACCAGCCACATTAACCCAAAGTCAAACCTATTTAGTTATTGTACATATCTCTGCATCAATAACAAACATATCACCCTCATTGTCCTTAAGTACATTTCTTGGAAGCACCCTGGAGCAGATGGAGTCCTTTGGCATTGTCACCCAGACGGCTCTGGGCTTCATCGCCTTTACCATCGGTAATGAGTTCCGTCTGAGCCAGCTGAAGTCAATGGGCAGCTCCGCGATCATCATCGGCATTCTTCAGGCCGTGATCACAACCCTGGTGGTGGACGCGGTTCTGATCGTGCTGCACCTTCTCTTCCCCAGTGTCATT
>JAFOWX010000119.1 GCA_017391905.1 Paludibacteraceae bacterium | reverse complement strand
GGTTTTTTTGTCGATAGGATAGGCTAATTTGCGCAATCCCCAGTTTTCTTCGTTCAAAATTTCAGCGTTGGCATCAGTCAACACTTTTTTGAACTTTTCGACCGCTTCCTTCATCTGAGCGCCAGATAAAACGGGAGTCAAAATGAAAACGGTTTCGTACTTGTTCATAATGTCCTTGTTTTTAATTAGTTAATAATAATTTAGTTGCTTTATACTAAAAGCGACCGCAAAGATACGTAAAATAATTGAGAATTGAAAAAGGAGAAAGGAGAAATTTTTGTTTTTGTTTAATTATCACTCCTAACTCCTCACTCCTCACTGCTAACTTCAAGCATATCATACAAGTACCCTGTGGTGTCGGCTACTAATTTTACGCAAATGTCTTGGTGATGTTTGCGTTCGGTAACGTTGCAAGGGGTGGAGTACTTAATAAGCAATTCGTTGCAGTTTGTTTCGCCGTATTGGTCTTCTACTTTTTTGTTTAACTCGCGTACGCGTTTATAAACCGCCATTTTTTGTTCCATTTGCTCGGGGCCTTCGTAGCCTTCTACCATGCCTAATACCATAAAGCCGCCTGTTAAAGCGCCACATTTGCTACGTAAACGACCCATGCCGCCTCCAAATGTACTGGAAATGCGTTTGGCAATGGTTTTGTCTAAGCCAATGCGGTCTGCAAAGGCCAAAAGTACAGATTGTGAACAAGCGTGTCCTTCTGTAAAATACTTTACTGCTAAATCGATGGTTTCTTGTTTGGTCATCATATTGTTTAGACGTTTAGTTGTTTAGTTGTTTAGTATTCGCTTCGCTCGGTGAATCGACTAATCGACTAATCGGAGAATCGAAACGGAACTAAATTCGGTCCCTGAGCCTGTCGAAGGGCCCGAATTCGTTGGCTAATCAGTGAGGTGCCTACTGAAACAATTCGGTGGATAAATAGCGCTCGCCTGTATCGGGCAAAAGAACAACTATGTTTTTACCTGCGTTTTGGGGCAAAAGGGCTAAATGAGTAGCTGCCGCTAAGGCGCATCCCGATGAAATCCCTACTAAAAGACCCTCGGTTTGAGCCAGTTCCCTGGCCGTTTGCATGGCTTCGTTGCTGGGAATTTCCAATACCTTATCAACCACGTTGGGGTTGTAGGTTTGGGGGATAAATCCAGCCCCAATGCCTTGTATTTTATGAGCACCAGGTGCTTTGCCGTTTAATACGGCCGATTCGACAGGCTCTGCACCATAGATTTGAATGTTGCCGTTTTGCTCTTTTAGGTATTTGCCCACGCCGCTAATGGTGCCGCCGGTGCCAATACCAGCCACAAAAATATCTACGTTACCTTGAGTGTCGCGCCAAATTTCTGGACCTGTAGTTAGGTAATGCGCGGTAGGATTGGCTGGGTTGGTAAACTGTCCTGCCATCCACGAACCCGGAATTTCTTGCAACAATGCTTGCGCTTTTGCTATGGCCCCTTTCATGCCCAAAGCCCCTGGTGTTAGGATTACTTGTGCACCATACGCTTGCGCCAACTTAATGCGTTCAATGCTCATGGTATCGGGCATGGTTAAAATAAGCTTGTAGCCCAAAACTGCGCTGGCCATGGCTAATCCTACCCCTGTGTTGCCGCTGGTAGGCTCAATGATAGTGCCACCAGGTTGTATCAATCCCTCTGCCTTTGCTTGCAAGAGCATTTGCGCCGCCACGCGGTCTTTGGCGCTTCCTCCTGGGTTAAAGGCTTCTACTTTAGCTATAACGGTCGAAACCAGCCTCTTTTTTTGGCTGTATTGCTGCAATGCCACCAAAGGCGTATTGCCCACCGTTTTAAGTATATTGGGGAATATATTCATTTTTTTTCTTGTTTATAGCAAACAAAGGTATAAAAAAGAAAGCAAAACAAGGTATAACCAAGATTACTAAAGTGTATATAAGGCCAAATTTTAGATAGATTAGCACGCAGAATTAAAACTTTTTACGATATTTGGCCTCAAATTATAAACGACCATGAAAACGCAATATACTTTAATAGAAGCCACCAAAGCCCATTTGCCTACTATTCACAATATGGCACAAGTAACGTTTAGGCATACGTACAGAGAAATGCTCTCGCCAGCGCAAATAGACTACATGATGGAATGGATGTATTCCCTGCCTAATTTAGAAAAACAATTGCAAGAGGGACATCATTATTACATAGCTATGCGTGGCGATGTGCCTTGTGGGTATGTTTCGGTACAATACGAGGGGGATACCCCCGAGGGTAAGGCGCTGTTTCATCTGCATAAAATTTATGTTATGCCAACAGAGCAAGGCATGGGCTTGGGGCGTATTTTGTTTGAACAAGCTGTTTGTTTCGCTCGAAATAATGCTGCAGGAAAACCTATTGCCATAGAACTCAATATGAATCGCGATAATCCTGCCTTGCATTTTTACCAACACATGGGATTGAAAATTTTGCGCAGTGGCGATTTTCCTATAGGTAATGGGTATTATATGAACGATTATATTTTAGGGTACCAAGAGCCATAAGCGTTATGAATACTATTTGGATTGTCATGCCTATACTCATTGTCTTGATGTTTTTGTTAGGCATTGATTTAAGTAAAAAAGCATTTGCAGATATAGTTAGAAACCCAAAAGCCGTGTTGCTGGGTTTGATTGGCCAGATTGTGCTCCTGCCTGTTATAGCTTTTGGAGTGGCATGGGTACTTGGACTTTCTCCTGTGTATTTTATGGGACTTATGTTGGTGGCTTGTTGCCCAGGTGGAAGTTCTTCTAATGTATTTTCTTTGCTGGCTAAAGGCGATGTGGCACTTTCTGTTACTTTAACGGCTTTGAGTAGCGTTATCACCTTGTTTACGCTACCTATTATTATGGAATTTGTGTCGGCGAGTGTTTCTAATATGGCTGGTGTAGAGATAAATCTTCCTATTGGCAAACTGCTGGTACAGAACCTTGTACTTATTTTTGCACCCATGTTGATAGGTGGTTTGTTTAAACATTTTTTCTCTAAAGGGGCCGAAAAGGTAAAAAAGGTGCTTAGTAAAGTGGCTTTTCCAGCACTAATGACCTTGGCTTTGGTGTTTTTCTACCAATATAAAAATGAGATTGTAGAAAATTTTGCCCTACTTGGACTTTCTGCTGCGGGGCTTATTCTTGTGGCGATGCTGTGTAGTTCGGGCATTTCCAGAATAGGTAAATTTAACGATGCAGTAAGACGAACCATCGTTATAGAGGTGGGCATGCAAAATGCGGCTCAAGCCATTGCCATTGCATCTTCTCCTTTTATATTTAACAGTGGTCAAATGGCACTTCCTGCCATTATTTATGCACTGCTAATGAATGTAATCCTGCTAACATACGTATATTGTATAAGATTAAAATTAAAATAATTATGGCAAAAAAAGAAGGTGTAAGAAAATTGTTTGACAATATAGCTCCCGATTATGATAAGCTAAATCACATTCTTTCGTTAAATATAGATAAAGGTTGGCGAAAAAAGGCAGTACGTGCCTTGGTGGATACGCAAGAACCCCTAAAAGTGCTTGATGTGGCATGCGGAACGGCCGATTTTACCATAGAAATAGCCCAAAAGTTGGCAAAAGGTAGCGAGGTGATTGGGGTGGATATTTCGGAGGGAATGATGGCTGTGGGCCGAGAGAAAATACAAAAAGCAGGTGTTTCTGCCCAACTTTTAGTGGCAGATTGTGAAGATTTGCCATATGCAGACAATACTTTCGGCCGCATATCAGTGGGCTTTGGTGTGCGTAACTTTGAGCATTTAGAAGTAGGTTTAAGCCAAATGTATAGGGTGTTAGCTCCTGGTGGAAAGTTGGTTATATTGGAACTGTCTGTGCCGTCCAATGCTTTTATTCGTTGGTGTTACAAACTGTATTTCTTACAAATTTTACCTGCCATTGGTGGTATGATTTCTGGCGATAGAGGAGCCTACGAGTATCTTCCTGCTTCTGTTTTGCGTTTCCCTGCGCCCGATAAATTTATTTCCATGTTGAAATCGGCTGGCTTTGCTACTGTAGAGCATACACCGCTCACATTGGGAATTTGTAGGATGTATGTAGCAAAAAAATAAACGATGATAAAGGCATGGATAGAAGCCATGAGGCTTAGAACGCTACCTGTAAGTGTGGCTGGCGTAATAGCAGGCATTGCATGCGCTGTGTTTCTTGGTAAATTTAATGCAGTGCCTGCTGTGTTGTGCGTGCTTTTTGCTATGCTGGCTCAAATAGCTTCCAATTTTGGCAACGAATATTACGATTTTAAAAACGGAGTAGATAAAAAAGGTAGAGAAGGATTTAGAAGGGGAGTAACCGAAGGTGAGATTTCGCCAAAAGCCATGAAAATAGCTACTTTTTTTACCCTTGCCATAGCAGGGGTAGTAGGCTGCATGATGCTTTTTTATGGTCCTTGGTGGTTGGTTATTGTGGGTATTGTGATTATGCTATTTGCATTGGCTTATAGCGCTGGTCCTTATCCGCTTTCGCATCATGGGTTGGGCGATGTGGCAGTGGTGTTGTTTTTTGGGGTGGTCCCAGTAGTGTTTACTTGTTTTTTGCAAACAGAAAGTTGGGAAGGATTACAATTTGTTGTTCCTACTTCTGTTGCCATAGGCCTTTTGGCGGCTAATGTGCTGATAGTAAACAATTACAGAGATATGGAAGACGACGCTGCGGTAAATAAACGTACCACCGTGGTTATTTTTGGCCGAAAAATAATGAGTCGTGTTTATGTGTGGTTTGGTATAATAGCCATGCTTTTGATGCTACCTTTGTGGCTAAGTTTGCCTATTTGGACTCTGGTTACACCTATATTATATATGGTGTTGCATATTAGTACGTGGCGTCAGCTAAAAAATGCTGTGGGTGCACAACTGAATCCTCTGCTTGGCAAAACTGCAATGAATTTGTTAGTATTCGCGGTACTGCTGCTGATTTGCTGTGCATTGCATATGGAAGGACATGTATGTGCTGATTATTATTTTTATGAATAATTTATTGTAATTTAAATCTACGATTTTAATTTGTAGGGACACTGCGTGCAGTGTCCTTTTTTTCTTCACGACTCAATAACCTCCAAAACCAACAAAAAAAGGCTCTCAAAAGTGAGAGCCTTTCGTTTTATAAGAGGGGGCGGGATTATTTGTTAAGTGCTTCGGCAACACCTACGGCAACGGCTACAGTAGCACCTACCATTGGGTTGTTACCCATGCCTAAGAAGCCCATCATTTCTACGTGTGCAGGAACTGAAGAAGAACCAGCAAATTGAGCGTCAGAGTGCATACGACCCAAGGTGTCGGTCATACCGTAAGAAGCAGGACCAGCAGCCATGTTGTCTGGGTGAAGAGTACGACCTGTACCACCACCAGATGCTACTGAGAAATAAGGTTTACCAGCCAATACGCGTTCTTTTTTGTAAGTACCAGCAACTGGGTGTTGGAAACGAGTTGGGTTGGTAGAGTTACCGGTAATAGAAACGTCAACGCCTTCTTTCCACATTACAGCTACACCTTCGCGAACGTCGTCAGCACCGTAGCAGTTTACTTTAGCACGAGGGCCATTAGAGTAAGCTTTGGTTTTAACTACGTTCAATTCGCCGGTAGCGTAGTCAAATTCAGTTTGTACGTAGGTAAAGCCGTTGATACGAGAAATGATCATAGCAGCGTCTTTGCCCAAACCGTTCAAGATAACGCGCAATGGGTTTTTACGTACTTTGTTTGCCATTTCAGCAATTTTGATAGCACCTTCGGCAGCAGCGAAAGATTCGTGACCAGCCAAGAATGCAAAACATTGGGTTTCTTCGCGCAACAAACGAGCAGCCAAGTTACCGTGGCCGATACCTACTTTACGGTCGTCAGCAACAGAACCAGGGATGCAGAATGCTTGCAAGCCTTCACCGATAGCTTCGGCAGCGTCAGCAGCGTTTTTGCAACCTTTTTTGATAGCGATAGCAGCACCTACTACGTATGCCCATTTAGCATTTTCGAAGCAGATGTTT
>JAFOWX010000118.1 GCA_017391905.1 Paludibacteraceae bacterium | reverse complement strand
GTTCTTCTGGAATACCTACAGCGTCTTTTAGTTTACCACCGTTTTCGTTGATGATTTTAACGTATTCTTGTGGAACTGAAGAAGAACCGTGAAGTACGATTGGGAATCCAGGAAGTTTTTCTTCAATTTCTTTCAAGATGTCGAAACGCAATGGAGGAGGAATCAAGATACCGTTTTCATCGCGAGTACATTGTTCGGGAGTAAATTTGTTAGCACCGTGAGAAGTACCAATTGAAATAGCCAACGAGTCGCAACCTGTGCGGGTAACGAAGTCGATTACTTCTTCTGGTTGAGTATAGTTGCTGTGTTCAGCTACTACGTCGTCTTCAACACCAGCCAATACACCCAATTCGCCTTCTACGGTTACACCGTATTGGTGAGCATATTCTACTACTTGTATGGTAAGTGCAACGTTTTCTTCGTAAGGAAGGTGAGAACCGTCAATCATTACAGAAGAGAAGCCCATATCTACGCAGCTTTTGCACAATTCAAACGAGTTACCGTGGTCTAAGTGCAATGCGATTTGTGGTTTTTCCCAACCCAATTCTTTAGCGAATTCTACAGCACCTTGTGCCATATAACGCAAAAGAGTTTGGTTAGCATATTTGCGAGCACCGCTTGATACTTGCAAAATTACGGGCGATTTTTGTTCTGCACAAGCTGAAATGATAGCTTGCATTTGTTCCATGTTATTAAAGTTGAATGCAGGGATTGCATAACCACCTTTAATAGCACCGGCAAACATTTCTTTGGTGTTTACCAAACCTAGTTCTTTGTAAGATACCATGTTTATTTGTATTAAATTAGTGAATATAAAAATACGTTTTCTACTCTAATGAGCGTACAAAGATAATGAAAGGTATGCGCAAAAACAAATTTTACGCTTTTAACTTATTGCAAAATTATTGACGCATAGCCTCTATGCCTTTTTGCAAGAAATTTTTAAACGCGTTTACATTGGTTTCATAAAAAATAGGGCCTGCCAATACCTTTTGTGTATGTGGATCAATTACCAGATAACAAGGTTGCGCATTTTCTTTATACACATGGTTTTGAATATACCTATTTTTATCGCCCAAAAGCGTTAGTTGTTTACCCTGATGCGTACTATAAGGCGCAGGCAATTCTACCACTTTATCATCAACATACAACACAGCCATAATGGTTTGCTGGTTTATAAGTTGCTGAATTTCTGGCTTTGCCAATACCAATTGTTCTACTTGCCTACAATTTACACAACCATGTCCCGTAAAATCCAAAAATACAGGTTTGTTTTGCTGCTTTGCCAAGACAATGGCCTCGTCGTAGTCAAACACAGCATTTAAACCAGGCACAGTGTTCAATTTTTCGGTCCCTAAGCCACCATTTTCGGTCCCTGAGTTTGTCGAAGGGCCCAAAAATCCCTCTCCACTTTTCATTACAAAATCCTGACTACTCATAGGCGGCAACCAACCCGAAAGTGCATTAAGCGGTGCACCCCACATACCAGGTAACATATAAACAACAAACACCCACACCGCCAAAGCCGTGGTAAAACGAATGGGCGAACGTTGTACGGTATATTCATCGTCCAAAGGGAAACGTAATTTACCCAACAAATACATGCCCAACAAGGCAAAAATAACAATCCAAAGCGCCAAATAAACTTCCCTATCTAAGATACCCCAATGATAAGCCTGATCTGGCACACTTAAAAATTTAAGAGCAAATGCCAATTCAACAAAAGCAAGGGTTACTTTTAAGGTATTCATCCAACCACCCGATTTAGGTAGTTTTTTTAGCCACGAAGGAAAAAAAGCAAACAACGTAAAGGGCAGTGCAAAGGCCAACGAAAAACCCAACATACCTACAATGGGTTTTACAAAGCTACCATCCGCAGCACCTAACGCTACAGCACCTGCTATGGGCAACGTACAAGAAAACGACACCAACACCAAGGTTAACGCCATAAAGAACGTACCCAAATAACCTGCTTTGTCTTCCATACCGGCCGATTTATTCACCCATTTATTGGGCAAGGTTATTTCAAAATAACCAAACAACGAAAAGGCAAAAGCAATAAAAATAACAGCAAACAAGCAATTGGGCAACCAATGCGTACTGATGATATTGGCAAAATCTTGTCCAAACACAGCCGACAACACAATACCCACCAATACATAAATGAGCACAATGGAGAAACCGTAAAACAAGGCCTGTTTTTTACCACCGTTTTTCATAAAGTACGAAACCGTCATGGGTACCATAGGAAACACACAAGGCGTTAAAATACCCAATAAACCACCTCCAAAGGCCAATAAAAAGAACCACCAAAGCGATGCATCTGCAGACGATGTTTCTACTATGGTAGCTGCAGGCACCTGCAAAGTAAGTTCGGTATCTACAGGCACACAAAGCATCTGACAAGCTTGCCCTTCTATCTTTATCGTAGTAGCAAATGCCTCGGCCGACACACGTTGCAATTGGGTTTTAAACGTTGCCGTTCCTTCCAAAATACGTTCGGTTTCGTTAAAAATAACGTTAGGTTTTTCTATATAGGCAGGGTTTTCCTCCCAAACACCATCTGTAAGCCAGGTACATTGTTCTGCATTTTTCCCCGTTAACACCAAGGGCAATGCCATGCCATTTTGGTATTGCGAATACAAATGCCAACCGTCTTTAATTTGCGCAGTGACAACCACTTCTACCCTTTGGGCATCTATCTCGCTACACGCAACACTCCACTCTACGGGATTTTCAAACGCCATAGCCGACATTGCTAACGTCCACAGTATCGTTACCGTAAAAAAGATCTTTTTCACCATACATTATTATTTTCTATGCACAAAATTAAAAAAAAACTTCGATTATTCAAATGCTCCGCATTTTCATGAATTTTGACGCCCTCCCTTTTCTCTACTCTCCTTTTATTTGATTACTTTTGCAACAAATATAAAGCCACAGAACGATGCAATCAGTTTGGATTTCGGCCATAGCACTTTGCATGGCATCAATTATAGGATCAGTTATTGGACTTTTGTTTAAAGGACTAAGCCACAAGTGGAACGATATGATTATGGGCTATTGCGCAGGCATTATGTTGGCCGCAGCCGTTATTGGACTTATTTTACCCGCCACCGAAATGGCAGGCGGTAGCGGTTGGTGGCAAGTAGCCATAGGCGTGTTAGGCGGAGCATTGTTTTTAAATTTGCTCGATAACGTAACCCCTCACCTACACAAATTAACAGGATTAGACCCCGAAACACAAGCAGAAAACACGCATTTAAATAAAGTACTCCTTTTTGTGTTAGCCATAGCCATACACAAATTGCCCGAAGGCATTGCCGCAGGTGTAGGTTTTAACAGCGAAACCAACGAGGCAGCCTGGAGCGTAACCATAGGCCTTGCTTTACAAAACATTCCAGAAGGTATGGTAGTTATTTCACCTCTACTTTTAGCTGGCGTAAACCGCTGGCGCACCCTTTTTATATCGTTGGCCATTGGTTTATTAGAAATTGTAGGCGTGTGGATTGGTTACGGTTTAGGAGCCATATCGCTTGTTATGCTACCCGTTATGCTTGCCTTTGCAGGCGGTGCCATGCTATACGTTATTAGCGACGAAATGATTCCCGAAACCCACGCCCACGGCTACCACAAAGCCGCCACCTACGCCCTATTAGCAGGCTTTATGAGTTTGGTATTTTTAGAAGGGGCGTTGTAAGTCGGCAAACCTATTTTTCACCTCTTGCAATAACCTTTCGGCAACCGCCCCTTTTATCACCGCCTCTTGCGCTTGGGTGTAGGTAAACCAACGCGCCTCATCTACCTCGTCTATTTTTCGGGCCGATACATCCTCATCGGCAACCTCGGCATAATACGCCAACATCAACGTATTAGAAGGCGCGTAATACTGCGAAAACATCGGCGCATAGCACAAAGGCACCATACCCATTTCCTCGTTCATTTCGCGCACTAAGGCTTCTTCGGCCGTTTCTTCCTTATTTACGTACCCTCCCAAAAAATTGTATTTTTCTCGGCCATACTGACGCATCATCATCACCTTATCGCGCTTAGGTGTAAATATAGCCACACACACCGCTACGTTAAACATTTCAAAGCGGTAATCGTTGCAAACTGGGCAAAAAGGAATTTCCTTACCCTCATCATGCAAAAAGCGCATTTGGAGCGCTGCGCCACAAACGGTACAATGTTTCATCATTTTTACAGTAAAATCTCATTCCCTTTACAAAGGTAGTATTTAATCTCAGTAAGGTTTAGAAAAATGCATAAAAAAAGAAGACTCACAATTGTGAGTCTTCTTTTGTGGGCGATGACGGATTCGAACCGCCGACCCTCTGCTTGTAAGGCAGATGCTCTAAACCAGCTGAGCTAATCGCCCTTTATTTCTCGATTGCGATGCAAAGATACGTCAATTTTCGAAACCTGCAAAATTTTTATGAAGAAAATTTCAAAAAAAGTGCATTTTTTGTTTTATCGGCTCAATTTAGCAATTGATTCGCGCAAAACAGCCAATTTTTGCTCTGCATCGGCTTTTTTCTTGCGTTCTTTTTCTACAATTTCGGGTTTTGCATTTGCAACAAAACGTTCATTATTTAATTTACCCATTACTTGTTGCAAGAATTTTTCAAAGTAAGCCACTTCGTCGTTCATTTTTTTCAATTCGGCAGCCACATCAATTCTATCGGCCATAGGAATGGCATACTCCGTAGCCCCTACCATAAACGACATAGCAGTAGCTTCTTTTTCGCTCACGCTTTCAATAGCCGACAAATTACCCATTTTTACCAACAACGAATCATTCACTGCATTGTGTTGGCCCAACACTTGCAATACTAAGCTATCTTTATTAGGTATATTTTTTTGCAAACGAAGCGTTCTAATACCCGCTACAATTTCTTGTGTTTTTTGGAACGAAGCAATTACCTCTTCGTTTACCACACCCACTTGAGGCATCAAAGCCACCATAATGCTTTCGCCTGCGCTTCTTTCTTTTAACGCTTGCCACAATTCTTCGGTAATAAATGGCATGAAAGGATGCAATACACGCAACAAGGCATCAAAGAAATCCAAGGTCTTAGCGTATGTAGCAGCATCCATAGGTTGTTGATAAGCAGGTTTTACCATTTCTAAGTACCAAGATGAGAAATCGTCCCAGAATAATTTATAAACCGCCATCAAGGCTTCAGACAAACGGTATTTGTCAAACAAGTCGTTAATTTCGGCTACTGTTTGATTTAAACGGCTTTCAAACCATCCAATGGCACGCTTAGCCGACTCTGGTTGTTCAATATCGGCAACCGTCCAGCCTTTAACCAAACGGAAGGCGTTCCAAATTTTGTTATTAAAGTTTCTACCTTGTTCACAAAGCGATTCGTCAAACAAAATATCGTTACCGGCAGGAGCAGACAACATCATACCCATACGTACACCGTCAGCACCAAAACGTTCTATCAAATCCAATGGGTCTGGTGAGTTGCCCAACGATTTGCTCATTTTTCTACCCAAGTTATCGCGCACAATACCGGTAAAATACACGTTTTTAAACGGCATAGTACCTTGGTATTCGTAACCGGCCATAATCATACGAGCTACCCAGAAGAAAATAATATCCGGACCTGTTACCAAATCGGCAGTAGGATAATAGTAGTTGATTTCTTCGTTGCCGGGGTTGTTGATACCGTCAAACAACGAAATAGGCCACAACCAAGAAGAGAACCAAGTATCCAAGCAGTCGCTATCTTGACGCAAATCGTTAAGCGTCAAAGCGGTATTACCTGTTTTTTCAATGGCTTTTTGCAAAGCTTCCTCGGCAGTTTCGGCCACTACGAATCCCCCTTGAGGCAAGAAATAAGCAGGAATACGATGTCCCCACCAAAGCTGACGGCTAATACACCAGTCTTTGATGTTTTCCATCCAGTGACGATACGTATTTTTGTATTTGGCAGGATAGAATTTAAGCTCGTCCTTCATAACAGGTTCCAACGCAATTTGCGCCAAGTGTTCCATTTTCAAGAACCATTGCATAGACAATTTTGGTTCAATGGGCACTTTGGTACGTTCCGAGCATCCTACTTTATTGGTATAAGCTTCTACTTTTTCCAACAATCCGGCTTGCGCCAAATCTTTTTCAATTTGTTCGCGTACATCAAAACGATCCATGCCTACGTACAAACCGGCAGCCTCGCTAATAGTACCATTATCGTTAAAGATATCTATGGTTTGCAAACCGTATTTTTCGCCCAACATGTAGTCGTTTACGTCGTGGGCAGGAGTTACCTTTAAGCAACCTGTACCAAATTCAATGTCCACATAGTCGTCTTCGATAACAGGAATAACACGGTTTACCAAAGGTACAATCACCTTTTTACCTTTTAAATGTTGGTTTTTAGGGTCGTTGGGGTTAATACACATAGCGGTATCGCCCATAATGGTTTCGGGACGAGTGGTTGCCACCACGGCATAACCATCTTCGCCTTCTATGCGGTAACGCAAATAGTATAGTTTACCGGTTTGTTCTTGGTAAATAACCTCCTCGTCCGACAAAGCTGTCAACGCTTTGGGGTCCCAGTTTACCATGCGTACACCGCGGTAAATTAAACCTTTATTATATAAATCGCAGAAAACTTTTAATACGCTTTGGCTACGCAAATCGTCCATGGTAAAGGCGGTTCTGTCCCAATCGCACGATGCACCTAATTTACGCAATTGTTTTAGGATAATGCCACCGTGTTCTTCGGTCCATGCCCAAGCATGTTTCAAAAACTCTTCGCGCGTAAGTTCGTTTTTAGAAATGCCTTGATCGGCCAAACGAGCCACCACTTTAGCCTCTGTAGCAATAGAAGCATGGTCGGTACCAGGTACCCAACAAGCATTTTTACCCATCATGCGTGCACGACGCACCAAAATATCCTGAATGGTATTGTTCAACATGTGACCCATGTGCAACACACCGGTTACATTTGGGGGAGGTATAACGACGGTATAAGGCTCGCGTGCATCAGGTTTTGACGCAAACAACTTATTATCTAACCAATATTGATACCATTTTGCCTCTATTTCGGCGGGATTATAATTTTTTGCAAGTTCCATACTTCTTACTCGTTAAAAAAATTGACCACAAAGGTAATAAATAAATGAGAAAGTAAGTATCTTTGCCCCACAAAACCACACTTTTATGAAAAAATTTATTTCCATTGCAGTTATTACACTTATTTTGGCCCTTACAGGCTTTGTGTATTTCCGCTACTATTTTGTTTTTGGCGAAGGCGTTAAAGCCGGAGAACTCAACTACTTAACCCACAAGGGATACATTTTTAAAACGTACGAAGGCAAGCTGATTCAAAGCGGTTTTCAAGGCCAAAAAGCAGGTACTATTCAGTCTTACGAATTCAAATTTTCGGTAGAAGACAAAGCCATTGCCGACTCACTAATGCGCCTTACCGGCAAACAAGTAGAATTGCACTACCAAGAATACATTGCTCCCCTACCTTGGCGTGGTGTAAGCAATATGGTTGTTGATAAGATTTTATCAGTACGATAGCTATTTTTATTACAAAAAGCTACTAAAACAGCAGAAATTATTACGTTTTGTAAGATTTATGCATTTTTTCGCCTTGTTTTTGTAGCAATTTTGTCACATTTTACAACGCACGGGCAAAAATATACATTTTTTTTTCAACTTTTTTTGCTCCTCTTTTTACTTTTCGCAAGAAATATTATCTTTGCACCTTGTTATAAAAAGTTGCGTGTTACCATGCAACGTCTAAGGCCTAAAGTAAAAGACCGATAGACATTTAAACGATTTATCAATTAAACAACTAAACATACTATTATGAACGCAAAAAACGTAGTGGAAAGCC
>JAFOWX010000117.1 GCA_017391905.1 Paludibacteraceae bacterium | reverse complement strand
TATAGTTGGCTTAGGTAATTGTGTCTACCACGGTCCACAAAGGTGTAAATACCTTTTAGTGATGGAACTTCGGGCAAAATGTGCTCAATTTTTCTCAGCAATTCTTCACCTTCTGCAAATACATATTTAATTTCGGCATGGTTAAGAATGTATTGATAATCAGATTCACTAATAGTAGGGTAGATGGGTACAGGAGTGGCACCTACTTGCATAATACCCATGTCCAAGATGTTGTATTCCGGACGGTTAGAACTGATGATAGCAATTTTGTCATCTTTTTTTACACCAAGAGCAAGCAAACCAGCACTCACCCAATTTACTTCTTCAATGTAGCGGTCAACGGTGTAGTTTTCCCATTTGCCATTGCGTTTGCACGATAAGGCAACGTGATCGCCTGGTTTTTGTGATTTGTAATAAGGAAGTAAATCAAATAGTCTTGTAATTTCCATCTGTTAATTATTTTTTTGACGTACGAAGATAGTTATATTTATTCATATACAGAAAAAAAGTTGCACAAAAATCAAAATAATGTGCAACTTTTTAAAACTATTAGGGTAAAAAACTTAATTTCTTAAGGCCTCAGAACCTCCCACAATGTCCAACAATTCGTTTGTAATAACCTCTTGTCTTACGCGGTTGTACTGTTGTGTAATGGTTTCTATCATTTTGCTTGCGTTGTCAGAAGCCGCCTGCATGGCAGTGGTGCGTGCTCCGTGTTCGGCAGTGGTAGAATCCAATACAGCTGCATAGAATCTCATTCTAACTACGTTGGGTACTAATTGGTTTATAACCGTTTCTACGTCAGGTTCGGTTATGTATAACAAGTTTTGTGTACCATTATCTGCACCATTGGAGCCACTCTTTACAGCAACAGCGTCCACTTCTGTACTCAAAGGCAATAATACCTCTTGAGTAGGGATTTGTACCGCCGCATTTTTGTGGTGATTGTACAGCACTATCAATTGATCAATTTCACCTTGTAAGTACGCTTGTACCAATGGTTGTACCACCTCGCAAGCATCCTCGTACGTAGGTTTATCACACAAATTGTTGTAATCGCCTGTTAGCTCATAACCTAATTTGTGCGCATAATCGCTAATCTTTTTGCCAATGGGGTAGATGGTAAAAGCAACGCCCTTAGCTTGGTAATCGGCTATGGCCTGACTAAGCAATTTGTTGATGTTGCTGTTAAACACACCGCACAAACCACTATTGGACGAAATGCACACAATAGCAGCTCGTTTTACTTCGCGCTTTTCGGCCAATGGAATAGTAACCGTACTTGGTTCAATGTTTGCTAAATACTGGGTTAGCATGTCGGTTAGCTTTTGCTTGTACGGAATAAAACGCAAGGTGTTTTCTTCCGATTTGTGCAACTTGGCCGCCGACACCATTTTCATGGCCGAGGTAATTTTCTTGGTCGAATTAACCGAGAGAATGCGCGCACGTATTTCTTTTAAAGATGCCATTTCTTATTTCTGTGTTTTGTCAATTGCCACTCGTTGTTTGTGAACTCGCTGCGCGAGTTGTTATTTGTCTCTTGTCAATTATATACTTGTGACTAACAACAAGCTACAAGTGACTTATTTATATGCGGCCGAAAGGGTAGCAGCTTCGTTGCGTAAGATGCTTTCAATTTCGGCAGTCAAGACGCCATTTTTCAATGGTTCTAATACGGTTTCTTTGTATTTGTTCTCTAAAATTTCCAAGAAATTAGCTTCAAATTCGCTTACTTTATCCAATGGAACGTCTGCCAATAAACCGTTTGTTCCGCAGTAAATAATGGCAACTTGTTGCTCCACTGTAAGTGGCGAATATCTTCCTTGTTTTAGAATTTCTACGTTCTTCGCGCCCTTGTCAAGCACAATTTTGGTAGCTGCGTCAACTTCGGCTCCAAATTTAGAGAACGCTTCCAATTCGCGGTATTGGGCTTGGTCTAACTTAAGCGTACCGGCTACTTTTTTCATGGATTTGATTTGCGCACTACCACCTACACGCGATACCGAGATACCTACGTTGATAGCGGGACGTACACCCGAGTTAAATAAGCTCGATTCCAAGAAAATCTGACCGTCTGTAATAGAAATTACGTTGGTAGGAATGTATGCCGAAACGTCGCCTGCTTGGGTTTCAATAATGGGTAGGGCGGTAATAGAGCCACCTCCTTTAACCATGCCTTTAAGCGATTCGGGAAGGTCGTTCATAGACTGAGCCACCTTGTCGTTTTTAATCACTTTAGCAGCACGTTCCAACAAACGCGAGTGTAGGTAGAAAATATCACCGGGATATGCTTCACGGCCGGGTGGGCGACGCAAAATCAACGACACTTCGCGGTATGCTACAGCTTGTTTAGAAAGGTCATCATAAATAATCAACGCATGACGACCTGTGTCGCGGAAATATTCGGCAATGGCTACACCTGCAAAAGGCGCATAGTATTGCATAGCAGCAGGGTCTGAAGCGGTAGCAGATACTACGATGGTGTAATCCATAGCACCATTTTCTTCTAAGGTTTGTACCAAGTTAGCAATGGTAGAACCTTTTTGACCAATACCTACGTAAATACAATAAATAGGTTCGCCTTTTTTGTAGAATTCTTTTTGGTTAATAATGGTATCAACAGCAATGGCGGTTTTACCGGTTTGACGGTCGCCAATGATAAGCTCACGTTGTCCGCGGCCAATAGGAATCATGGCGTCAATAGCCTTAATACCTGTTTGTAGAGGCTCTTTTACGGGTTGACGGTAAATTACCCCGGGTGCTTTACGTTCCAAAGGCATTTCGTAGCGTTTGCCCGAAATAGCTCCTTTGCCGTCAATGGGTTCGCCCAAAACGTTGATAACACGTCCCAACATACCTTCGCCTGCCATAATAGAAGCAATACGTTTGGTACGGCGTACCACAAAGCCTTCTTTAATGTCTTGGGTAGGTCCTAAAAGCACCACACCCACGTTATCTTCTTCCAAGTTAAGCACAATGCCCTTGGTACCGTTTTCAAATTCAACCAATTCGTTAGATTGAACTTTGTTTAAACCGTACACGCGAGCCACACCGTCGCTTACTTGCAGTACTTTACCTATTTCTTCAAATTCGAGCTGGTTTTTATAGCCGTCAAGTTGCATTTGCAACACGCTCGAAATTTCACTTGGTTTAATGTCCGGCATATTTGTTCAGTTTTGATAATTGTCCACTAATGCTGGCATCCAATCGGTTGTTTTCAATGTCGATGATGTAACCACCAATGATGTCAGGGTTAATTTCGGTGCGTAGTTCCACCTTGCTGCCTTGGTATTGCTCTATCCATTTGGCAATTTTTTGTGTCAAAGCCTCTGGCAATTCCACGGCGCTGGTTAAGGTAGTAACTACCGTATTTTGTTTTTTACGATACAGCTCTTGGTACATCAACGCTATCCAATGCATGCTGCTTATTCTACCTTGTTTAATAACAAAGTCGATAAATAGGGCAGTGGTGTCGTTTATGTCCTTGCCACACGCCAACTTTAATAGGTTGGCTTTTTCTGTAGTAGCAACAGAAGGGTTGTCAAGCACTTGTTGCAAGGCGTCAAACTGACTAAAAGATTGTTGCAAGGTACACATGTTGTTGTATACCTTATCTTCCACCTTTTTGTCGGTAGCGCTACCTAACAAGGCTTTGGCGTATCGTATGGATATTTTTCCGTGGTTCATGATGCACTAACGCTTTCTTTCAATAAACGCTCAATGTATTGCTCTTGCGCTTTTTTGTCGTTTAATTCTTGGCGCAAAATCTTTTCGGCCATGCCAATAGAAAGGGCAGCTACTTCGCTACGAATTTCGGCAATGGCTTGTGCTTTTTCTTTTGCAATTTGTTCGCGAGCACTATCTATAATTTGTTGTGCTTCTACTTTAGCCTGTTGCTTGGCTTCTGCAATCATTTTGTCGTTCAATTGCTTGGTTTCTTTTACCATTTGCATTTGTTCGGCTTGTGCAGCGGCAATAATGGCTTTGCCTTTTTCTTCCAATCCGGCCAACGAATTGGCGGCTTCTTCTGCTTTTTTAAGCGAAGTGGTAATGTGGTCTTCGCGTTCTTTTAGCGAAGACAAAATGGTTGGCCATGCAAATTTTGCTAACACAAAAAATACAATGGAAAATGCCAACAGCATCCATATTACTAATCCGGAATCCGGTAAAAAAAGATTCATACTCTTTGCTTTTGTTTGTATATGGTAACCGCTTTTTACAGCGGTTACCGTGTGTTTATTTGCAACCTAAAAGGTTCCTATTGGGGAATACCCAAGTACGCTTTTTACAATAGGATAGCCAATACGCAAGTAATGATGGCAAATAGGGTAACACCCTCAATAAGAGCGGCTGCCAAAATCATACTTGAACGAATGTCTCCTGCTGCTTCAGGTTGACGTGCAATAGCTTCCATAGCGGCAGAACCAATTTTACCAATGCCCATACCGGCACCTAAAATGGCGATAGCTGCGCCAATACTTGCACCTAATTTAGCTAATGATGCGCCGGCTACGGCGGCTTGAAGAATTACTGATAACATAATTGTAAATGTTTAAAAAGTTATTTTATTGTTTAGTTATTTAGTTGTTTATTGTTGAATCGCCTCACCGCCTCACCGAATCACCAAATCACCAGAGCATTGTGATAGCAATGCGATTAGTGATGTTCTTTTACCTGTGCCATGCCAATAAAGGTGGCCGAAAGCATGGTAAATACGTATGCTTGGATAAAGGCAACCAATAATTCCAAACAGTACATAAATATCGAAAATAGGATAGATACCACGGCTGTTGCACCGCCTACTGCCACGCCCATGCTTAGGGTAATGATAAAGATCAACGCCATTAACACCATAATAATAAGGTGTCCTGCCAAAATGTTGGCAAACAAACGAATCATCAACGCAATGGGTTTGGTTAGGGTTGATATAATCTCAATAATAGGCATTAAAGGTAGGGGGAATTTTAACCAGGTTGGCACATCGGGCCACAACACCTCTTTGTAATATTCGCGCGTACCGCAAATATTGGTAACCAAATAGGTAAACAAGGCTAATATAAAGGTAACCGAAATATTACCCGTTAGGTTTGCGCCAAAGGGGAATATGGGCACCAATCCCATTAAGTTGTTTAGTAAAATAAAGAAGAATACCGTTAATAGGTAGGGCGAAAAACGCAAGTATTGGTCGCCCAAAGCAGGCTTAATAACGTCGTCTTCAATGTAATTAATCACCACTTCCATTAAGCTGTAGCCTTTGCTTGGAACGCCCAATGGACGTTTTTTGTACGCACGTGCCATGGGAATGAAAATACCCATTAGAATAGCGCTTGATAACAAAATGGCAAACACGTTTTTGGTAATGGAAAGGTCAAAAGGCCTTACTTCTTCTCCTTGGCTGTTTTTTTCAACCAATTTGCCGTCGTTGCTACCCCCTTGCGCAATGTAAAAGTTTTGGTATTCTTGTCCGTGTGCCAAATGGCTGGACGAAAACACAAACCAACCTCTTTCTTGGCTGTGTGCAATAATAAGCAATGGCACCGAAATAGGGTGTCCGTTTATTTCGGTAATATGAAATTCGTATCCGTCGCCTACGTGGCCAAATAAAAAGGATACGGGGTTAAATTCACTTTCCTCATGCGCTGTTTCGCTTGCCATCATAGCTGGGCTAAACAACATAGCGCACATAAGAAGTATGTATTTTAACTTTTTCATTCGTTGTTTTTGTTTGGTTTATTGAGCATCCACGCCATAGCCAATTTGGTTTCAACCACCAAAGTAACTAAGTACATGGCTACCATGCGTATAAAAAAGGCTACGCCTACTTGGGGCAACAAAAATGCCAATCCCAATACAACTGCCAAGGTTACAAGCAGTTTTACGGTTTTGTACATCATGTAAACCTGCGTGGCTTTGGCTTGGTTGGTTTGCTTGCGCGCATATACCTCAATTTGGTAATATATCCACTCTATACCTATAAAGAATAGGGGAATAAGCAGGTAAAAACGTAGGTAAGGTGCTTGGAAAATAAACTGATGTACCAACGAGATAATCAGTTCTGCACCAAGGCAACTTAGCCACAAAATAGGCAATTCGCGTTTCATACCAATTCTACGCAAGCTGTAACTTCGCCATTATGCACTTCCACAAAACCACCGGCTATTTCAATGTTGGCAACTTGTTCTGCTTGGTTGCTTACAATAATAGTTCCTTTGGTTAGGGACGAAATAATGGGGGCGTGATTATCCAATACGGTAAACGGACTTTTAGCACCCGGAAATGCCACTGCAGTGGCACTGCCGTTGTATAAACTTTTGTTTGCCGATAATATGGAAACGTTCATGATTACTTGCTACTTTCTTTTAATAATTGTTCGCCTTTGGCAATAGCAGCGTCAATAGAGCCTACCAAGTTAAAGGCAGCCTCTGGGTATTGATCCACTTCGCCATCGATAATCATATTAAAGCCTTTAATGGTTTCTTCGATAGGCACTAACACACCAGGCAAACCGGTAAACTGTTCGGCCACGTGGAAGGGTTGCGACAAGAAACGTTGTACACGACGTGCGCGGTGTACCACCAACTTATCGGCATCAGAAAGTTCTTCCATACCCAAAATGGCAATAATATCTTGCAATGATTGATAGCGTTGTAATAGCTCGATAACACGCATGGCGGTGTTGTAGTGTTTTTCGCCCACTACGTTTGGATCCAAAATGCGTGAGGTAGAGTCCAATGGGTCCACTGCAGGGTAAATACCCAATTCGGCAATTTTACGGCTTAATACGGTGGTTGCGTCCAAGTGGCTAAAGGTAGTAGCCGGAGCAGGGTCAGTTAAGTCGTCTGCAGGTACGTAAATAGCTTGTACAGAGGTAATTGAACCGTTTTTGGTAGAGGTGATACGTTCTTGCATCAAACCCATTTCCGAAGCAAGGGTAGGTTGGTAACCTACAGCCGATGGCATACGACCCAACAAAGCCGAAACCTCAGAACCTGCTTGTGTAAAACGGAAAATGTTGTCAATAAATAGCAATACGTCGTTGCCTTCTTTGCCCGATTCGTTGTTATCGCGGAAAGATTCGGCTACGGTAAGACCAGATAGTGCCACCGACGAACGTGCGCCGGGAGGTTCGTTCATCTGACCAAATACCAAGGTAGCTTGCGATTTGGCAAGTGCTTCTTTATCTACTTTAGAAAGATCCCAATCGCCTTCTTCCATGCTTTTCTTAAATTCTTCGCCGTAGTTGATAACGCCAGCTTCCAACATTTCGCGTAGTAGGTCATTACCTTCGCGGGTACGTTCTCCTACACCGGCAAATACAGAATAGCCGTTGTAACCTTTGGCAATGTTGTTGATTAGTTCCATAATCAACACGGTTTTACCTACACCGGCACCACCAAACAAACCAATTTTACCACCTTTTAAATAGGGTGCTAATAAGTCGATAACCTTAATACCGGTATAAAGAATTTCTTTAGATGTGGCCAATTCTTCGTAGGTAGGGGGTTGGCGGTGAATAGGGTATTCTTTACTGCGGTCTAATGCCGATATGCCGTCAATGCTATCACCGGTAACGTTCAACAAACGACCCTTAATTTGATTGCCAATGGGCACTGAAATAGGTGCACCTGTTGGAATCACTTCCATACCACGTACCAAACCATCGGTAGAGTCCATTGCAATGGCGCGAATGGCGTTTTCGCCGATGTGTTGTTGGCATTCAATAATCAGTTTCTGTCCTCCTTGACGAATTACGTGCAAGGCATCGTGAATTTTGGGTAGCGCATCGCCACCTTGTTCAAAGGTAACGTCTACCACAGGACCGATAACTTGTGTAATAAAACCTTTTGTGTTTGTCATAATTTTAGTAAATAACAATCCCAAAATTAGCAATTATTAAATAAATGCCCAAGAAAAATGATAAATTTTTGGCCAAATGTTGAAAAAATGAACAAAAAAAAACGAGTAACGTTAAATTACTCGTTTTTAATGTGGTTTCAGAGCCCAAGGAGGTAGATTTGTTGGTTCGTTGATTCGCAAAAATCAACTCACCGCCTCACCGCATCACCGCCTTACCAACTATAAATACGCTTCAATGTTTTTCTCGATGCGTTCTAATAGGTTAGAAGTGTCGGTTTTTTCAAATTTTTCGCCCGTAATGTTTTCGTATAGCTCCATGTAACGGTTGGTAATGCCTGCTACAATTTCGTCGGTCATTTCGGGAACTTGTTGGCCTTCTTTTCCTTGGAAACCATTTTCCATTAACCATTCGCGCACAAATTCTTTAGAAAGTTGTTTTTGTGCTTCGCCTTTTTCAAAACGTTCTTCGTAACCGTCTGCGTAGAAATAGCGCGAAGAGTCTGGGGTGTGGATTTCGTCCATCAAGTAAATTTGACCGTCGCATTTGCCAAACTCGTATTTGGTGTCAACCAAAATCAACCCACGTTTAGCGGCAATTTCGCTACCACGTTTAAATAAGGCTAAGGTGTATTGTTCCAATAGTGCATAGTCTTCGGCACTAACCAAACCTTTAGCAATGATTTCGTCTTTGGAAATGTCTTCGTCGTGTTGTCCCAATTCTGCTTTGGTGGTTGGGGTAATAATAGGTGTTTCAAAGGCTTGGTTTTCGCGCATGCCATCGGGAATTTGTACGCCACAAATTTCGCGAACACCGTTTTTGTAAGCACGCCATGCACTGCCGCACAAGTAACCGCGTACAATCATTTCAACGGGGAAACCTTGGCAACGACGACCTACGGTAACCATGGGGTCGGGGGTAGCTAATTTCCAGTTGGGAACAATGTCTGCAGTTGCGTCCAAAAATTTAGCTGCAATTTGGTTTAGCATTTGTCCTTTGTAAGGAATACCTTTGGGAAGTACCACGTCAAATGCCGAGATACGGTCTGTGGCTACCATTACCAACGTGTCGCCAATGCTATATACGTCACGAACTTTGCCGTGATACACGCCTGTTTGGCCTTTGAAATTGAAATTTGTTGCTGTTAATGCGTTCATATTTGTTGTTGAATTGTTAATTGTTGCTTGTTGATTTTAAATCGGTCCCTGAGCCTGTCAAAGGGTCGAAGCATTTCTTTTCGTATTCGTCAAATCTTTCGTAGGCTTCTACAATACGCGAAACCAATTTGTGTCTAATGATGTCTTTTTTGTCAAATTCAATAAACGAAATGCCTTTTACACCTTTTAATATACGCATAGCGTGTAGCAAACCCGATTGTTTGCTTTCGGGTAAGTCTATTTGCGTGCTATCGCCCGTAACAATCATTTTTGAGTTAAAGCCCAAACGGGTCAAAAACATTTTAATTTGTTGGGTGGTGGTATTTTGCGCTTCGTCCAAAATAATAACGGCATCGCTTAAGGTTCTACCGCGCATAAATGCCAAAGGTGCAATTTGGATAACATGCGTTTCTAAATACTCTTTTAGTTTAAAGGGCGGAATCATGTCCTCTAACGCATCGTATAAGGGTTGCAAGTAGGGGTCAATTTTGTCTTTCATATCGCCTGGCAAGAAACCTAATTTTTCGCCGGCTTCTACGGCAGGACGGCTTAAAATAATTTTGCGTACTTGCTTGTTCTTTAGCGCTCTAACTGCCAATGCAATGGCGGTATAGGTTTTGCCAGAACCGGCAGGACCCATGGCAAACATGAGGTCGTTTTTGTCAAAATCGGCCAAAAGTTTTTGCTGATTTTCGGTACGAGCAGTAATGGGTTTGCCGTTAAGACCATGTAAGATAAGGTTGTTGGGAACAGGGTCGCCAACTTGTGTTTTGCCTTTTACAATGTCTATGATGGTGGCTTCGGGCAAGTTGTTAAATTCGGCCGCGTGTTTTTCCAACAAGGTCATTTTGTCGTAAAACGATGCCAATTCTGCCTCGTCGCCCACGGCTTTTATCATGTTGCCGCGTGCCACAATCTTAATTTTAGGAAATACCACTTTTAGCAACCTGATGTTGCTGTTATTTACCCCACAAAATACAACCGGGTCGGCATTCTCGAGTATGTACGTGCTTTCGTTCACGTTAATCTTCTTGTTGGTTGTTTAACTCTTCAATGCAACGTTGCAAACTGCTTTCCCAGTGTGGTACTTGCACCCCAAATGTAGCTTTTATTTTGGCTTTGTTAAGCACGCTGTAATGTGGACGAGCGGCTTTGGTGGGGTAATCTTTGGTTTCAATGGGGTTTACTTGGCACGTGGTAATGCCCGAAAGTTGATGAATTTTTAAGGTAAAATCGTACCAGCTGCAAACACCCTCGTTGCTGTAGTGATATACACCGCCTTTGTTGTGCTCTTGGTCTATGGTTTTATCCATCATTACCAACAAGGCAGCTGCCAAATCTTCGGCGTAGGTAGGTGTGCCAATTTGGTCAAAAATAACGTTTAGTTGTTCGCGTTCGGCGCCCAATTTTCGCATGGTTTTTACAAAATTATTGCCAAAGGGCGAGTATAACCAAGCGGTACGTACCACCATGGCTTTTGGGCAAGCTTTAAGCAAAGCCTTTTCGCCTTTTAGTTTGGTTTTTCCGTACACCGAGCAAGGGCTTGTTGGCATGTCTTCGGTATAAGGCATGTAACCTTTGCCGTTAAATACGTAATCGGTAGATACATGGATAATGCCTGCGCCCACTTCTTGTGCCACTTCGCCTAAATTTTTAACGGCCTTAGCGTTGATTTTTTCGCACAACTCGGCGTCGTCTTCGGCTTTGTCCACGGCTGTGTAGGCTGCGCAGTTAATGATGTATCGAATATCGTTTCCTTGTACAAAATCAAGAAGCATGGCTTTGTCGCAAATATCAAGGCTATCTACGTCTGTAAACATAAAATTGTACTGTGGGTAGTTAGCCGATAAAAGGCGTACTTCGTTTCCTAACTGACCGTATGCTCCTGTTACAAGAATGTTTTTCATGGTATTTTAATAAACAAAGTTGGTTTTTAAATCTTTGAATAGTGGGTGTTTTAAGTCTTTTTCCGAAATAAGTTGTTTTTCGGCAGGAATACCCCAATCAATGTTTAAATCGGGGTCGTTAAACATAACACCACCTTCTAACGATGCGTTGTATAGGTTGTCGCATTTGTAGGTAAACACGGCGCTTTCGCTTAGTACCGAGAAACCATGGGCAAAACCACGAGGAATAAGAAACTGTGTCTTGCTGTCTGCGTCTAATTCAATGCCGTACCATTTTCCGTAGGTAGGAGAGCCTACACGAATATCCACGGCAACGTCATATACACGGCCTTCTACCACCGATACCAATTTAGACTGGCTTTCTGGGTTTAGCTGAAAGTGCAAACCTCTAATAACACCGTAGGTAGATTTAGATAGGTTGTCTTGGCAAAAGTCTTGCATAATGCCGGCTTCTTGGTAACGTTTTTTGTTGTATGTTTCGCAGAAATATCCGCGCGCATCGCCAAAAATTTTAGGTTTTATAATCAATAAACCTTGTATGCCTGTTTCTATAATTTCCATAATTGTTTGTTGGTTATTCGGTTATTCGGTTATTCGGTTATTATTCGTACTTCGTACTCATCAGTACGTCGGTGAGACGATTTACCGAATAATTGGTTGTGCGTCTGAGTTACTTAATTGATTATTTAATTTATCGGAGGATTTTGAGCAGGAGTACAACGCAAAAAATACCCGATATAATTAAATAATATGTGGTTCGTCTGCAATCTTAATTAAATACTGTCCGTAAAAATTCTTTTTAAGCGGCTCGGCCAATTTTAGCAATTGTTCGCGGTTAATGTAACCGTAGTTGTAAGCAATTTCTTCCAAACAAGCCACTTGCAAGCCTTGGCGGTTTTGTATGGTGGCAATAAAGTTAGAAGCCTCTAACAAGCTGTCGTGTGTGCCGGTATCCAACCAAGCTACGCCACGTCCCAATTGTTTTACGCTTAAGCGACCTTCTTCCAAATATAGTTTGTTAAGGTCTGTAATTTCTAATTCGCCACGAGCCGATGGTTTAAGCGATTTTGCTTTTTTTACCACGTCGTTGCTGTAGAAATACAAACCGGTAACGGCGTAATTTGATTTGGGTTTAGCTGGTTTTTCTTCCAAACTCAAAACTTTGCCTTCTTCGTTAAATTCGGCCACACCGTAACGTTCTGGGTCGTTTACGTAGTAACCAAATACAATAGCACCGTCTTTTAATGCGGCGGCCTCTTTTAACATGTTAGAAAGGTTGTATCCGTAAAAGATATTGTCGCCCAATACCATGCAGACACTGTCGTCACCAATAAATTCTTCGCCAATCAAGAATGCTTGTGCCAAACCATCGGGCGAGGGTTGAATAGCGTATTCAAAACGTACGCCTAACGATGAACCGTCACCTAATAAATTTTGGTATAAATGAATGTCTTGTGGAGTTGAAATGATGAGAATTTCTTTGATGCCTGCCAAAAGCAAAATTGATACGGGGTAGTAAATCATGGGTTTGTCGTAAACCGGAATGATTTGTTTGGAGATACTTTTGGTAATGGGGTACAATCTTGTGCCCGAACCACCTGCTAAAACAATGCCTTTCATGTTTAATGTAATGTTTTTGGTAAGAAATTTGGCTTAAACACCTTAAAATAAGGTATTATCGAAGCAAAGATAACCAATATAAAAGTAAATAGCAAATTAAATGGGGTTTAAAAATCCCATTCCTCGTCGTCAAACTGAAAGTCCATAAAGGCATCCAAGTCGCGACGTTCTTTTTTGGTGGGGCGTCCGGTACCTCGGTCGCGGTCTATAAAGCCCACCATGCGCATGCGTTCCAACACCTCAAATTGTTCGGGAGGCGTTACATTTTCCATAAATTCGGGCACTAATTTGGCGCCTAAACGGTTTTCGGTAAGTTGTAATGCTTTGAACGAATAGGTAATAGGTGGCTTTTTAACTTCTACTACGGTGCCTACTGTAATGGTGCGCGAGGGTTTTACCACGTTGCCTTTTATGCTGATACGTCCTTTCTTGCAGGCATCAGCAGCTATGCTACGGGTTTTAAATAGGCGCATTGCCCAAAGCCATTTGTCTATTCTAACTTCGGTTGCGGCCACGTTATTTGTTATTAAACTGGTTCATGGTAATGTTTATGCCGGCTAAGCAGAAACTTTTAATAATGTCTATGCCAATGTCAATACGGGCAGGAAGTGTGGTTTGTTCTTCGGGAGTAAACTTACCCAATACAAAATCTACTTGTGCGCCTTTAGCAAATTGGTTGCCTATGCCAAAACGAAGTCGGGCGTATGCGTCTGTGCCCAATAGCTCTTGGATGTTTTTTAGTCCGTTGTGTCCTGCTGCGCTACCGCGTGCTTTTAAACGCAAACTGCCAAAGGGTAGGGCAAGGTCGTCAACCAATACCAACACGTTTTCCAATGGGATTTTTTCTTGGGTCATCCAATAGCGTACGGCATTGCCACTTAGGTTCATGTACGTAGAGGGTTTGAGCAAAATAAGTTGTTTGTTTTTTATTTTGCACTCGGCTACCGCTCCGTATCGTTTCTCGGTAAAAAAAACATTAGACGCCTTAGCAAAGGCGTCTAATATCATAAATCCTATGTTGTGGCGGGTTTCATGGTATTCGCTACCAATGTTTCCCAAACCAACAATTAAGTATTTCATAAATGCTACGTTAGTGGGATTATCCCTTTGCTTGAGCACCACGAGCAGCACGAGTCAATTGAACTGCAACTACTACGTTGTCTTTGTTGTTTACAATTTGCAAACCTTCAAACGACAATTCGCCAGCTTTGATGGTTTTGCCCAATTCCAATTTTTCTACGTTTACAACCAATACTTCTGGGATGTTGGTATAAACAGCTTTAACTTTTAGTTTACGCAATACCAATGACAATTTACCACCGGCACGTACACCTGCTGCCAAACCTTCGGTTTTAACAGGAACGCTGAAGATGATTGGTTTATCTTCAAATACTTCCAAGAAGTCTAAGTGAAGAATGTTGTCAGAAACTGGGTGAAATTGAGCGTCTTTCAATACAGCATTGTAAGTTTTGCCGTCGATGGTCAATTTGATAGCGTAAATGTTAGGAGAGTAGATCAATTTGCGAACTGCAGATTGAGTTACAGTGAAGTTTACGTTTTCTTTGCCACCGTAAAGTACGCAAGGAATAGATTCGGTTGCACGAATAGCTTTGCTGGCTTTTTTGCCCAAGTCGGTTCTAATGGTACCGCTTAATTCAAAAGTTTTCATAAATAATAAATGTGTTACTAAAATGCTGGGTCTGTCGTTATGCTTTTGGTGTTGGCGACCCGATTCCCATCACACTGTTTTAAAAAGCGGGGCAAAGATAGTAAAAAAATGAGAAATGAGAAAGGAGAAAGGAGAAATTTTTGTTTCTGCTCTCTCATTTCTCCACTCTCCACTATTATAAATGTACCCATCCTTGGGCTTTTAGCTCAATGGCAGCACCATCGCGGGTGGTTAGGTATTTGCCGGCACCGGCTTCGGTAATGTAACCAATAACGTGTACGTCTTTTACTTGGTTAATTTTTTCGTGCATTTCCAAAGGTACGGTAAACAGTAACTCGTAATCTTCGCCACCGTTTAGGGCTGCGGTTACCAAGTTCATGTTAAATTCCTCTGCCATGTTGGGGTTTCGTAATCGATAGGAATTTTGTCTTCGTAAATATTGCAGCCTACGCCACTTTGGTTGCAAATATGGAATAATTCGGACGAAAGACCATCCGAAATGTCTAACATGGAGGTGGGTACAATGCCTGCTTCGGCCAACGATTTAATAATATCGCCACGTGCTTCGGGCTTTAATTGACGTTGAATAATGTATTCTTTGCCGGCAAAGTCTGGTTGAACACCTTCTAAACTTTTGTCGTTTTGGAACAAGCGTTTTTCGCGTTCTAATAGCTGTAACCCCATATAGGCTGCCCCTAAATTGCCCGAAACGCAAATCAAATCGTTTGGTTTGGCACCGTTTCGGTAGGCTATTTTATCTACTTCGCCCACACCAATACAGGTAATGCTGATGCATAAACCGGTTAGCGAGCTGGTGGTGTCGCCACCCACCACATCCACGTGGTGACGGCTGCAAGCCAACAAAATGCCGGCGTATAATTCTTCAATATCTTCTACGCCAAAACGTTTGTCTAATCCAATGGAAACGGTTATTTGCTTGGGTGTTCCGTTCATGGCAAATATGTCCGAGATATTAACCATGGCGGCTTTGTAGCCTAAGTGTTTTAATGGAACGTATGTCAAGTCAAAATGAATGCCTTCCAAAAGCAAATCGGTGGTAACCAATGTGCGTGTGTTTTTGCCCGTAAAATGCAATACAGCTGCATCGTCACCAATGCCTTTTTCAGATTCTTTGTTTTCTAATGTAATGTGTTTGGCCAAGTGTTTAATCAAGCCAAATTCGCCTAAAGTAGAAATTTCGGTTTTAGCCATATATAATAAGGTGTTACTTTAACAATACAAAAGTAGTGATAAAATCTTAAATGTGCATCAAACTGTTTGTGCAAATTGCTATTTTCGCTATCTTTACAAAATTATTTGTTTAGTACAACACACAAATGCTATGGTGAGCATAGAAGTAAACAATTTACGCAAGCAATACGGCACGCAGCAAGTGCTTAACGATGTGTCTTTTAGCATAGAAAAGGGGCAGATTGTTGGTTTTTTGGGGCCTAATGGTGCCGGAAAATCCACCACATTTAAAATGATGTTGGGTATTTTAACGCCCAATTCCGGTAAGGTGTGCATAGAAGGCATGGACGTGCAAAACCACAAAATGGACGTGCAACGCTTGGTAGGGTATTTGCCCGAGCACAACCCTTTATATACAGATATGTACGTGCGCGAGGCTTTAACTTTTACGGCAAACTTGCACGGATTGGGAAAATTAACCAAAAGCCGGGTGGACGAAATGATTGAGCGTACCGGTTTAACCGCAGAGTGCCATAAAAAAATCCATCAACTTTCTAAAGGATATAGGCAACGCGTGGGTTTGGCACAAGCCATGATTCACCATCCGCAAGTACTTATTTTGGACGAACCAACCACCGGTTTAGACCCCAACCAATTGGTGGAAATAAGAAGTTTGATTCAAGATTTTGGCAAAGACCGTACGGTGTTGTTTAGTACACACATTATGCAAGAAGTGGCTGCCATTTGCGATCATTTTATGGTATTGCGCAAAGGACAATTGGTGGCAAGCAGAGCTACCAATGGTATTACTGCCGAACAATTAGAAACGCTGTTTAGAGAATTAACTCAATGATAGACAATAATTTTGATATACGAAAAAGCAGGGCAGAGCGCGAAAACGAGTACGAAAACGTGCTTAGGCCGCTCACTTTTTCGGACTTTAAAGGACAAAACGCCATTGTAGAAAATCTAAAGATTTTTGTGCAAGCGGCTCGTATGCGTGGCGAAGCATTAGACCACGTATTGCTACATGGCCCTCCAGGATTGGGCAAAACCACGCTCTCCAACATCATTGCCAACGAGTTAGGCGTAGGTTTTAAAATTACCTCCGGACCGGTGTTGGACAAACCCGGCGATTTGGCAGGTTTACTTACCAGCTTGGAGCCAAACGATGTACTTTTCATAGACGAAATTCACCGCCTTAGTCCGGTGGTAGAAGAGTATTTGTACTCGGCCATGGAAGACTACCGCATTGACATTATGATAGACAAAGGCCCCAGTGCGCGTTCTATCCAAATAGATTTGAATCCGTTTACCCTTATTGGTGCTACTACACGTAGTGGGTTGCTAACCAGTCCATTGCGTGCTCGTTTTGGTATAAACAGCCACTTTGAGTATTACGATTCGGAAATTCTAACAGCCATTGTAAAGCGTTCTTCTACCATTTTGGATACGCCTATTTACGAGGATGCCGCTGTAGAAATTGCGCGTCGTAGCCGTGGTACACCACGTATTGCCAATGCGCTTTTGCGTAGGGTGCGCGATTTTGCACAGGTAAAAGCAGATGGTGTGATAGACAAAGACATTGCTTGCTATGGTTTGGAGGCGCTAAACATCGATTCGTATGGTTTGGACGAAATAGACAACAAAATTTTAACCACTATTATCGATAAATTTGGCGGTGGCCCTGTTGGATTAACCACCATAGCCACGGCTTTGGGCGAAGATGCCGGTACCGTAGAAGACGTTTACGAGCCTTACTTAATAAAAGAAGGCTTTATAAAACGTACTCCTCGAGGAAGAGAAGTTACCGATTTGGCATATAAACATTTACATAGAAGCCGCTATGCTTCTGGTTCAGAACCTACATTGTTTTAATCATGTCAGCGATAAAAGGATTATTTAAAGATACAGCTATTTACGGCATTAGCAGCATAGTAGGGCGTTTCTTAAACTGGTGCTTGGTGCCTTTGTACACGTATGTGCTCTCGTCGTCTGCCGATTATGGCATTGTAACCAACTTGTATGCGTGGACAGCCCTCATGATGGTGATTTTAACCTACGGCATGGAAACAGGCATGTTTCGTTTTATGAGCGACGAAAAGTACAACCCCAACGTGGTGTACAAAACGGCTTTGGTAAGTTTGTTTACTACCTCGTTGCTATTTGTGGTACTCTGTACGGTATTTATCAACCCCATAGCCAATACGTTAGGCTACCATCATTACCCCGAGTTTGTGGGCATGATGGTGTGTATTACCGCTATGGATGCGTTTGATTGTATTCCATTTGCTTATTTGCGTTACAAAAAACGCCCCTTAATGTTTGCCGCCATTAAATTTGTGATGATATTTGCCAACATTGGCATGAACCTGTTCTTCTTGTTGCTATGTCCTTATTTATGGAACAAAGCACCATACCTGATAGATTGGTTTTATCGTCCCGATTACCAAGTGGGGTACATTTTTGTAGCCAATTTTATTTCTACTTTAATTGTTACGTTGGTATTATTGCCATACGTTTTTCAAGGCAAATTTGCGTTTGATGCTAAACTGCTAAAACGCATGTTACACTATTCGTTGCCCTTGCTTATGTTGGGTGTGGTAGGTATCATGAACCAAACCATAGACAAAATTTTGTTTCCTTTTTTGTTCGAAAGCAAAGAAGTGGCCGTTTCGCAATTGGGAATATACGGAGCCTGTTTTAAAGTAGCCATGGTAATGATGATGTTTTCGCAAGCCTTTAGGTATGCGTACGAACCTTTTGTGTTTGACAAAAGCCGATCGGTAGGAAAAGAGCAAATGTATGCAGATACCATGAAATACTACGTTATTACCTCTTTGCTTATCTGCTTAGGCATGATTTTGTTTATCGATGTAATCAAATTGCTTATTCATCAAAGCTATTGGAGTGGGTTGGTAGTGGTGCCCATTGTGTTGTTCTCGTACCTGTTTCAGGGTATTTATTCCAACCTGTCCATTTGGTACAAGTTAACGGATAAAACATATTACGGGTTTATTATTTCGTCTATAGGTTTGCTTATCAACGTGCTATTGTTGTGGTTCTTGGTGCCTATGTGGGGCATTGTAGGAGCTGGTTTTGCATCGTTTGGGGCTTTCTTTACCATGATGGTTATTTCGTATCTATTGGGATGCAAATACATGCCTTTGCCTTATAATGTACCTAAATTGTGCAAATATTTGTTGCTAACCATAGGGCTGTTGGCTGTAAATTATTGGGCACAAACACCATTTGAATGGGCAAACTACATGATAAAAATAGGTTTGATGTTAGTCTTTATTGTTTATCTTGTACGTACCGATTTGCCCCTTTCAACCTTGCCATTTATTGGAAAGTATTTTAAACGTCATTAATGAATACAAGCCACAATTAACACAATTATTATATGAAACAGTATGTATTTTTAGCCAATGGCTTTGAAGATATTGAGGCCTTGAGTGTGGTAGATGTATTGCGTCGTGCCGGTGCAGACGTAAAAACCGTATCTATTTACGATACCTTGCACGTAACCTCGTCGCATGGGGTTACTGTGGTAGCCGATATGTTGTTTAGCCAGATAGAACCCACAGAGGGTTTCTTGATTTTGCCAGGAGGTATGCCAGGCACCACTAATTTGGGTGCACACAGCGGTTTGTGTGCCTTGTTGCAAGAACATGTAGCCAAAGGTTTGCCTATTGCTGCCATTTGCGCTGCACCCATGGTATTTGGTGGGTTAGGCTTATTGGAAGGTAAAAAAGCGGTTTGCTATCCAGGTTGCGAAGGCGGATTGGGTGGTGCGTTGGTACAACCTGATGCCGTAGTAAAAGATGGCAATATTATTACGGGTAAAGGCCC
>JAFOWX010000116.1 GCA_017391905.1 Paludibacteraceae bacterium | reverse complement strand
GGTAAATCTATCTGCGAAGACGACAAATTGCAATTGGCTTTGGATATTATTGAACAAGCTAAGGCTAAAGGCGTAAATTTGGTATTGGGTACCGACTGTGTTGCTGCAGACGACTTCTCTAACGACGCTAACACTCAAGTAGTTCCTGCTAATGCTATTCCAGAAGGTTGGGAAGGTTTGGACGCTGGTCCTGACACACAAAAAGCTTTTGCTGCTGCTATCGAAGGTGCTAAAACTATTTTGTGGAACGGCCCTGCTGGCGTATTTGAATTTGACAACTTTACCGCAGGTTCTCGCGCTATTGCTGACGCTATTGCTAAAGCAACTGCAGACGGTGCATTCTCTTTGATTGGTGGTGGTGACTCTGTTGCTTGCATCAACAAATTTGGCATGGCAGACCAAGTATCTTACATCTCTACTGGTGGTGGTGCTTTGTTGGAAGCTATTGAAGGTAAAGTACTTCCTGGCGTAGCTTCTATTAAAGGATAATCATTAAGTCGCTTCGCGACGATGAATCGACAAATCGATAAATTGATTTATATAAAAAACCCTGAGACACTTGAGCCTCAGGGTTTTATTTTGTATCACTGGATCATAAAAAGGTAGGTATAAATCTAATACCCAGTATGGAAGCAAGTCTAAAAAAACTTGTTAACTGAATATCTGCTTTACCTCTTTCCACTCTAGCTATATAACTTTGGTCACGACCAGATTTTTCCGCAACCTCTTTTTGTGTCATATTAAGTTCCTTTCTACGTTCCTTCAACATATTACCATAAAACCACGCAATAGAATCCTCATCAAACTCATCACGAGTTTTTGTGCCATGCACTCCATACTTCCTATCAAGCATTTGGTTAGTAGTAGAAAGTTTTGCCAACTTATCTTCGCTAATTCTTCTCATAACTCTAAACTATTTAATATATTTTCAGCTTTATCTATTTCCTTCTTGTAATCTTTTGTTGACTTTTTTACAAAAGCATTCAATAAAATTATTTTCGTAGATTCTATTACATTATCATGATCTATAGCAAATAACACAGACCGATATTCGTTAGTTCCTATAGATACTCTCATCTCATAAAAGTCTGTATTCTCAAGTTTTTTTATAAACTTTTGTGGAATGTTATATACTGTTTGAACAACGTTTAATACGTAATCAAATTTCTTCTTCACATTTTCCGATAGTCCCGCGTAGAACATTTCAAACTCTTCCGACTTATAGACCACACGAATATCCGTTATATTAGTTTTCGTAAGATTCATGCTGCAAATATAACTAATTAGTCCTATTTATGCAAATAATTGACCAAAAAAGTCGCACAACATCACCTTTTACTATTCAACACTTTTTTATCCCGCGGTATTTATTCATCAGAACTAATCACTTTATATTCAGGAATATCCGTTAGCGGGGTGGCTTTTAGGGTGGCGTAGTTGATATAAAAGCAGTAGGTGTCCACTCCGTTGGTAATAACTATATAGGGCACGTGTAGTTTTGTGTTATAACGAAGTGCCTGATTGATAACATCTTGTGTTATTTTTACAGACGATGCTTTGTATTCTACCAACATAACAGGAGTGCCTTTTGAATACACAACGGTATCGCATCGCTGCAATTGTCCGTTAATAGGCAGGGTACATTCGTTGGCAATGCTTATTTGTGGATAACTTTTTACCTGCATTAAAAAATGACAAAAGTGCTGACGCACACCTTCTTCGGGCGTAAGTACTACCCATTGTTGACGAAATACGTCAAAAATGTGTTTTTTTCCGTTCTTATTTTCTATTCGTAATTCCAAAATAATAACTACCTTTACAAAGGTAATCATAATAGAGCAAAATCCATTATTTTTTGGAACAAAAAGGGCTTACATACGCTTCTATTCTCAAGCAAATTGAGTTAAGACAATTTGCGCCCATTTACGTACTAATGGGCGAAGAGCCTTACTATATCAACAAGATAGTGAACGCATTAGAGGAAACTATTTTGACCGAAGAGGAAAAAATGATGAACCTAACCGTGCGCTATGGAAACGACATTAAAACCAGCAAAAACAGCGACATAGTAGGCACTATTATTAACGATGCGCAACGCTACCCCATGCTATCGGAATACCAGGTAGTCATTTTAAAGGAAGCCCAAAACGTAGATAAAAAAGATGTTTTTGATAAGTTGCAATTTTACTTACAAAAACCACAGCCCAATACCATTTTAATTATTGCCTATAAGTACGGCACCATTGATAAACGTAAAAAATGGTTGCAGACAGCCACACAAATAGGCGTGGTTTTTGAGTCGAAAAAATTGTACGAAAACCAAGTAGAAGATTTTATTTACACGCAACTTAAACAGCACAAGCTAAGCATGGAAGCAGATGCGGTTAGGTTGCTATTGGAACTGGCAGGTTCTGATTTGAGCTTAATAGAAAGTATAGTACAAAAATTTTCTATTTTGCTTTCAAGCGGGCAACAAATTACCTGCGACTTATTGGAAAAGACCACGGGCATGAGCAAAAAGTACAGCACCTTTGAGCTGCAAGATGCCATTATTGCCGGCAATGTGCTAAAGGCCAATCAAATTATTTTGCACACCAACGAGCCTATTCAGCGCATTATTGCTACCCTATTTACGTACTTTTCCAACTTGATGATATACCACTATTTAGCCGACAAAAGTCAGGCAGCATCGGTATTACGCATTCAGCCTTGGGCGTTGCGCAACTACGAAGCCGGTGCCAGACGGTTTTCTAAAATGAAAACCTTTAAAATTATTGGTTACTTGCGCGAATACGACGGCAAGTCTAAAGGCATTGGCACAGCCGATAATACAGACATACATTTATTAAAAGAATTAGTTTACAAGATATTACACTAATATATGAACTTACAAACGTATCAATCGTTTTTCTTTGTGGGCATTGCTGGCACAGGCATGAGTGCCATTGCCCAATATTTACGTGGATGTGGCAAAACAGTAAGCGGATCTGACAGGCTATTTGCCAGTGGCGTTAAATCGCAACTACAATGCCAATTTGAAGACATGGGCATTGGCTGTTATGTGCAAGACGGAAGCGGTATAGACAAAAATGTAGATTTGGTGGTGGTTTCTACAGCCATAGAAGAAAGCAATGTAGAATACCAAAAAGCCTTATCGCTCAACATACCCATAGCCAAACGCTCGGCGGTATTGGCCGCTATATCGGACCAAGTTAAAACCATAGCCATAGGCGGTACATCGGGTAAATCTACCACCACCGCCATGGTGTACCATATTTTGCAACAAGCTGGTTTACAACCCTCTTTAATAACGGGTGCAGGCCTTACCGAGCTACAAGAACAAGGCCTACCAGGCAACGCTTATAAAGGCCAAGGCGAATGGTTAGTTATTGAGGCGGACGAATCAGACGGCTCTATTGTGGGCTATCACCCCGAGATTGCGGTGGTACTTAACGTAGAACGCGACCACAAAGAAGCGGACGAGCTAATGGAATTGTTTGGCACGTTTAAACAAAACACCAAAGGCGCTTTTGTGGTAAATGCTGATAATGAGCTATCTGCACAACTTTCGGCCAATAGCGAATGGGATTTTTCGGCCAAAGGAAGCAAGGTAGGCATAAAAGGCAGCTCGTTTAAACAAAGTGGGTTTTCTATTTCGTTTAAAATAAACGGAAGCAGCTGCAAAATACCTGTTATGGGGCAACACAACATGGAAAATGCCTTGGCTGCATTTGCCATTTGCACGCAGGTGGGTGTAGAAAAATCGGTTATTATCAAGGCGTTAGCTACCTTTAAGGGCATTTACAGACGTACGCAATTAGTAGGAACAAAAGAAACACGCAAACAATTTGTTATTGACGATTTTGCACACAATCCGCAAGAGGTGGCTGCTGCCATTGCGGCTTGCCAATTGGTAAGTCCTAAGGTGGTTGCGTACTTCCAACCCCACGGGTTTGGGCCACTTAGGTTTATGCATGCAGAACTTTCGCAAGAGGTAGCCAAAGTACTTAGACCCAACGACTACTTTTTAATTGGCGACGTATATTACGCAGGCGGTACGGTAGATAAAAATATTTCGCCTACCGTGGTAAGTACCGCTATTATTCGCGAAGGCAAACAGGCCGTTTTTGTAGGTAACAAGCAGGGGGCTATTGCCGAAATGCTTATTTTGGCCGAAGATAACACCACCTTTTTAATTATGGGTGCGCGCGACCCCCAATTAGACCAATTGGGCAAAGAATTGCTAAAGAGGCTGTAGGGGTACAATACGAATAATAAAAAAAACACCAGGAACTGAGCTTGTCAAAGTCCCTGGTGTTTTGCTTAGTACACCGCCTTACATATTTGGCGGATGTTGTCGGATTTGCCTAAGGTGTAGAAGTGTAGCGAGGGAATACCAAAGGCTTTTAAACCCTTGCATTGCTCAATGGTCCACTCTACCCCAACCTGACGGGCTTTCTCGTTGGTGGTGCATTTTTTTACTTCGCTCACCAACTCTTTGGGAATATCAATGTTAAAGGTTTGAGGCAACAGGTTAAGGTCGTTTAAGCCCGAAATGGGTTTTAAGCCAGGCACAATGGGAATGTTAATGCCCTCGGCGCGACAAGCTTTTACAAAATCAAAGTACTTTTGGTTATCAAAAAACAGCTGCGTTACCGCGTATTCTGCCCCTAACCTTACTTTTTCTTTTAAAAATTGAATGTCGGTTTCCATATTAGGCGCCTCTATGTGCTTTTCGGGATAGCAAGCTACCCCCATAGAAAATTGCGTGGGTGCTGGATTTTTGAGGGATTCGTCCAAATACACTCCCTTATTCATGCGGTTAATTTGCTCCATAAGCTGGGTAGTATGAGCGTGTCCGTTTTCTTTAGGAATAAACACGCGCGAACCTTTTTGCGCATCGCCACGCAACACAAACAAGTTGTGAATATCCAAAAAGTGCAAGTCTATTAGGATATTTTCTATTTCTTCTTGGTTAAGCCCACTGCATATAAGGTGAGGCACCACCTCTATACCGTATTTATAATGAATAGCAGCCGCCGTAGCCACTGTGCCTGGACGCTTGCGCACTATACGTTTTTCTATGGTACCGTCTTCTTTGGTTTTGTATTGCACATCGGCAGCGTGGTAGGTAATGTTTATGTACGAAGGGTTAAACTCCAATAAAGGGTCTATGGCCGCATAAATGGCTTCGATGCCCTTGCCTTTAAGCGGCGGAAGCACCTCAAAAGTAAACAAGGGTTGCTGGGCTGTACGTAATTTTTGGGCAATGTTTATCATGGTTAAAAATATTTAGCGTGTTTGTTGGTTATGTAAAATCCGCAAACCGAAGCCTGAGGCAACATAGCGCCATTTTCGGTAAGGGTAATGCCTAAATCTTGGGCATCTAACAAATGAAACAAGGGTTGTTTTAAGCCGTGATTGGGCAGGCACGAATAGCCCACGGCTGGGCGGATACCGCCGTCAAAGCCCCACCACTGGTTTTGCATGGATTCAAACAGGTATTGCGAGCAGGCCTCTACCAACCTATCGGCCAATAGTTGTACCACCATAGCTGGGTACGTTTGGTTCGCGTCTTGCAGCTGTTTTATCCACTCTACCACATCTACCGTAATAGCAAAAGCACCCACATAATCGCCATGGGGCGAAACAAAATCGGTTAGCGAACAACCATTCACTCGCTCCATGGGGAATAGCGTTGGCCCTATTTGCAAGGCCTCGCCCGTAGAAACGGCAGGAAATATACCTACCCTTGCGCGTATTTGCCAACGATTAGGCTGGTCAAACAGGTACTTTTTAGCTTCGGCTATGAGTTGTTCTGACTGATCAAACTTCATTTTCCAGGCTTGCGCGTATGCCTTCCAGTTAATGTAAGCGGCCACTTCTTGCAAAGGCAAGGCATCATCGGCTCGCCAAGCGCCCAAGGCTGTAGGCACAAAAATGGGTTCGTTGTCCCAATCTATTTCTACTTTTTTATGCGTTTGAGGGGCCTGTTTTTGTTGGTACTGATCCCTTATTTGCGCATATTCTTGTTTAAATTTAGCAGCAGCATCCTCTTGCGCCAACAGTTGGTTTACCAAGGCTACGTTATGTGAAGCATCTTTGGAATGTAGCACAGGAGCATTATACAACGGATCTAATTTTAGGGCAGTATGTGCCAACGAGGTGGTTGCTCCCCCTACTATAAGCGGAATATTACTGCCTACTTGTTCCAATGCGGTGGCAACCTGAGCCATTTCGTGCAAAGAAGGTGTAATGAGTCCGCTTAGGCAAATGGCACACACTTGTTGCTCCACGGCGGTGCGCACAATGGTTTCTTTGGGAACCATTACGCCCAAATCGATTACCTCGTAACCGTTGCAAGCCATTACCACGCCCACAATGTTTTTACCAATATCGTGCACATCGCCTTTTACCGTAGCCAACAACACTTTTGGACGAGAAGAAAGGCTTTGCGCTTCTTGTTGCAACAATGGCTCTATGTAGCTAACCGCCATTTTCATTACTTGGGCGGTTTTTACCACTTGGGGCAGGAACATTTTGCCCTCGCCAAATAGCTCGCCTACTTGTGTCATGCCTTTCATCAACATGCGTTCTATCACATCAATGGGGCTGTTGTTTTGTAGCGCTTCGTTTACATCGCTTTCAAGGTATTCTGTAACGCCGTGCATAAGCGCATACATCAACCTTTCTTGCACCAATGTATTGCGCCACGCATCTATTTGTTCTGTTTGGGCAGTTGCCTTAGTATCTTGCAAAGTACGGGCGTGGGCAATAAGCTGCTCGGTAGCTTCGGGATGTGTATTTAAAATTACCGCCTCTACCTTTTCTAATAAGGTGGGTTCTATTTGGCTGTAAATTTGCAATTGGGCAGGATTCACAATAGCCATATCCAACCCTGCTTTAATGGCGTGGTACAAAAAGACCGAATGCATGGCCTCACGCACCACGTTATTGCCTCTAAAGGCAAAAGATAGGTTACTGATACCTCCACTTACTTTAGCATAGGGTAGGTTTTGTTTAATGTATTTTACGGTTTCGATAAAATCTACGGCGTAGGTATTGTGTTCGGGCATACCTGTTGCAATGGTAAGCACGTTGGGGTCGAACACAATGTCTTGGGGCGGAAAATGTAATTTTTCGGTTAGTAGCTTATAGGCTCTATGGCATACGGCGGTACGCTTGGCATAGGTAGTGGCTTGTCCTTCTTCGTCAAAAGCCATAACCACCACAGCCGCACCCATTTTTTGGATGTACGAAGCACGCTCTAAAAACACTTCTTCGCCCTCTTTGAGCGAAATGGAATTGACAATGGCCTTGCCTTGTACATATTGCAAACCTTGTTGCAACACTTCCCAACGCGATGAGTCTATCATTACCGGCACGCGCGCAATGGTGGGTTCGTTGCCCATCAGAAACAAGAAATGAGCCATTTGGGCCGAGGCGTCCAACATGGCATCGTCCATGCACACATCGATGATTTGCGCCCCACCCTCTACTTGTTTACGGGCTATGGTTAGCGCTTCGTCGTATTTTTCTTCGGCTATAAGACGGGCAAACTTTTTAGAGCCAGCCACGTTGGTACGTTCGCCCACGTTTACAAATTGACGGTCTAAACACAAGGTTTCCAAACCAGTTAAGTATCCTTCTTGTTTGGGCAGAGCCGGTATGCGAGGAGAAGTTTGTGTTGCCATCTCCGCAATCAAGGCAATGTGTTGCGGCGTTGTACCACAGCATCCACCTACAATGTTTACCAATTGTTGGCTAAAGTATGGTTGCATGGCTTGTGCCATGGATTGTGACGTTTCGTTGTACTCACCTAACTCGTTAGGCAACCCTGCGTTGGGATGCACACTCACGTAACACGAGGTAAGCGCCGACAAATTTTGCAAGTATGGCAACATATCGGTAGCACCAAACGAACAGTTAAGTCCTATGGATAAAGGTTTAAAAGGCTCTACCGTTGCCACCAGGGCCTCTAAGGTTTGACCGCTAAGCAAACGGCCACTTTTTTCGAGCGTAACCGAAACCATTACCGGTATGGAAGGAGCTGCGATTTGCGCTGCCAACAGCGCGGCTTTTAGGTTTAGCGTATCAAAAAAAGTTTCGAACAAAAGCACATCCACATAGCTACTTAACGCGGTTATTTGCGTGCAGTAGTTTTGAAAAAGTTCCTCAAACTCGCCTTTGTTAGACATGGTTAAGGTTTTGTTGGTAGGCCCAATAGAGCCTGCCACGAATACTTTTTTGGTTGCGGCATTGGCTACCTGACGCGCCAACTTTCCGTAAAGGGTATTTTGTTCTGTAATGGTTTGGGGCGTTCCTTGGTTAGCCACAAAGGTATGTGTTGATATAATATCGGCACCAGCTTCTATGTATAGTTGGTGTATCTTTTCCACTTTTTCGTATTCCAAACCCGATAAACGTTGCAACATGGTTCCCATGGCACCGTCTAATACCAAAACACGTTGTTTAATAGCCTCTTGAATGTTTTCCATGATTCGTAAATAAGAACATACAAAGATAGCCTACTATTTGATATTTTCGGTAATAGTTTGTAAATTTGTGGTCGAAATTTTGATTACTTATTTAATTTTATGAATATGACTAAAAGTGCATTGCAAATTGCCAGAGCTGCGTATCAACCTAAATTGCCTAAAGCATTAAGAGGTGCAGTTGCTGTGAAAGAAGGCGAAGCTACTCAATCAGTAGCAGACCAAGAAGCCATTAAAAACTTGTTTCCTAACACCTATGGTATGCCTGTTATTACCTTCGAAGACGGTGTTGCAACAGAACTTCCTGCTATCAACGTAGGTGTTATTTTGTCGGGTGGTCAAGCTCCTGGCGGACACAACGTTATTTCTGGTTTGTTTGACGGTTTAAAATCACTTAACGCAGACAGTAAACTATACGGTTTCTTAGGCGGCCCCAGCGGTTTGATTGACCACAAATACATGGAATTAACTGCCGAAATCGTGGACGAATACCGCAACACCGGTGGTTTTGACATCATTGGTTCAGGTCGTACCAAATTGGAAGAAACTGCTCAATTTGACAAAGGTATTGAAATTTGCAACCAATTAGGTATCAACGCTTTGGTTATTATTGGTGGCGACGACTCTAATACCAACGCTTGCGTATTGGCAGAATACTACTTGCAAAAAAATACCGGCATCCAAGTAATTGGCTGTCCTAAAACTATTGACGGTGACCTTAAAAACAACATGATTGAAACCTCATTTGGTTTCGACACCGCTTGTAAAGTATATTCTGAAGTTATCGGCAACATTATGCGTGACGCTAACTCAGCTAAAAAATACTGGCACTTTATTAAATTGATGGGTCGTTCTGCTTCTCACATTGCATTGGAATGCGGTTTGCAAACCCAACCTAACATTTGTATTGTTTCTGAAGAAGTAGAAGCAAAACAAATGACTTTGGGTGACATTGTTAACAACATTGCAGAAACCGTAGCTGCTCGCGCTGCAGAAGGTAACAACTTTGGTGTTATCTTGATTCCAGAAGGTTTGATTGAGTTCATTCCAGAAATGAAAGTGTTGATTGCAGAGTTGAACGATTTGTTGGCTCACGAAAGCGACGTACAAAAAGCGCTTCAAGGTCTAACCGCTACCAGCGCTGCTGTATATGCATCTCTTCCAGAAGCTATTGCTAAACAATTAACCTTGGATCGTGACCCACACGGTAACGTACAAGTATCGTTGATTGAAACCGAAAAATTGTTGATTGAAATGGTTAAAACCCGCTTGGCTGCTATGAAAGCCGAAGGTAAATTTGTAGGTAAATTTGCCGGTTTGGGCCACTTCTTTGGTTACGAAGGCCGTTGCGCTGCTCCTTCTAACTTTGACGCAGATTACTGCTACTCGTTAGGTTTCAACGCTGCTAAATTGATTGGCGCTGGCAAAACCGGTTACATGTCGCTTATCCGCAATACCACAGCTCCCGCAGAAGAATGGATTGCCGGTGGTGTTCCTGTTACCATGATGATGAACATGGAACGTCGTCACGGCGAAATGAAACCAGTTATCCGCAAAGCGTTGGTTGAATTGGACGGTGCTCCTTTCAAAAAATTGGTAGAAAACCGTGCTACTTGGGCTAAAGAAACTGCTTACGTTTATCCCGGTCCTATCCAATACTTTGGTCCTTCTGAAGTGTGTGATCAGCCTACTAAGACTTTGCAATTAGAACAAGCAAAATAAAAGGTTTTTTAAACAACAAAAAAGCACCCTGCGGGGTGCTTTTTTTGTGTACAGGCCTTGCTACGCAAGACCTGCCTATTATTCATGTAGAAACCCGCTATGCGGGTAGTCTACCCCGTAGGGGTTAAACCTTGTTGTAGGCAGGTCTTTGAGGTGTAAAGCACCGAAAAGGCCTGTAAATCGAGCGCCCACACATCACAACCCGCATAGCGGGTTGAACAAAACAAAAAAAATCTCGGGGGCTTTCATTTCTTTGGCTACGCCTCGGCAAAGTTCAAACAAGTTTGACTCTGCACTCGGCTTGCACAAAGATTCGACATGCTCAGCCCCCGAGATTTAAAAGTTGAAAAGATTATTAGGTTTAAGGTAGTTTTTGTATCAATACCGTAGCGTAAGCTGCAATGCCCTCTTTTCGGCCTACAAAGCCTAACTTTTCGGTTGTAGTAGCCTTGATAGACACATCCTCGCTATCAATACCCATAACACCCGCCAAACAGTCTTGCATAGGCTCTATGTAATCTTTTAATTTAGGACGTTCGGCACAAATAGTAGCATCTATATTGCCAATTTCGTAGCCCTTTTGACGCACCAACGCCACCGTATCCTTTAGCAAAATTTTGCTATCAATGTTTTTAAATTCGCCCGCTGTATCGGGAAAATGATAACCAATATCACGCAAGTGCGCGGCACCTAATAATGCATCGCAAATAGCGTGTATCAACACATCGGCATCAGAATGACCCTGCAACCCCATCTCATGCGGAATTTGCAAGCCACCCAACCACAATTCACGGTTAGGCACTAAATTGTGCACATCATATCCAAAGCCAACGCGAATTTTCATGATTAGTTTTTCTTATCGTCTTTGCTAAAACCAATTAACTCTTTCATGCCACCCATGTTAAAGCCAAGGGTAAAGCGCAAGGTTTGGTCAAGCGGGTTATTTTTAGCAATAGAAAGTACGTAAGCAACGTCTAACGAGAATACGTTTAGTTTAAAGCCGGCACCAAAGGTAGCATATTGACGACCACCTACAGAAGGGTCTTCGTAGAACAAACCAACACGACCAAAGAATTGTTCGTTGTAGTCGTATTCAAGACCGGCAGCCCAGGTTAAGCGTTTAAAGTGTGCGCTAAAGCTGTATTCAGATCCGTCTGCCATATCCACAAACGAACGACCCATACCGGTAATGGGGTCCATTTTGTAGTATTCATCCAAACGTGCATTATACGATTCGTTGGTTTCGTCTGCTCCTTTAACAGGACGAGCAGGAACCAACAATTTGTTGATATCCAAAGTAGCGGTAATGTGGTTGTATTTATCAATAGGCATGGTAAAACGACCACCCAAACGCAAGTTGGTAGGCAAGAATGCAGCACTACGATAATCGCCGTATTCTACTTTTTTACCAATGTTAGAGATGTTGAAACCAAAACCACCAAAACCGGTTCCCCAAGCAAAATCTACTTTTTGACCGTAGTAACCAGAAATATCGGCTGCAATAGACCAACCGGGTTCAATGTAACCGTTTTCTACAGCGTTGTAACCACCGGTCAAGTCAGACCAAATAAAGCGCAAAGCTACACCCATAGAGAAGTTTTGAGCCAAAATACGCGAATACGATACGTCAACTGCCAAGTCGTATGGTTTTACGTTTATTTCCGGATCGTCTTGTCCTTCTTTAATAAGCACATTACCAATAGAGAAGAAACGGAACGAAGCCGCTACGGTTTGTACGTCTTGAATTTTGTAGTATCCCGAAGCAGACACCAAGTCGATATCGGGCGCAATTTTACGCAACCAAGGTACGTACGATACGTTAGCACCACCAATACCGTCAATAAATGCGTATTTAGCAGGGTTCCAGTATTGCGAATCACCGTCGGGGGTAGAAGCACCACCACCGTCACCAATACCACCACCACGCGCATCCGGAGCTACAGACAAGAAACTAACACCGGTGGTAATGGGCGTAAACTGAGTTACGTCTGCTTCGTCTTGCGCAAAAACGCTAAAAGGGCATAATAAAGCCAATGCCAAGCATACAAGAATATTTTTTCTCATAAAAACAAAATTTCCTTTTTATTAAAAGTTCTAAACTATTTTACATAGCTCAAAATCCACTACTTTGGAGTTTTGAACAAAATGGCTACAAAAATAACGATTTTTTGTGTATTTTATTGTGCTACCACCACAATCTTTTTAGTACTTTGCGACGAAACGCCCTCAGAGGTGGTTATACGCACCACGGCCAAGTAAAGTCCCGGATTTAATGGAATACCATCGGTACCATTTACAGCAAATTGTGTGGTAAAATGCCCATCCGGGGTAAGCAACACTTCGTTGCTTTGCCAATACAAACACCCTGCTAAATCGTACACAAAGAAAGTAATTTCGCCTACATCGGCAGGTCTGTCGTATTGCACAGACAGCGTGGCGACGTCTTTTATTGGATTAGGATATATGGAGAACGATTCAATGCTTGGTTTTAATTCCTTTTCTACCACAAAATCCAATACTGCCGTGGTGGAAATATTTTGCAAGTTCCATGCTTTTAGCTCCATGATATAATGTCCCTCCGGCAATTCGTTTAACGGATACCTCAACACCCCACTGCGGTAATCGCCCAACGAAGCCTCGTAATAACCGTTTAATTTGATGGTTTCCTTGGGGTTGCTGCTTAAACGCAAGGTGATGTCATGCCCAATGCCCGAACCCACGGTATTGATACCGTACTCATCGTACATGTGTGCATACAACACCGGTTTGCTGTTTACTTTTTGTCCGTTTACAAAGTTTGGCGTATTTAAGTAAGGACGAATAACAGGTCCTTTTTGTTCGGGATTTATATCCGATGCCGTTCCACCTATGTTAAATTCGTGGTTGTGTCCGTGGGCATCGGCCGTTTGCTCGGCTTCTGTTAAGTAGTACACCAATCGGCCATTGCCTATGGCGTAATTGATGTCTTTGGGAATCATAAACGTAAATTCCATGCGTCCGTCCACCACATTTACATTGCCGTTAAACAGCACGTTGGTATAGTTGGTGTACTCAAACGGGGCATTGCCTTTGCCCGACAATGTTTTTAGCATTTCTTCCTTGTCGTACAACACCACGTGCGCCACCCCCTGAAAGGTTTCGTCCACATTGTTGTCCATATCTCTTACAGAAGCCTTTACAGTAATCAACCCCAACGCCGGCATAGTGGCATCTTTGGAATTTTGGCCGTTAATGCTATCCGTAACCACCTTTTGCTGTGGATAATGCAAGGTAATGGCGGGGTCGCCAAGCAAGCTAAAGTTTAGCTTGTTTACGTCGTTTTGCAAGCGTTTTTTTGCCAAACGAGACACCTCGCCCAACGTAGGTTTGGGAGCTCCCTCGGCAGGAATCAACTCGTGGTACAAGGCTTGCGCCAAGTTGTTGTTATTGGTTGAATAAACCACACGTGTGGTAGTAAACGAAGCCACTGCACCGCCGCGTGGATTAAGGATAACCTCAACACCTGCAGATTTCTCGTAGCTATCGTATCGGCTAAAATCGCAAGTAGCCGTAATCCACAACGCCAAATTGTTGTTTACCATATAGGTAATGTCAGACATACCAATGGTACGTTCTGAGGTAAGGTGATTAGGGCCACCGTGTCCCACGTAAGTAAACACCAACACCCCTTCTTGCAAGCTACGCAAAATGGCATCGCGCGCCATGGGATAGTAAGAACCGGATGCTTGTTGCTCCATGGGGTAAGCATCCAGCCATATTTTTTTTATTTCGAACGAAGCATTTAAACTTCTCAGGGTATCTGCCAAAGCATTGGCCTGTTTCATGTGCAAATTGGCGTCTTCGTCGTCGGCCAAAAAAGCAAAGGTATTGCGCCAATCGCCATACGCCGATTGGGTTACGTAACGAATGGTTTTATCCACGCAATTGTACGCCTCTTGTTGGGTAGAAACAGGGAATCGCCCCACCCCAATTTCCAATGTTCCTGCTTGTACCAGGTTGCCTTCGCCGTCTTCTAACAAGCCGTAATAATCGTCTGTTACGTACGAAGCGGTTTCGTTTAACGACTCTTGCGATTGGTAGCTCAACATATTGGGAACCGGATGCTTCAAGCCTCGGTTATCGTAGTAAGCCACCCCCATAAACAACAAATGTTTGGGAGCATTTTGCGGGTTATCTGCCCTGTCGTACAGCATTTTCATCAACCAACGATAAGCAGTAACATCCGGTGTTCCCGACGAAAACTCGTTGTAAATGGTTTGAGGCGTAACTACTTGAACGGTCATGCCGTCGTAGCTACGGTGGTGTTGCGCCAATTTTTCGGCTGGTTCCACGTATTCGTCCGGAGCAATAATAACCATGTCTGTATGCCCCATGGCGTGCAAGTTTTGATTGGGCACGTTGGCCACAAATTGTGGTGTGGGGAAATAAGCAGTGGTTTGTACCGCCATAAAATGACGGGCTGCCAGGTGCGCTGCCACAAACTGCAACGTATCGCCTTGCTGCGAGGTGGGCATGGCGTTGACATTAACCGGGTCTGTAATATCCCATACCTGAACAGACGGACGTTGGTTGTAAAGTTGGTACAAAGCTACGGTATTGGTTGCGTATAAATCGGGATAGAAAACAGGGGTTTCAGCATTGTCGGTACGCAAATACTGATACACACTAATGCCTATAAAATCCAAATAGGCGTTGCTGCTGCTAAACGGTGGCTGATAGGTACAGCTTACTTGAATAGGCGAAGCACCGCTGTAGGGAATTTGATACTTAATGTTTCCTTTTACACCCGCCACGTAGGTATTGGAAGACCCAAACATCATGATGTTGTAGTCTTTTTGACCCAAATTTACCACTATCTTGTGCATACCCTCGCCTTGTCCTACGGTGGAAACGTTTAAAAACAGGTTTTTCGAGGCAATGTGGGATACATTAAACGTAAAAGTGCGTTGCGGAGCGGCACTGGTAAATTTATGACCATACCATTCCCTACCCGACTTTAACAAATTAACCAACTCTTCTTCGTGGTAATAGTAGTTGTAAGAGGTGTTTACCTTTACCGTATCCCTGCCCTCTTCCTGGGGTTGCACGGCAATTGGTTTGGCTTGTCCCTCTTGGGTGGTTAAGAAATAGTAGCCTTTGGTACTGTACGGATTTATTTTGTGTTGAAACGAACGATTAGACTTGTTATATTCCACTTTTACAGGGCCTTGCGCGTAAAAAAGAATGTAATCGTCCGCACCAAAAACGCCGTCAGCTCCCTTTTCCATGTAGATGGAAACCTCCGGCAAATCGTCGTACAAACGGTTGGCTTTTGTAAAATGTTCGGCCAACATAGCACCGCCATAACCATACACCCTGATATTGGCAGGGTTGTCAAATCCCATGTTAACAAGATCTTGGTACGTTAGCTTGTGTACACCGGTTTGTTCTACGCTAATTTTTACCCATTTGCCATGCTGTAATACCGAGTTTTCGGCATAAGTAAACAGTTTATCGGCAGCATAAACACCTGCACAAGCCCATAGCAACGTGAGTAGTAAAAAGTATATTCGTTTCATTTAATTTCAAAATCCATGAGTAACTGATTCTCCAAATAAGCTTGCAAACGGTCGCCCGGATGCACTTGCCCTACCCCCTGCGGCGTACCCGTAAACAACAAATCGCCAATTTTTAACGTATAGTATTGGCTGATGTAGGCAATAAGCTGATTGGGGGGAAACAGCATATTGGCGGTACATCCTTCTTGTACCGTAACACCGTTTATATCTAATCGGAAATGCAAATTATCGATACTGCCAAATTGTTCGATGGGGTAAAATTCGCTTATGGCAGCCGAATTATCAAACCCTTTGCACAAATCCCACGGCTGGCCGTTTTTTCGTGCCTCGTCTTGCATTTGACGCGCCGTAAAATCAATGCCCAATCCCACTTCGGCAAAGTATCGCGAAGCAAATTTTTCGGCAATGCCTTTGCCCAAACGGTTAATACGAATTACCACTTCTAACTCGTAATCGATGCGTCCCATAAAATCGGGAACGTAAAAGGGTTTATTTTGTTTTAATAATGCCGAATCCGGTTTGCAAAATACCGTAGGTTGCTTAGGAGCTTCTGCCTGCATTTCGCTGTTGTGTGCCGGATAATTCCAGCCTATGCAAATAACTTTCATGATGTAAATATTACAAGCTACAAATATAGTGATTTTTTTAATTATAACGGCTGGATTTATCGGTGATTTGGTGAGTTGGTGATTTGGTAATGCGGTAAGGCGATTTAATGCGAAGACAATTCGCGGAGGGCGGAAATAGATTTTTATGTGCAAAAACGTGAAGCAAAATGTGCTGTTTGAGCAGAGCGAGTTCACATTTTGTAGTTTTTGTATGTACAAATCCCGACCGGGAGCGTCTGTCTGAGCATTGAATCGCCGATACAATATCGCTACGCTCTGGTGAGGCGGTTATATGAAAAGACGTCGCGAAGAGCGGTTAATAGCTTTTTGCGCATAGCGAGCGTAAAGACAAGTTTATTATCTTTACTCAACACTTCGTGTTTCATGAAGATAAACTGCACCTCGGCAATGACAAGTTTATTATCTTTACTCAACACTTCGTGTTTCGTGAAGATAAACTGCGCCTCGGCAATGACCGCAAACTGCGTTTGCTTTTACGTCAATATTTTATAAGATAATTACATGCAAGCATGCTTTATCTTATAAAATATTGCCTAAAAAAACTGCGTTTTTTTGTCATTGCGCTCGGTTTGTATTATCTTTGAGGTCATGGATTGGAAAGACGCATTAGGTGCATTGTATCAAGAAGCACCCCAAGAAGAAAAAAACGAGGTGGAAGCGCAAGCAGCGCAACCCACCCAAGCCACTAAACAACAGTTGTGTTTACAATTTCAACGCCGTGGCGGCAAGCCCGCCACCATTATAACCGGCTTTGTAGGCACAGACAACCAACTAAAAGACCTTGCCAAAGAGCTAAAAGTGCATTTGGGCGTTGGTGGTTCGGCACGAGGTGGCGAAATTTTAATACAAGGCGACGTACGCGAAAAAGTACGTACCCTGCTAAAAAGCAAAGGACATCAAGTAAAAGGGGGATAACATGCCACTAACCATATACAAAGCATCGGCAGGTTCGGGCAAAACCACCGCACTGACACAAAATTACCTCAAGTTGCTTAAAAAAAAGCACCACAAACACATTTTAGCGGTTACGTTTACCAACAAAGCAACCGAAGAAATGAAAGAGCGTATTGTGGAAGCGCTGTATAAAATTGCCAACAACCAAGCCGATCCTAACGAAAATCAGGCCAACTACTCCAACACAGACGCCACCAAAAAACTGGCAGAATTGTTACACAATTACTCGTACTTTAACGTATCTACCATTGATGGTTTTTACCAACAAATTATGCGTTCTTTTGTGCGAGAATTGGGGCTGTACGGCGGTTACACCTTGGTATTAGACCAAAAAGAGGTGGTAGAACATGCCGTAGATGATTTGCTTTTATCGTTGGAGAAAGAAGAATACCAACACTTGTACCAATGGCTATTGGAAACTACCTTAGAAAAAGTAGCAAAAAACGAAGACTGGCAGTTTAGAAAATCAATTACCAACTTGGCACATCAACTGTTTAAAGAAGACGTGTCAGAATCCATCAAACAACTGCACGGTACCACACAATTATTGGAAAAAATTGGGCAGTTAAAAAAAGAGCTCACCACGCAAAACACAACTATATTGGCAGGCATTTGGCAACGCAACCAAGCGGTAAAAGACATTTGGGACAGCCTGCATTTAGACTACGAAAACGACAGCAGCAACAAGGTAATGAACCAGTGCAACACCAAGGTGAGCACTACCAAATGGCCGGATTTTACGGCAACCTTTACCAATTTGGCACAAACACCCGAAAAGGTATTCAAAGCCACCTACAAAAAAGCCAATCCACAAGCCTTTTACCAATTGGAGCAAAAAGGATTTTCGGCGGCCATAAAAGACTTAACCGAATACATTGATACCCAGTATGCTACCTACCATTCGGCAGTAGCCGTACTAAAACAATTGGATTTTATTCCGGTTATGTTGGAATTAGACCGTTTTATCCAACAATACCTATTGGATAACAACATGGTATTGCTTTCGCAAGTAAACGGCTTTTTGCACGACATGATAAACCAATGCGACGCACCTTTTATTTACGAAAAAATGGGGTACGCCATTCACCACTACATGTTGGACGAATTTCAGGACACCTCGCTGATGCAGTGGAGCAACTTTATGCCCCTTATTAGCGAAAGCATGAGTAACAACCACCGCAATTTGGTGGTAGGCGACATAAAACAAAGTATTTATAGGTGGCGAAATTCCGATTGGCGCATTTTGGCATACATCAAAGAATACTTCCCAAACAAAGCAGATGTGTACGAAAACAGCAACGAATTGGATACCAATTGGCGTAGCGACGGAAAAATTGTTACGTTTAACACCCATTTTTTCAGCGCCTTGCCCAAGCTGTTTGCCCACTTAACAGGTGGCGAGTTGTTGCAACAAGCCTACCAAGATGTTTCGCAAAAAATTGCCCCCAAAAAAGATAAAGACCAAGGCTTAATACAAGTAACGTGGCTTAATTACGGCAAAGAAAGTGCCGAAACCAAAGCCAATCTTTTGCACCAAGAAATTTTTCGTGCCATAGAAAAAAGCAAAGAGCAAGGCTACAGCTACAAAGACATGGCCATTTTGGTGGACACCAACACACACGGCATTCAAATAGCCCAATGTTTGTTAGAAGCAGGCATACCCATTGTTTCGTCCGAGTCGTTGCTGCTTACCCAGTCGCCAGCCATTAGGTTGCTCATTGCTATTTTGCGCATTTCTTGTTCGTTTCAGCCCGAAGTTGACCAATTTAAAATACAAATACTGCGTGCTTTGGAAGAAAACGAATTGACAGAACTAACCCAAGCCATGCAATTACCCTTGTTTGAGGCAGTGGAACAAATCATTCAGATTTTGCACCTAAACGATCATGCCGAAAATTCGGTTTACCTGCAGGCCTTTCAAGACCTGACACACCAATATAGTTTAAAGAACACTCCGGACATCCGTTCGTTTTTAGATTGGTGGGACAGAAGCGGCAAAGACAAAAAATTACCCGGAAACGACCAAATAGATGCGGTGCAAATTACCACCATCCACAAGTCTAAAGGGTTGGCATACCCCATTGTGATTATGCCTTTTGCCTCGCAAAGAATATGGAAATCAACCCCGGCACACCAACCTATTTTGTGGTGTTCCACCCAAAATACTCCGTATAACCAGCTACCGGTAGTACCGGTACAAAGCAACAAAACGTTGGCCAACTCCTACTTTGCAGAAGCCTACAACGCCGAGATGCTGTACCAAGCTTTTGACTTTATCAACACGTGGTACGTAGCCTTTACGCGTCCGCGCAACGGTTTGTTTGTCATAGCCGAACAAAGCACCTCGTTTACCGAAATAAGCCAAGGGTCGCACGTATTATGGAAACTAATAAGCGATAACAAAGATTGGATAGATAACTGGGAAGAAACAGAATACGGCACTGTGGCCACGGTAGGCACGTTGCAAAAAGCCAAAGCAAAACAAGAGGATGCCGCACCATGCCAAACCACCCTGCCCTACTTTTCGCACACCTTTACGCAGTACGATACTTCCGAAACATCAGAAAACCAACGCATTGGTAACGTACTGCACCAAATTTTGCAATACATTGTGCAGGCAACCGATTTGGACAAAGCCATAGAAAAGGCCTGTCGCATGGGCATTATATTGCCTAACGAAAAAAGCTGGGCACAAGCAGAAATGACCAAATTACTATCGCATCCGGGTACTAAAACGTGGTTTGACGGCACGTACCCAACGGTGTGGAACGAACGTAGCATCATCACCAGCTATACGCAACAGAACCAAACCGGCAAATACCGTCCAGACCGTCTTTTGGTAAAAGACAACCAGATAGTGGTGGTAGATTATAAATTTGGGAAAGAAAACAACAATCACCACACACAGATGCACCGCTACATGCAAAGTTTGTGCGACATGAACCAATGGAAATACATTAAAGGGTATTTGTACTACCACCAAGACGGCAGTATAAAAGAAGTTACCTTATAAATAGCACTTATAAATAAAACGGAGCGGTTAATTGAGCAAAGGCAGGCGTATAGCTGTGTCTTTGCTCGTTTTCTATTACCAAGTCTTGCTCTGCGCAAGACGTTTTTCCCCTTACAAAACCCATTACAATGCGTTTGGCAGGCTTGTCTGCACGCGGAAAAACATGTACTTTTTGGTAAGGGTATAGTGCTTGTTGTGCTGCCAAAGTACAAAAAGCAGCCTCGGCATCGTGTGGTAAAATAACCCAAAATGTACCCAAAGGCAACAGCAAACGGTTTACCCCTGCCAACAAATCGGCAAAAGAAAGGGTATCGGTGTGTCTGGCTGTATTGCGTGCTGCCTGTGGGGCTTTGAGCGAATTAACAAAATAAGGGGGATTGCTAACAATGAGGCTATACTGCTTGTTGGGTGCATAATCTTGTAGCGAAACAGCCTGTACGTTAATGTGTTTCCACGGACTTTGCGCCACGTTTTGAGTGGCTTGTGCAGCCGCATCTGCATCTATTTCTATGGCATCGATGCACGTAGTTGGATTGCGTTGCGCTAACATAAGCGCCACCAACCCCGTACCTGTACCAATATCCAATACACTTTGCGCTGTTTCCACTTGCGCCAACACACCCAACAACACACCATCTGTGCCCACTTTCATGGCACACTTATCCTGGTAAATGGTAAACTGCTTAAACGAAAAATAATTATTGCGCATTAAACGGACGTTTCAAGTCTTTACACAAACGTTGAATGGTAAAACGACCGGTAACTGCCGCATTGGGAAGTCCACCGGGAGGTTGCAACCATTGTCCGGAAAGGTACAAGTTTGACAAACCTTTTACCCTGCCTTTGCTTGTTTTTTTAGGTGCGTATGGACTTAAAATAAAGCTCATGTATGAACCTTTGTACGCTCCACAAAAACGGTAAAAGCTGTAGGGACTAACGGTTTCTACCACTTCCATTTTACCGGCCAACTGTGGATATTGTTGTTCGATACGTTTAACCACGTAGTTTGCCAAATTGTGTTTAGCCTCTTTGTATTGCTCTAAGTTATGCAAATACAAATCTTCCCAGCGGTTAAAATCGTCTTCGTACTGTACCAACAGGGTTTGGAAAATGTTTTTACCAACAGGCGCAAAAGTAGGCTCGGTAATAAAGTTTTTAAGCAACACCGATTGTTGTACTTTACCTACCGCCCAATAAGGTTCGCAATCAAACCAGGTAGTATCGCCTAAAAACGAGGTATCGGCATCTACGGCTATGTAGGTATTAAAACTGCTGTAAACAGGATGTGCTTTTTTATCGCTATAATGTTTGGCAAAGAATTTATCTACGTATTTGGCAGGCAGTAATTTTTGGAATACCACCGAGGTATCGCACGCCATGATGTAATAATCGGCATAAGCCACGCTGCCATCGCTAAATTGCACAGACTCCACCTGTTTTTTGCCCAACGTAAGGTTTACGGCACGTTTGCGCGTATGAATAGTACCCCCTAACGACAAAAACAAATCTACCATGCGGTTGGTTATACCCTCTGATCCACCACGAGGCAAAGCACCGTTTCCACTACAAAACGTTCCCAACACAAACAACCACGACGAAACATTGTACGTAGCCGGCATGTACGCCAGCATCATTTTTTGCAGCAAAGGATGTTTAAAGCGTTTGGCATATTGTTGCAACGATATTTTGGATAATTTTCCATGAACCTTACCCACGGGGCGCAACTTTTTAAGCAAGCGCCAAAACTCTTTAATGGATAGCTGTTCTATAGGTTTTAGCGCAGGCATATCCATGAGCATGTAGGTTTCCACCTGGTCCACAAACGTGTTTATGGCATCGGCATCCACGGGCGAAAGCGCCAACATATCCTTGCGCATACGCCTGGTATCTTGCCACAAATCCAAACTCTCGCCGTTGCTCTCCAAATGCAAGAAAGAGTTGTTTTGGATTATTTCCACATCATCGCCCAACACGTGTAGCTCTTTCCAAACCTGATACACCTCTTTTTGCGGATTGGTACCTGTAAGCCAGTGCACGCAGTTGTCTATGTGATACCCTTTGCGTTTCCAGCTGGTACACTCTCCCCCTGCGCAAATGTGTTGCTCGTAAATATCGCAAGCAAAACCACTTTTTAAGGCATAAATACCAGCCGAAAGCCCGGCTACGCCACCTCCTATGATTGCAATTTTTTTCATGGTTTTTTAACCCCTTTGTTTTTAGGTTTTCCTTTAAATCCTTTTCGTGTAAATTTGGAACGATTGTTTCTATTGCGTTGTTGGGGATTATACACCGGCGACTCGCCCAAAGCCTCGGGCAAAGGCACCTTTTTTACCTCGTTCTGAATAAGTTTTTCTATACGGCCAAATTTGCCTTGTTCTTTTTCGGCAATAAACGTAATGGCAATACCCTCGCCACCGGCACGCGCCGTACGGCCTATGCGGTGCACGTAATCTTCGGCATCGTGGGGCACGTCGTAGTTTATCACCATCTGAATATCCTCAATATCAATGCCTCGCGCCACAATATCGGTAGCCACCAACACATGGATATGACCGTTTTTAAAGTTACGCATCACTTCCTCGCGCTGCGCCTGCTCCAAATCGGAGTGCATGGCAGCCACTTTCAGTTTCATGCGTTTAAACGTGTGGTATATTTCTTTTACTTTTTGTTTGGACGAAGAAAAAACAATAACCCGTGTAAGCGATTGCGAGGCAAAAATATCCTGTATCAACGCCAACTTTTGGGTTTCGTAACAAACATAAGCCGATTGGTCTATTTTATCGGCAGGCTTGGAAGTTGCCAATTGCACCTCTACGGGATTAACCAAGGTTTTGCGCGCCAATTCCCTTATTTTGGGTGCCATGGTGGCCGAAAACAGCAAGGTTTGCTTTTGCTGAGGCAGGTACGAAGCAATGCGCATAATATCGTCCACAAAACCCATTTCAAGCATGCGATCTGCCTCGTCCAATACAAAAAATTGCACAAAAGACATGTCTATCTTACCCATGTTGAGCATGGCAATAAGCCTACCGGGAGTGGCAATAACCACATCTACCCCGCTACGCAAGGCCTTTTCTTGTTGGCTAAAGATAGCCCCATCACCACCGCCATACACCGCCACGGATGTTACCGGCAAAAAGTAAGCAAACGCATCTAACTGTTGGTCTATTTGCAAGGCCAACTCGCGCGTTGGTACCATGATAAGGGCATTTATTTTATCCTCGCGATGCTTGTTCTGGCACAATACATTTAATATAGGCAACAAATAGGCTGCCGTTTTGCCGGTTCCGGTTTGCGCACAAGCTATTAAATCTTTTTTTTGCAGAATAATGGGAATGGTTTGCTCCTGAACGGGAGTGGTTTCCCTAAAGTTCATGGCTTGCAACCCATCTAACAATGCATCTTCTAACTGCAGTTGGCTAAACTCCATGATTTATTAGTAGGTATTAAAACATGTAACCAACCGAAACGGTAAAACCACCACTGTTTATTTTGGTGTCTTCTACAAGCGACAAGTTGTACAAACCAAAGTTATAGCCTACCATTAGGCGTGCACCCATGTACTCGGCACCAATGCCCACGTGCATGGAAACATTAAAACGAGAAAGCACGTTGTCAAATGCCACGTTGCTTTGGCTTTCTTCTATGGGGGTAATGCCCGAAGCATGAAGCGTAGAAATAATTTCATCGCCCACACCGCAAGCAAAGTTAGGACCAACCTCTAACAACAAGGTAGCCTCTTCGCCACGTATAGGCAACTGACCCACGGCATACAAAGGCACTTGCAAGTAGTACAAACGTAGCACGTCTTCTACCTCATAAGGCACATCCAAAATCATGCTTTTATCTAAGGTAGCAAAACCGTTCATTAAAAAGTCCACCCCGGTTTGTACAGAAAGATAGTCGAAAAACTCGTAGGCTACCACAGGGCCTACAGAAAAACCACTGATGTTGCGTGTTCCGCCTTTTTCGCCTCCATACATCACAGAAGCACCGGTATTATCGTAACTTGCGTGCAAGCCAAAACGCCAATCGGCATGAGCAGATAAGCTAACTGCAAGGGTAGTAAACAAAAGAATAACTCTTACCAATATTTTTTTCATAATTGCTTAAATTTATCGTCTAAAACAAACTACAAAGATATAAAAAGAACAGAAAAATACAAAAAGTAGCCACCAAGCGTAAAAAAACGCATCCATTTGGGCTTTTACTATATGCAAACGAATACGTGCTGTGGCTTGGATTTTTTTTATGGTTAAAATGTAATAAATCTGTAACCCATTGGGTACAAAAACGTTATACAAAGTACTTTTGCCAGACTAAAATGTGGTTAGATAACCAATTTTTAATACTTTTGCACCGGTTTTTGAATACAGGAATACATTGAGAGCAATTAAAGCCTATATCGTCTTACTTTTATGCCTGCTAAGTAGCACCGCTACTTGGGCACATACCTTTACCGGTACAGTTACCGACTCCATTACAGGCGAGACTCTTCCTTTTATATCCATTCGCATTGCCAACACCATGTATGGCGACGAAACCGATTTGGACGGTAATTTCTCTATCAATGCCGAAGAAACAGACCGCCTTGAATTTACCTTTTTGGGCTACAAAACAAAAACCTACTCCCTAAACAAGTACGTAAACCGCCACATGAACGTAAAATTGGTTCCCACCGATTACATGTTGCAAGAAGTACAAGTTACCACCAAAAACAACTATTCCAAAAAGAATAACCCTGCCGTTGAGTTAGCCAAACGTATTTTGGCCGAAAAAAACGAAAACCGCATAGAAAGAGCCGACTACTACCAACGTAGCACCTACGAAAAATTATTATTGGGTATTACCGACATTAAAAGCGGTAAAACCACCGATAATTTGGGTTTAGGCGAAATTATGGCAAACGCAGACACTTCTATTATTAGCGGTAAAAACGTGCTGATGGTTTCGCTCAAAGAAAAAACCATGCAACAGTACTACCGCAAATCGCCCGAAACCAAAAAACAAATTGTTACGGGTAGAAAAGAAAAAGGGATAGACGACCAACTGTTTG
>JAFOWX010000115.1 GCA_017391905.1 Paludibacteraceae bacterium | reverse complement strand
GTGTATTGTCATTAGGAGTACAGTTTAAATTTTTGAAAGTGTAGGTTATGCCATCTTGAACATAGACACCATCGTCACCACTCATGCTAATTGCATTACAATCAAATTTAAAGGTTCCTCCAGTAAGTAAATTAACGTCATTGCCTGTAATTTGTTTTGTTATGGCGCATAAATATTTGCCAACAGGACGATCTGCATAGGTCTGTCCGCCTATAGAAATAGAATATTCGTATAATCCTGTTGATTCATTATATTTATACCAATCGTAGAATTGTCCTTGGTTGGTAGTTTTTAAATCTGTTTTATCACCAGGACATACTTCTTGATTAGGATGTGTAACGGCAATGGTTGAAGTGGTAGGATCGTAATGTTGTTCATGATTGTGTGCAGCCCATGCGGTTAAGCTACATAACAATGCAATGCTAAACAAAATCTTTCTCATAGTTTTGTATTGAGTTTTATGGTTTTACGTAATAAAGTTAGCAAAGGTAGTGAAAATGCGTGGAAAAACCAATTTGAAAGGGGTGTTTAACGTTGTAAAGGGGGAAAATAATTGTATCGGGGGCTTCGACCCTTCGACAGGCTCAGGGACCGCAAGCTCAGCTACCGATTGTGGGTGAAAAAAATAATCGGAGGCTGTGACAAGTTCAGCCCCCGATTAACTATTGTGGTAAAAGGTTCTTATTTTTGGTTTGTTAGGGTGTAAACGGTGTAGTTGCCGTTGGCTTCTACCATGGTCATGCTACTTAGCACGTAGGTTTTTGGGTTGTATTCCAATACAATTTTTGAATACCCTTTTTCGCCTTTGTTCAGTTCTTTGGTAAGGGTAAATTGGTGATTGCCGTTGTTGGCGTAGGTTAGGGTAGCACCGTTTTCGGTAGCAACTGCCTCTACATCACCGTCCATGCATAGCGTAAGGGTGTTTTTTAATACCAACATAGGGCTACCTGGCTTAATGTTGTGTTTACGTACTTTGCCTTTTACTTGCATGCTAAACTCGGTGGGCGAAATATGCAAATAGTCGCCTGCGGGTTGGGTGTACATCATGCTCAAGTTGTCTTTGGTGTAGGTAAGCGCACCTTTTGAAACAACAGGTTTGGCCATGCCTTTTAAAAATTTTTGTTGTTCAAATTGGCAATCAATTTGGGCGGGTGCATTTGCTTTAAGCTGTGCTATTACAGCGCTGTTTGCAAAGGCAGAAAGGGTTGCTGCAACTACGAATGCAGCCGATAAAATCCATTTTTTCATGTTTTTCAAGTTTTGTGATTTCATTTTTTGCCCGATGTATAATCGGTTGTACCCTTGTTAGATACTTGTTATAGCTTTTGGTTTAACAAGGGTGTTGCAAAAGTACTAATTATTTCAGAAAAAGAGGGATGACTAATTTATTTCTTAGTCATCCCCATGTAAGTGTATTCTGTGCGGTTATTAGGTGTACAAACCACCGTTGATGGAGATTACCTCGCCGTTAATGTAGCCTGCTTCGGGCGAAGCTAAGAAACCTACTAACGCGGCAATTTCTTCGGGCTCGCCAAAACGTTTAGCTGGGATTTGTGCCGAAAGGGCTTTTTCGTCCAAACCTTCTACCATGTCGGTTTTAATAAAACCAGGAGCCACTGCGTTAACGGTAACGCGTTTGGGGGCAACTTCTTGTGCCAATGCTTTGGTTGATGCGATAAGACCACCTTTAGCTGCCGAATAGTTGGTTTGACCGGGTAGTCCTTTTATGCCCGAAAGCGATGCCATGTTGATGATACGGCCATATTTTTTGCGCAGCATTTTGGTTAGCAAGGGGCGGGTAACGTTGTAGAACGACATTAGGTTGATGTTCATTACTTTGAAGAAATCTTCTGGTTCCATAAACACCATTAGGTTGTCGCGACGAATACCGGCGTTGTTAACCAATACTTCGATATAATCGTCGGGGTGTTGTTCTTGCCATGCTTCCAATACGGCAGCGCATTGTGCTGTGTCGGCAACGTCAAAGGGTAATAACTCGCCTTGACCACCTGCTTGTTGGATAGCTTCTAAGGTTTTTAATGCTTCTTCGTGGTTAGATGCGTAATTGATTACTACACAATAGCCCATAGCGGCTAATTTTAAACTAACTGCGCGACCTATGCCGCGGCTTCCTCCTGTTACTAATGCGTATTTCATATTTTTGTTGACTAATCGGCTAATTGATTAACCGATGGTTATTATTTTGTTAATCCTAACGATTGGACAATGGTGTCCATGCCAATGATTTCGGCGCAGGTAAAACACGAAGTCATGGATACGCCCAAAATGCCGTGTAAATTTAGGTTTTGCCCCGTTAATAACAAATTGGGTATGGGGGTGCGGGGCGTAAGCACCGTGGTCATAGGGCTGTTAAAGTCTTTTTGAATGCCGTATGCCGACCCATTTTGGGTATTGGTGTACGTTTGGTACGAGATGGGCGTGCTGGTAAACGTAGCTTCAATGCTGTCTTCCAATTGGGGTAACACGCTTTTAACAACCTCTACGCAGGCTTGCGTTTTAGCGTTTTTCATGGCTACGTAATCTTCGCCACGGTGCCCAATGGGTTTGTCTGCCCATTGTGTTACCTCGTTCCAGCTCATGGGGGTAAGCAAGTCTAACTGCGTAACGGTAGATCCCTCTTGTGGCGCATAATAGCTTACTAATACGCGGTCTGTTTTGCCTTCGGTGTATTGCCATAGGTTGGCATTTTTGTACACGTATTGGTTTCGGCCAATATAAGGAATGGTATTGGGTTTAATGAGTAAGTTTGCGGTAAACATACCAAAGGTATTGGGCAAGTTGTTGATGCGTTTGCGGTATATTTTGCGCAACATTTCGCTCTCTTTTACCAACGAAAGGGTATGAACGGGGTGTGCGTTAGATATAAACCATTCTGCCTCAATGCGTTCTTGGCCATTGATGATGGCTGCTACTAATTTTCCGTTTTGTTCAATTAGTTCTGTTACAGCGGCGCGTTTGCGTACCGTTCCGCCCATCTGTTCTATGCTGTTTGCCAATTTTTGAGCCAAGGTAGAACCGCCGCCTTGCATGCGATAGGCACTTTGGATAAACGAGTTGTTTATTTGTGCAAAGGTATAGAGAGGTAGGTTTGGGGTAAGCTCCATTTTGAGTGAACAACCTGCCAATACATCGCGTAAAAGCGGGTCTGTAATGGTTTCGTCT
>JAFOWX010000114.1 GCA_017391905.1 Paludibacteraceae bacterium | reverse complement strand
GATTGCAACGCCATTATGGAAACAGCAACAAGCAAGCGTACACCAACAGCGTACCCAATGGTACTACCAACAAGTTCGTAAGCAAAAAGTACGTGGGAAACGTGCCAAAATAGTATAAAATGAGTGGCAGGGTGCTTAGCTGTGCCACCATAGAAATGCAGCACATGTCTTTAATCCAACTTATTACTTTGTGCCCTTGGCTTTTGCCCTTATTTTGGTGCTGAACATAACATAAAATGCCTATTACAGCACAAAAACTTAGCTGAAAGCCCATGTCAAACAGGTAGTTAGGATTGTACACCAACATGGCAAAAGCGGTAAAGAAAACCGTGTTGATGCTCTGGTTGGTTTGGTGAAAAATAACGCCTACAGCCCCCACGCTAAACATGATAACCGCCCGTACTATAGACGGTGGCAAGCCACATAAAAACGCATAGCCCCACAGCAACAAAATAAGCACAACTTGACCTACTTTTTGCGCCCATTTTGCCGAAGCGAGTGGTTTTAGCAACAAGCTGATAACCATGTAAATAATGCCTACGTGTAACCCACTTACCGCCAAAATATGCGAGATGCCTGCTGCCGAAAAATATTGTTTGGTAGTGCCTTTCAGGCTCGCTTTATGCCCCAACGTAATGGCCGAAGTAAGGGCATAGCCACTACTATCCGTATGTTGTTGCAAGGTGTCTAACAAATGCTTTTTGGTTTGTTTGGCATAGCTTTTTAGGCCACCGTTGGTAGGCATGGCAATGATTTGCCATTGGTTACGTGTTATGTATGTGCTGCTGTAAATGTACTGTTTGTTGTAGTAGGCAAAGGTTTGAGGTTGCACCTTCTGTAGGGTTACGTAAAATTGTGTACCTTCTTGCAACGTAGCCGATACGCTGTCTTTGGCTATGTACAAAATGCTTTTGTATTGATTACCTGCAGTATCGGTTAGGTGCGTTATGCACTGGTATGTTTTGGGCTTTTCTACCGCATCTTGTAAAGCAACACCGTGGTAAGTGCCAGGGGCAGGAAGGGTTTTATGGTAGGGATTGGGGTAGGTAATCCACCCCAAAATGCCCATGCCACAGAGAGCTAAACACAAGCCAAACCCGCTAAGCCAATGGGCGTAGCGGTACTTGTTAAATAATTGTAAACTACTAATAATAAGCGAAATAAAGATACAAAAGGCAGCTATCCAAGCATTTGGATAGCTGTATCCAACCAACAATCCTACCATATAGGATGTGGTTATCCTGATAAATGGGTTTCGATGTAGCAAAATGTATTAAGAATTAAGATGTTTTGTGAATTTGCACTGCAAGTGCAAGCAACTATCAACAGCTAAGAGCTTTTAGCAATGCGATGGTTTCAATGGGATTTTCCGATTTGAATACGTAGTTGCCGGCTACCAAGCTGTCTGCTCCAGCCTCTACCAATTCTTTGCCTGTTTTATCGTTTACGCCACCGTCCACTTGAATAATGGCATGTGCATTTTTGCGGGCAATAAGGGCTTTTAAATCGCGTACCTTTTGGGTGGTGTTGGCAATAAATTTTTGGCCGCCAAAACCTGGGTTTACAGACATTAAAAGCACCATATCTACCTCTGTGATAATATCTTCTAACAAGCAAATAGGAGTGTGTGGGTTAAGTGTAACCGCTGCTTTTGCACCAGTGCTTTTAATTAGCTGAATGGTACGGTGCAAGTGGGTACAAGCCTCGTAATGCACGTTGATAATGGCAGCACCGGCTTCGGCAAAACGAGCAATAAATTTATCGGGTTCTACAATCATCAAGTGTACATCCAATGGTTTTTGGCATTTGCCTTTTAGGCTGTCAAGAATAGGGAAACCAAACGAAATATTGGGTACAAAAACCCCGTCCATTACATCAATGTGTAACCAATCGGCCTCGCTTTGGTTAATCATTTCAATGTCTTTTTCAAGGTTGGCAAAATTGGCCGATAATAACGAAGGAGATACGATAACGCTCATATTACGATGGTTTAGTTGTTTAATAGTACAAAATTATACATTATAAAGTTTACTTGCAAATGGTAAGCATCAATCCTTGCTCGGTTTGTTGAAGGTTTATTTTTTTATCGCCCGAAACCCATTGTTTTTCTGAACCTTGTTGTGTTAAAATGGGGTGTTCGCCGTTAATGCTCATTATTTCAACTTGGGTGCTATCTGCGTTAAAGATAGCATATACCATTTTTTTGTAAGAAGCGGTGGTGTCTTCGTATTGTACAGGTGTTCCTGTTTCCCATACCCTGATGCATTGGCCCAAAAGTTCACTCCAAGTATAGCCGGCCGAAGCCTTGCAACCATGTTCGTCGCTGTCATTTCCCAATATCACAGGCGTGGGGTTTACTACGGCTTGGAATTTGTCTGTTGGGGTTTCTTCCTTGTTGTCAGTGATGTTAAAACAAGAAATACACGCTAACGATATGCTCATGCAAAAAACTAATTTAAGTATTTTCATCATGTTGTTATTTCAAAGCTAAAAAGTTGATCAATTCTTGGTATAAACGCTGAATGGGCAATCCCATTACATTGTAATAAGAGCCTACAATTTTTTCAATGCCAATGTACCCAATCCATTCTTGTACCCCGTACGAACCTGCCTTGTCAAAGGGTTGGTATGTGTCAATGTAATGGGCTATTTCCTGGTCCGATAAAGGTTTAAAATACACCTCGCTTTCGGCATAAAACAAGTGCTCTTTTTGCTTAGTAAACACACAAACAGCCGTAATTACTTGGTGTTTTTTGCCCGATAAGGTACGCAACATCTGCATGGCTTCTTGCTTATTGTTGGGCTTGCCCAATATGTTGCCGTCTATAGAAACTACCGTGTCTGCCGTAATAGCCAACGTGTTGCTTTGCAACAAAGGTTTGTAGGCATTGGCTTTTACTTGGGTAATGTAGCAAGGAACTTCTGCGCCCTTTAAATGAGCAGGGTAGGTTTCGTCTGCATCCACACTGGTGGCTTCAAAGTTTATTTCTAACCCTTTTAATAGCTCTCTACGGCGTGGCGATTGCGAAACCAACACTACGTGGTAAGGCTGTATGGCTTGTGCTAACATCATGCTGTAATGCCGTTAAGGTAAAACAAGTAATACACAATAAAGGCGTACGAACAGCCTATTAGCATAATGAACTTAACAAATTGGCTTATTTGTTGCCATTGGCTGCGTTTTTCGGCTTTGCCAATCCAAAATAGCAAAATAAGCAATGGAATGGCCAAACCAAAAATATAATACCTGCCGGTAATGTTATCCGTGGCAAAAGGCATTAGCGTAAAGGCAAAATAACCCGTTACCAACAAAATCACAATGGTAAGCAATAGCAATACCACTTTTGTTTTGGCTACACCATATACAACAGGCAAGGTGTGACATTCCATTTCTCGGTCGCCGTTAATATCGTCAATGTCTTTGATAATTTCGCGCAAAAACGTAAACAAAAACGAAAATAAACCAAACCCGCAGGTCCATGCATATATGTCCGTAAGGATGCTTGTTTTGTACACAAACAGATTATAGGTATTTACCAACTGCAAATTGGTTACATAACCCACCATAAAACAAGTCATAAAGGCACACAAGGCTATTATTAGGTTACCTATAAGCAGTTGTCTTTTATAGCTGGACGAGTAAAACCACAACAACCCCGAAAGCACAACGTAAATAATGCCTACAGTAATGTTTTGTAGCAAAGCGGCTATGCCAATACCGCATAAAGTACCTAAGCCCAATAAAATTTGAAAGCCAGTTGCTGCCTGTGCACGGGTAATGCTTCTGCCCACAATAACGCGGGTAGGGCGGTTTATTTCGTCTATTTTGGTATCAAAGTAATCGTTTATTACGTAACCTCCTGCACCAATCAGCATGGTAGAGCCCATAAGCAAACTGTATAGCAGGATACTATTTTCCAATGCTATGTGGTATTGGTTTAAGTAAGGCATTACCACACCATAAAAAATAGCCGTAACAATGTATCCTAAAAATAGTACGTTTTGCCAACGTACCAATTGTAACCAATTTTTTAGTGTTACCATATATAAGCTGTATTTGCGTTTAACCAATTGTTTTGTGCTTTAAGCACTTGTTCTATCACATCGCGGGCACATCCTGCTCCGCCATTGTACAGCGAAACATATTTGGCCATTTGTTTTACCTCTACCGCTGCATCAGCAGGGCAGGTAGGGGTACCCACCATTTGCATAACGGGAATATCTGGAATATCATCGCCCATGTACAAAACATCCTGATCTTTTAGGTCGTTTTTTTCCATAAAATGACGGTAAGAATCTACCTTGTTGGCTGCATTTAAATAAATATCACTAATGCCCAATCCCTCGTATCGGGTACGTAAATTTTCATTGTGTGCGCCGCTTATAATAGCTACTTTATAGCCCGTTTTTACCGCCCATTGTATGGCATAGCCATCGCGTAAGTTTAGGGTTCTTACGGGTTCGTCTTGGGGCGAAAAATAAACGGTTTGGGTAGATAGCACCCCGTCTATATCAAATATAAAAGCCTTAATACGGCTTAAATCTTCCTTAAAGTTTGTCATCTTGAATACTCTCTGTTAGCAATTGATACAAAACTTTTGCCTTGCCATTCAGTTGGCTCAAATGCTTGTTTATTATTTGTTGGTCGTGTCTAATAGCAGGACCTGTTTGTGCCATACGGGGCGAAAGAGTGTGTACCTTTTGCGTGGTTTCGTTTACCAATGGAAGCAAGTCTGAAAAGGGTAAATTTGCTTCTTGCAGTATATCGGCAGCCAACGCATACAGGTGATTGGTAAAGTTGCAGGCAAACACAGCCGCCAAATGTACCTTGGTGCGCATGGCAGAGTCCACTTGCTTTACATTGGGTGATAATGTTTGTGCGAATAATGTTAGTTTATTTAGATAGTTATCGTTATTCGCTTCTATGTATAGGGCAACTTTGCTAAAATCTACCTCTTTTCCGTAAGAGAAGGTTTGCATGGGGTATAACACACCGTAATGCGTAGCCAAAGGAGCTAAAACAGCCGCATCTGTGCTACCGGAAGTGTGAACCAACAATGCTTGCTGCGGTATGTCAATGCCTTGTATGGCTTGCGTTATGGCGTCGTCTTTTACGCTGCAAATGTATAAATCTGCTTGTTGGGTTACCTCGCTTTTTTGTGTAGTGTAGGGCAGTGTCATACCCATTTCGGCAAACATGCGGTTAATGGATTGCTCGCTTCTGCCCACTACTTGCACTACCTCGTGCCCTGCCGTTACTATGGCTTTGGTAAGGTGTGAGGCCACCTTACCGGTTCCTATAACAACAACCTTTTTCACCCGTTAAAATTGTTCGTTGTGAATTTTTTCAAACTGCAATTTGTCCTCGTTAAAAGGTTTGCGTTCCATGCCTTTGTAACCAATGCTAATGATACATTCTACGGCGTATTGTTCGGGAATGTTTAGCACTTCTTTTACGTATTGGTCGGCCGAAACACCTTCGGTGGTTGATTGGCGTTGGCGCACTTGCGACCAACAGCTACCCAAGCCCAAATCTTCGGCTGTAAGTTGGATATTAAAAGCGGTAATGGAGCAATCTTCAATCCATACATCGCTTTTGGTAGTATCGGCAATAATAACAATAGACAGGGGAGCTTCTGCCACAAAAGCGCTACCAAAGGGTTTGCAACCAGCCAATTTAACCTGTGTTTCTTTGTTGGTTACTACAATAAATTCCCAAGGGTTAAGGCTTTTGCCTGCAGGCGACATAAGCGCGTTGCGCAAAATTTGGTCTATTTTTTCTTGTTCTACCGCTTGTTCTGTGAACTTACGATAACTGCGTCTTTTTTGCAATAATTGGTACATCATAATCTTGTTGACTAATCGACTAATGGGCTAACCAACTAATCGAGGAGGTTATTATTTTTACTGTTTTGATTGCTCGCATTTTGTTTCTTATGCGAGTTTACATTAAATAAATACGTTACAGAAACGGTGATGGCTTGGTTGTTTGAGGTCGAAAAATAATCGGCTTTGCTGTTGTGGAAAATATTGCCTAAACCGTAGTCGTAGCGTGCTTCTAAGATAAAGTTACCGGCTTTGGGAGTTCTGAATTCAACACCCAAACCGCCACAAACACTATAGTCAAAAATGTTTTCGATGGGTTTGTCTTGTTCTACACCGGGGTTAATGGAAAAAGGAGCCGTAGCCTCATCGTTTACCAAGAAACGCACTTTAGGACCTAAGTTGATAAAGAAGCGAAATTTTTCTTTGCCAAAATAGATGTGCGCCAAAAACGGAATTTCCAAATAATCCAAACGGTGGTTGTAGCGTTCGCCCGTAATTTCGGACGTAGAAGACCAACCACGTTGGGCATAATTCAATTCGGCAATTAAACCAAAATACTTTTGGCAAATGTACCTAAACGTAAAGCCGCCGTTGTACCTCACGTCAAAATTTTGGGCAACAGAAGAACCTACCACGTTTGTTTGCTTAAATCCCACCGTAGTCCACAGCGCCACGCCTTGGTTGGTACCAATGCAAATTTCGGGCTCAATGTAGGTGTATTGTGCAAATAGGCCGTTTGCAAAGCATAAACAACAAGCTATCAAAAAATACTTTTTCATACATTAAAGGGTGTTAATGCCTTGTTTGTTAATAGATTGCATAACAGTACCTACGTTCCAGTAACCGCCATTTTCTACGCGTTGGAACAAGAAGTTCATTTGCAAACCGTTGGTTTCGGTTAAAGGCATAAACTTGGCAAAATGTTTGCCGTGCATGCTGTATTGTTGCAAAAAGAAATAGCAAATATCAAAACCAAACAGCGCAAAATTAGGACTTTGTTGGATGCCTTTGGGCACACCAAACTTGTTTCTTATTTGGTTGTAGAAATGGATAATTTCGCTGTTGTTAAAGTTGGTTTGGTAGTTAGAGAAACAGTACAACGGTTTATTGTACAGTTCGTCTATACCCAAACTGTTCCATTCAGGAAAACCAAACAACGATACATTGCTTTGCTTAATTTGCTCCATGGCTTCGCCCAATTTATTCAAAGCAACACCGTGGGTGCTGGGCATTACCACCACACATTCTTTGGTGGTTAGCATGGCAAGCGAGTCCACTTCTTGGGCTATGTTTTGGTCCGAAATAACGGTATAAGGAATAGCCATGTGGTTTAACCCTTCTATCAACGCGTTGGTAAATTCCGATTTGTTGTGTTGTGCCAACATGCGTGGTTTAATCACAATAAACTCTTTGTCGTGTAGGTAGTAGCAACATTTTTTTACCACCGTTACGTACAACTCTTTTTGTGGGGTAACTACCTGGAACAGATAAGGGTTATCTTTAATGTTTGGCACATTAGACGAAAAAGGAATAACCGTTGGAATACGATGTTGGTATGCGTAAGACGACATCATATCCACGTGGTTTTGGTAAGCAGGACCAATAATCATATCTACTTGTTGCAACTGTTTGTCTTGCAAAACTTGTAGCAACGATGCTTCGCTTTTACCAATATCGTAGGTAAATACTTGTGTAGAAAGTCCTTGTTTTGCCAACGAATCGATAGCCAACAAGCAACCTTGGTAAAATTCCACAAAACGATCCATGGTGGCATCGCGGTTAAGCGAATCCAACATAAAGGGAAGCAACACTGCAATTTTTACGTTCGATTCTTTTTGCGCAATGGCGTAATCTTCTAATAACAAGCTATCTACAGTGCTTTCTGTAGTATCTTGTTCTTCTACGGTAGCCGTATCTTCAACCGAGGTAGTTTCTACCTTGCTTTTTTTAGTAAACCAAGACCAAATGTTTTTCTTCTCTTTGGTTTTGGTTTCTTTGCTTCCGGCCTCTGTGGTTTGGTTTGTCACTTGAGGCTGTGCTTGTGCAGTTGCCTGTGGCAGACTTTCTTCGTTGGATTTTTGCGTTTGGGTTTTTGATTTTTCCGGAATTTGCAACACCGCACCAATGGTTAGGTGAGTAGCCCAAGGGTTTAATTCCAACAATTCATCCACCGTACAGTTGTATTTTTTAGACAAACCATACAACGTTTCTTTGGCTTTTACCACGTGCTGATTTTTGCCCACTTGTACCGTTTTGGTGTTTTTTTCGGTAGCGTTTTTAGGCACTTTAATTTGTTGACCCAATACAAGACCTTCGGCCTTGATGCCAGGGTTAGCTTCTAAAATAATGGCTTGTGGCACACCAAAACGTTGGCTTATAGCGTATAAACCCTCGCTTTTTTGTACCGTGTATAAATAATATACTTTGCCGTTTTCAGTCATGGTTGGGTAGGTGGTTTTGGCAAAAGCCATTGTACCTACGCACAAAGCAGTTAGCAGAAAGCAGTAAAATTGTTTTTTCATATATAAAAATAATTCGGGGTGTAAAGTTAGTTAAATTAAATGAGAGTTGATAAAGGAGAAAGGAGATTTTTTCATTACCTTTGTCCCATTATGAAACGTTTTATTCTTTTTCTATTTGCAAATTGTTTTGTGGTTTATCTTTTTGCGCAATTTGCTGTGATTGATGCCAATGCCGTTGGGGTTGCACAAGCCAACATCGATACCGTTTTGGTGTTAGACGATGTGGCTCAGGCAAAGTTAATTTTTCAAGATAGCGTTAGCCGAACCTATTCGTGGTATAGTTATGCGTTACAAGCCGAAGATGAAACCTTGTTGTTAACCCAACAAGACGTGATGCAAACCCAAATTCCGTTGCTTGATGAGGCCTCTATGGGCTATCATTTGGTGGCCGAAAACATGCCCGATAAATGGGTGTGGGTATTTAACTACAAAGCCATGCCCCTTGCGCTAAACAACTTAACGGTTCACGACAACTTGCAAGACAGGTGCGTTTCGTACCAATTGGAATTGGATTGGGACGCCACTGCCATGGAGTACGATACCTTGCAACACAATAAAGTGCCTTTTGAGGTGGAACGTACCATCTACCTAACGTACGATTCTACGTACTACGCAGAGGGTGGTTACCTAACCCAAATGGTTACGGATAGTATTCCATTGGCTACGGATATTGTGGTGCCTTCGCCATTGGACGTAACCACTTACACCATAGAAGGTGACCAATTTGCAAAAGCATTTGGCAATGTGCAAAGTATAGAAAGCGAGGCCGTTACCGCTTACGCTGTAGAAACTAACTTGGAGGCTTCGGTGCGTATTCGTGAGTACGCCATAAACGAGGGCGACAAAGACATTTCTACCGATAAAAAATTATCGGGTTCGGCGCCTTTAAACATAGAAATTATCAACACAGCCAGCCCCGCAGCTTTCTTTTACGATTGGTGCTTGTCTGGCGATAAAGAGTTTAATAACTGTCAGTTACGCTCGTCTCAAACCGATTTTAGGTACACGTTCGAAAACCAAGGAACATACTACCTACGCGTGCAAACCACCAATAGCTCTACCTCTTCGTTGCCTACAGAAAATTGCATGAGCGAGGCCGTTTACACCATAGAGGTAATTAACTCCATGCTCGAAATTCCCAACGTGTTTACCCCCAATGGCGACGGCATAAACGACGAGTTTAAGGTATCTTACAAATCGTTGGTTTCTTTTTCGGCCAAAGTATATAATGCATGGGGACGTTTGGTGTATAGTTGGACCGATCCGGCACAAGGCTGGGACGGAACTATAGGCGGAAATCCGGCAGCCGAAGGAACGTATTTTTACTACATCGAAGCAGTGGGAGCCGATAAAGACGAAAAAGGAAATCCTATCTCTTACGTGTACAAAGGAGATATAAACCTGCTACGATAATAGCATACGCCCCAAAAAAGAATCCTCATTCTATCGCTGTAGAATGAGGATTCTTTTTTATAGTGGGATTTCTTTTATTTCCAAATCTTTTATTTTGTCTTGGTCTATCACAAAGCGAACCAACGTTCTTACCTTGTGAAACCCTTGGCGTCCTGCTGCCCCTGGGTTTATGTGGAGTAAGTTTAATTTGGCATCGAACATAACCTTTAGTATGTGCGAGTGTCCCGAAATAAACAGGGTGGTGTTGTTGGCACGCAATTGCGGTAAAATACCCGGTGCGTATTTGCCGGGATAGCCACCAATATGGGTAAGAAGTACCCGTACATTTTCTACCTCAAAGGTGTTTACAACAGGCAACATTTGTCGCAATGGATAGCCGTCTATATTGCCCACTACGGCACGTAACGGCTTGCAAGCCAGTAGCTTATTGTATAGCGACAAATCGCCAATATCGCCAGCGTGCCAAATTTCGTCGCAGGGCGCAAAAAACGCGGCATATCGGTTATCCCAATAGCCGTGTGTATCCGAAAGTAAGCCTATGCGTACTATTTTTTCTGATTTTTAGCGTTTGGAGCAGCAGCGGCTTCGTTTTCTTTGCCCATGGTACAAGTACCATTGAACTCGGCACGTTGCTCAATATCCAAAATGTTTGTTTGAATATCGCCTTTTACTTTGGCGGTAGATTTTAGCGATAGGGTATCCAAGGCAATCACTTTACCTTCTACTTTACCCATAATATCAATGTTGTTGGCATTGATGGTTCCTGTAATGCTGCCGGTGGCACCTACAATGATTCTGCCTTTTGAAGCAATGGTACCTTCAATGGTGCCATCTACGCGAAAATCGCCATCGGTGGTAATATCACCTTTAATAATAGTTCCGGCTACAATTACGTTGTGTTCTGTATTTGAAGTAGATTTAGACATAGTGCAAAAAATTACATAAAAAAAGGAAAGGCGATCTGCATCGCACCGCTCAACCTAATTACCCTTGCTGCGGTCAAGCCCTGGGGGATTCAAAGGGAGCTGGTCGTGCAGAACCTTTCCGAGTGCAAATATAGCTATTTTTTTATATTGCACGAAAAAAAAGAACTATTTTCGTTATCTTTTTTATTGGATAAATGCCACCTTGGCACAAAAAAATATTTTTTAATACCGAGTTTGTATTATCTTTGCCAATAAATTTAGGAAGCTTCACATGAATAGTCAAGAACTTCGTTTAGCAACATACCAGATGGCTGCCAAATACGGTGCCTTTATGGGGTTGTTTCTCATTGTACGCTATATGGCAGAAACCTTGTCGCACACCTACGGTGCATTGGCTTGGCTATACTTGCTGCTTACCGTAGCAGTTCCTTTTGTGGCGTACAAGTTGGCACGTGTTTACAAAGCACATCTGAACAATCCCGATATGGGGTTTGGCGATTATTACAGATTTACGTTTTACCTGTTTTTCTTTTCGTCCATAATCCTTACTTTTGTGCAGTATATATATTATAGGTATATTTCGCCCGAATATATAGACAATTTGTTTCAGTACCTAATGAGCAGTGCCGATGTGTTGATTGCAAACAATTCGCCTTATTCGGCAGCGCTAACAGAATACAAAGAATTGATAGCCCAACAACCCAAACCAACGGCTTTTGACATGGCAATACCCACCATTTGGATATATTTGATTGTAGGCGTGGTGTTGGGATTGTTAAATGCAAGCATATTAAACAGACAGAAAAATTAACGCGTAACCAATGGATATTTCAGTAGTTATACCTTTATTTAACGAAGAAGAATCGCTACAAGAATTGTTTTTGTGGATAAAAAAGGTGGCAGATAGCAACCGTTTTATGTACGAAGTTATTTTTGTGGACGATGGCAGTACCGATAAATCGTGGCAAGTAATAGAACAATTGTCTGCCCAACACAGCGAGGTAAAAGGCATTAAGTTTCGTAGAAATTACGGCAAATCGCCTGCGCTTTATTGCGGTTTTGAAGCAGCACAAGGCAACGTGGTTATTACTATGGATGCCGACTTGCAAGACAGCCCGGATGAAATTCCGGCATTGTACCGCATGATAGTGGAAGAAGGGTACGATTTGGTTTCGGGTTGGAAAAAGAAACGTTACGATCCGGTATTTACCAAAAATATTCCCAGCAAATTGTTTAACGCCACGGCACGAAAAGTTTCGGGCGTAAAATTACACGACTTTAACTGCGGACTTAAAGCGTATCGCAAAGAGGTGGTAAAAAACATTGAGGTGTACGGCGAAATGCACCGTTACATTCCATATTTGGCTAAAGCCGCTGGTTTTGGCAAGATTGGCGAGATGGAAGTGCACCACCAAGCCCGAAAATTTGGACAAAGTAAATTTGGTTTTAACCGCTTTGTAAACGGCTATTTGGATTTGATTACCTTGTGGTTCTTGTCTAAATTTGGCGTAAAACCCATGCACTTTTTTGGCGTGGGCGGTAGCATCATGTTCTTGCTTGGTTTTATTGCCGTTATCTGTGTGGGAGCTTCAAAATTATGGGCTATCTACCACGGTATGCGTGCTCCGTTGGTAACCGATACGGCCTATTTTTACTTGGCTATTTTGGCCATGATTTTGGGAACTCAGTTTTTTATTACCGGGTTCTTGGGCGAATTGATTAGTCGCTCATCGCAAGAAAGAAACAACTATCAAATAGAAAAACAAATTAAATAAAATACTATGGACGCTTTTTTTGAAATTTTAAAATACACCATACCGGCCTTATTGGTATTGGCAGTGGTGTGGGTATTGATGAATAAATTTTTCCAACAACAAGAATCGCGCCAACGCTATTTGTTGTACAAAGAAAACCAAAAGAATGTAACACCCATTCGTTTTACAGCATACGAACGTTTGGTGTTGTTTTTGGAACGCATTACCCCAGATTCACTTTTAGTTCGCACACAATCAGAATCTTACACGGCTATTCAGCTACATTCTGCCTTGCTTACAGTTATTCGTGCCGAATACGAACACAACGTGGCACAACAAGTTTACGTGAGCGAAGAAGCGTGGGAAGTGGTTAAAAATGCCAAAGAAAGCATTGTGCAACTTATCAATGCGTGCGCTGCACAAGTAGATCCACAAGGACCATCTATTAACTTGGTAAATGCCATTTTAGCTACGTACGAAAAAACAAACGCAGCGCCTACCATGGTAGCCGTTTCATTCTTAAAAACAGAGTTAAAAACTTATTTTTCAGCCTAATGGATTTTCTAACTCTTTGTCAGCAACGCTATTCGGAGCGTCGATACAGCGATAAACCGGTATCGCAAGCAGATTTGGATTATATTTTAGCGTGTGCCCAATTGGCGCCTTCGGCCGTAAACAAACAACCTTGGCATTTTTACGTGGTGCAAGGCGAAAGTTTGCAAAAAGTAGCGCCCATATACCGCAGAGAAACCTTTAAAGAAGCTCCTATGTGCTTGGTTATCACCGGTAATCATGCCGAATCGTGGCATCGTTACGATGGCAAAGACCACTGCGACATAGACATTGCCATAGTAACCGAACACATTGTGTTAGCCGCTGCCGAAAGGGGTATCAACACATGTTGGGTGTGCAATTTTGACGTGGATGCGTGCAAAAATTGGTTGCAATTGCCCGAAAACGAAGAACCTATGGTGTTGATTCCCATGGGATATGCTTCGGCAGAAGGTGGCGCAACCGTAAAAAAACGCAAAGAGTTAGCACAATTGGTAACCTATCTGCCATGAGAAAAGTAGCCGGAATAGTGATTGCATTGCTTTGCGTGCTTTTTGTGGCATGCGATAACCATTGCTATGTGCCTCAGAAATCGATGTTGGGTATTGCTTTTGTAGATTCAACTACCTTAAAGCCGTTGGAAATGAATAACATAGGCATACAAGGTGTGGGGAGTGATTCTATTATCACTACCGGGCAACAGGCCTCTGAAATTTTTGTTCCATTAAAACAAAATGCCCCCCAAACAGATTTTGTATTGGCATTTTCGCGTACCATAGAGGGCGTGGAAGTGATAACTTATTGCCATTTGAACGTTTCTTATAACGCATACCCTCAGTTGGTTAATCCGGAATGTGGATGCGTTATGTTTTACGAGTTGGAGTCGGCAACGTGCATCAATGCCCAAACCGGCGAGGTGTTAAACATGGAACTTTATAATACTAACGTAGTAAACATTGAGAGAGATGTCCATCTTAAAATACACTTGTAGTTTGTTGGTTGCCTGTGGTTTATCGGTGGGTGCGTTGTGTGCGCAAACCGCTGATGCGCCCCAAACAGTTGTGCAAGAAGCCGCAGAACAAGTGGCTAAAACTCCTGTATATCAAGGTACTTATTTTTCGGTAGATTTATTTAATCCGGTGGCAACCTTGTTTAACGGGGGTAGGTTTGAAGCATCTGTTGCCGTGGATGTAAGCTTGTGGCAACGCTTGTTTCCGGTGGTGGAATTAGGGGTGATGACAGTAAACCAAAAGCAAGATACTTACCATTTTGAAGCAACCGGTGGGTTTGCCAAAGTGGGCTTTAACTACAACTTTTTAAACTTTAAAACAGACCGAAAATACGACCACATTGTATATGCCGGTGCACGTTACGGTTACAGCTATACCGGTTATCAACTATCTGATGCACAGATAAGTAACGAATATTGGCAAGAGAGTGGGGTGTATAGTACCGGCAAGCGTGGTGCGCATTTTGGTTGGTTGGAAATTCAAGCCGGTGTGCGTGTGCAAGTGTACAAAAGCCTGTTTATGGGTGTAGCTTTGCAAATTAAAACCTTTGGGCATTATTACCAACAATCGGCATACTACCCAACTTATGTTGCCGGGTTTGGTGTAAATAGCGAAGCTACTAATTTTGGCTTCTTGTATCACTTGTGCTATCAGCTACCGTATAAAAAGTAAAAATTAGGATTTTATTGCAAAATAGCGTGTAGATACGCCCAAAACTCACAATGTTAATAACTATTTAGCCCGTTATCGGGCTATTTTTTTGTTTAAATACGTGAAAAATAGTAACTTTGCGAAAAATAAAAACATTTACTCATATTCTTAGATTATGAATGATATAAAACTTTTAAATCGTGCGGCCGATAACATTCGTATTTTGGCTGCTTCTATGGTAGAAAAAGCAAAATCGGGACACCCCGGAGGTGCCATGGGAGGTGCAGACTTTATTAACGTATTGTTCTCGGAATTTTTAGTATTTGACCCAGATAATGCTACATGGGAAAATCGCGACCGTTTCTTCTTGGATCCAGGTCACATGTCTCCTATGTTGTATGCGCAATTGGCCATGATTGGCAAATTGAACATGGACGATTTAAAAGCATTTCGTCAATGGGGCAGCCGTACTCCCGGTCACCCAGAAGTAAACTTTGAGTTGGGTATTGAAAACACATCAGGTCCATTGGGTCAAGGCCATACCATGGCTGTTGGTGCTGCCATTGCAGAACGCTTTATGGCTGCTCGTTTTGGCGAATGGACCAAACATAAAATCTACACCTTTATTTCGGACGGTGGTATTCAAGAAGAAATTTCGCAAGGTGCAGGTCGTATTGCCGGAACATTGGGTTTGAGCAACTTAATCATGTTCTTTGACTCTAACGATGTACAACTTTCTACTTTTGTAAACCAAGTTTCTACCGAAGATACAGCTAAAAAGTACGAAGCATGGGGTTGGAAAGTATTGACCATTAACGGCAACGATGCGGCAGAAATTCGTGCTGCTTTGAAAGAAGCAAACGAAGAAACCGAGCGTCCTACCTTAATTATTGGTAAAACCTTAATGGGTAAAGGTGCAGTTGGTCCTAATGGCGAAAGCTTTGAAAACATGGTTTCTACCCACGGACAACCTTTGGGTGCTGCCGGTGCTTCTATCGACAATACCGTAGCTAACTTGGGTGGCGATCCTAAAAATCCATTTGTCATTTTTGACGAGGTAAATCAAATGTACCAAGCTCGCTTAAACGAGCTTCGCGAAATAGTAGCAAAACGCCATGCCGAACAAGCTGCGTGGGAAGCTGCTAATCCTGACTTGGCTACCAAGTTCCATCATTTCTATAGCGGTAAAATTCCTGCTATCGATTATTCGGCTATTCAACAAAAAGCTAACCAAGCAACCCGTACAGCTTCGGGCGCTATGTTAGGTTTGTTCTCAGAAAAGGTTGAAAACATGGTGGTTGCCTCGGCCGACCTTTCTAACTCGGACAAAACCGAAGGTTTCTTGAAAAACAGCAAACCTTTTGTAAAAGGCGATTTCTCGGGCGGATTCTTACACGCCGGTGTAAGCGAATTGGCCATGGCTTGTATCATGAACGGTATGGCATTGCACGGAGGTATCATTCCTGTGTGCGGTACATTCTTTGTGTTCTCGGATTACATGAAACCAGCTTTCCGTATGTCGGCTTTGATGCGTTTGCAAGTTATCTACGTATGGACACACGATGCATTCCGCGTGGGCGAAGATGGTCCTACACACCAACCTATTGAACAAGAAATGCAAGTGCGCCTAATGGAAGCGGTTAAAAACCACAAAGGCCGTAATTCGATGTTGGTGCTTCGTCCGGCAGACGTAGACGAAACCACTGTTGCATGGAAAATGGCATTGGAAAATACCGATACACCTACCGCACTTATCCTATCGCGTCAAAACGTGAAAAACTTGCCTCGTACCGGTGATGCTTACCAAGAAGCATTGGGTACTACCAAAGGTGCATACGTGGTAAAAGATGTGGAAGGAACTCCCGATATTATCTTGTTGGCAAGTGGTTCTGAAGTTTCTACATTGGTAGATGCAGATGCGTTGTTGCAAGAACGTGCTGGTGTTAAAGCACGCATTGTATCTGTACCTTCGGAAGGTTTGTTCTTTGCACAACCTAAATGTTACATTGATAGCATCATCAATTATTCGTTGCCTATCTTTGCTTTGACAGCCGGTTTGCCTTTGTCAATGCAACGTTTGGCAGGTTTAAATGGTAGAATTTTTGGTTTGGATCATTTTGGTCATTCGGCTCCTTACACCGTATTGGACGAAAAATTTGGTTTCAACGCCGAAAATATCTTTGCGCAAGTAATGGATTACTTGGCTACTCAAAAATAATCGTATTCTATAATACATGAATTTCATTACTGTATTATTCTTATCAATTGCTCTGGCTATGGACTGTTTTGCGGTCTCCATAAGCCAGAGCGCTTGTTTAAAGCGACCTCATTGGGGAGCTTGGATAGTTATGGCCATGTCTTTTGGTATCTTTCAGGGCTGTATGCCACTTATTGGTTTTTATTTGATGCAGTTTTTTGCCGAAACCATCACGGCTTACGACCACTGGATAGCGTTTGTTATTTTGGGCTTTTTAGGTGCTCGTATGATTAAAGAAGATTTGGTACAAGATAATGAAATAAGCTGCGATAGCCAAGAAGAGCACACGCATTTGTCTATTCCTAAAATTCTGCTTTTGGCGGTAGCAACCAGTATTGATGCCTTAGCAACAGGTATTGTTTTTGTGCCATTTCCCAATTGGGTGTATGTAGCGGTTCTTTGTATAGGAATGGTTAGTTTCTTCCTCTCTTTGGTGGGTACCCAGATTGGTTACTATATAGGTAAGCGTTTTTCGTTTAAATGGGGTGTTTTAGGTGGGGTTATTTTAATACTAATTGGCACAAAAATATTGGTAGAACATACTTGTTTTTCGTAGAAAAGTATTACCTTTGTGCGTCCAAAAAGACTCCGTAGCTCAGTTGGTAGAGCAATTGACTCTTAATCAATGGGTCGAGGGTTCGAGCCCCTCCGGGGTCACAAAAAAAGCATCACTAAATGTGATGCTTTTTTTGTGTGTTTCTTTTACTAACCTTTTTTACTTTCATTCCAGAGCTTGTCCATTTCTTCAAGACTCATCTCTTTAAGAATCTTGCCTTGCTCTTTTGCTTTTTGCTCTATGTAATTAAAGCGTTTGGTAAACTTTTTATTGGTTCGTTCCAAGGCTGTATCAGGTTCAATACCGTATAGGCGTGCTGCATTAACCACACTAAAGAGTAGGTCGCCAAATTCGGCTTCCAAAGCATCGTGGTCTTTGTTGTTTATTTCGGCTTGCACCTCGTTTATTTCTTCTTGTACTTTGTCCCATGCATCTTCTTTGTTTTTCCAATCAAAGCCCACACCGCGCGCTTTGTCTTGGATGCGATAGGCTTTGATTAAGCTGGGTAGGCTTTCTGGTACACCGCCTAAAACGGTCTTGTCTTTTCCTTCGCGTAGTTTTAAAATTGCCCAGTTTTTCTCCACGGCTTCTGAATTTTTCGCTTCTGCGGAGCCAAAAATGTGCGGATGGCGGTATATTAACTTGTCACAGAGGCTGTTACATACATTTTCTATGGTGTACAAATCTTTCTCTTCTGCAATTTTTGCGTAAAATAGGATGTGAAGCAGCAAATCACCCAATTCAATTTGGGTTTCTTTGTGGTCTTCCTTCATAATGGCATCCGATAACTCGTAAGTTTCCTCTATAGTAAGAGGGCGGAGGCTGTGGTTAGTTTGTTTTCTGTCCCAAGGACATTCCACTCGTAATTTATCTACAATTTCTAAGGTGCGTTGTAGTGCGGCTAATTTCTTTTCCATAAGTAGGGTGTTTTTCTACTTGCAAAATTACACAAATCATTTTTGAAATGGAAAAAATAGGGTAGAAAAGAGGCATTTTATAGTTTACAGCAAAACGGCATTTTTGCATACAAATGTAATAATACGATGATAAATAATATTTATTACAGATGTTTTTGTAACAAATAGGCTTGAAATAAAATACAAAAGTAACATATAAACTAACATTACAAAAGTAATAAAGTACGGTTGATTTGTGTAATTT
>JAFOWX010000010.1 GCA_017391905.1 Paludibacteraceae bacterium | reverse complement strand
TCTTCCCATTCCGAACAGAGAAGTTAAGCCCAGTAGCGCCGATGGTACTGCGTTTGTGGTAGAGTAGGTAGCCGCCGTTTTTCAGGAAGTCTTGCAACGAATGTTGTGAGACTTCTTTTTTTATGTGTATGTAATGACCTTGAGGATTTTTCCTCAGGGTCTTTTTTTGTTAGTATAGGTTCCCTGCGTTGCGGTTGCCTTGCTCCCTTAACACGGGGTTACAGGTTAGGAGTACCCTCAAGTGGTAAATGTGAGTTGGTCTAGGTTCCCTGCGTTGCGGTCGTAAACGACCTTAACACGGGGTTACAGGTTAGGAATACCCACAAGGGGTAAATGTGAGTTAGTAAGAGTTAGGTGTAAGGTATTTTTTTGAGCAATTAGGAGGCTAATATTTGACTTGCGTTATTTGACGATTTGCACTATCTTTGCATTTTATAGCATCTTATTATGGAAACGACAAGACAAAGTAAAATAGCAAGGCTGATTCAGAAGGAGATTAGCGAAATCTTTTTGGGATTTACCAGAAGTTTGCAACAAGGTATTTTGGTATCGCCTACCATTGTGCGTATTAGCCCGGATTTGAGCGTGGCTCGTGTGTATATAAGTGTATTCCCTACCAACAAGGAGCAGGAAATTTTGGATTTGATGAATGAAAAAGCTGTTTCTATTCGTCACGATTTGGCGCAACGTACGCGTCATCAGTTGCGTACGGTTCCTACGTTGACCTTCTTTTTGGATGATTCGTTGGATTATTTGGAAAACATTGATCAATTGCTAAAATCGTAGCATGTTCTTTCCTTTATACATTGCTAAACGTTATTTGTTTTCGACCCAAAAGAACCATATTATTAATTGGGTTTCTTTTATATCGGTGTGTGGTGTTGCTGTAGGCACTATGGCATTGGTATGTGTGTTGTCGGTATTTAATGGTTTTCAGCATGTTATAGAGGGTATGTTTAGCTCTTTTGATCCTCCCTTGCAAATTACGGCTACGCATGGTAAGAGTTTTGAACCGGATAGTATAGCGCATGTTTTGTCTGATAGTAGGATTGAGGCGTATTGCGAGGTGATTCAGGAAAATGCCATGCTATGTTATGCTGATAAGCAGGTGCCGGTATTGGTAAAGGGTGTTTCTAAGAATTATAGTCAGGTAAATGCCATTGATAGCATTTTGATTGATGGTAGTTTCTCGTTGGATGATAAATATGTGCATACGGCGGTGGCCGGTATTGGTTTGGCTCGTACCATGGGTATGAGTGTGCATTTTGTGGAGCCAATGTGGTTTTATGTGCCTAAACGCGAGGGTAAGGTAAATATGCTACAGCCCGAAAAGTCTTTTTATAGGGAATTTGCTTACCTTTCTGGAATTTTTATGGTGCAACAAGAAAAATACGACCATAATATGGTGTTTGTTTCACTTAATTTGGCACGAAAAATGTATGAATACCCCACGGCTGTAACTGCGGTGGAATTACGCTTAAAGCCTGGTGTGGACGAGGCTAAGGTGCAAGAGCAGTGGCAAGAACTATTAGGGGATGACTATAAAATACAAAACAGGTACCAACAGCAGGCTGAGTTTTACAACATGCTGCAAATTGAAAAATGGGTAACGTATTTTATCTTGTCGTTTATCTTGCTTATTGCGGTGTTTAATATTATAGGCTCGCTATCTATGCTTATTATCGATAAGCAGGATGATGTGAAGATTTTGTTGGATATGGGGGCTACACCGCGAGTTGTAAGGCAGATATTTTTATTTGAGGGTTGGCTGATAGCCATAGTGGGTGCCGTTATGGGTGTGCTGTTAGGATTGTTGTTGTGCTATTTGCAAAGTTCTTTTGGACTTATCACATTGGGTTCTGGCGAAGGTTTTGTGATTCAGGCATATCCGGTTAGGGTGGTATGGAGTGATGTGTTGATTATTTTTAGTACGGTGGTGATTATGGGCTTTTTTGCTGCTGTGTATCCGTCAAAATATTTTTATTCGCATAAATGAAAAGACTCTTAGTTGTTTTGGGATGTATAACATGCTTGCTTGCGGCTTATGCGCAAGGTGATTATGGCATGTATGCGTATTTGTACAAGGATTGTGTGGACGATGAGGAATCGCCCATTTACGGTGGTTCGTATTCTAACTATCCTCCAGAGTTGGTGGATGCTCAGTTTCCGGGAGGGGATGTAGAACTTTCGTTGTTTATTTATAAAAATACAGAGCGCCAAGAGGTGTATAGTGGCGAAACGGATGCGGAGGGCAATGCGTTGTTGGTTACAGGCGAGGTGTTGGTGCAATTTGTTATTGACCGATGCGGTAAACCGGGTAGGTTTCAGGTAGTGCAATCGCTTACCGAGGAGCAGGATGCAGAGGCGTTGCGTGTAATGGAGTCGTTGCCTATCTTTAAATCGGCTTCTATAGATGGAATTCGTGTAAAATCGGCGTATATAGCTCCGGTTAAATTTAGATGGAAAACCATGCCTCCTAAAGAACCCGAAACTCCAAGCTACGAAAGTGATAATTTCTTTGACGAATGGAGCGATTCTGGCTCTGATGATGATTGGTGGTAATGACTATGTTGGAAATTCAAAATACAGTGGTTTCGCTCGATTTATTAACCGAGCATTTTGTGTGTGATTATGCTGCTTGCAAAGGTATTTGTTGCAAGGAGGGCGATAGTGGCGCACCTATTACAGAACAAGAAAAGGAGCAATTGGAAAAAGTGTATCCGTTGGTGGAGCATTTGTTGTCTGATGATGCCAAAACGTTGATAAAGGAACAAGGTGTAGCGTATAGGGATGGTGATGGCGACTTAGTTACTTCTATTATTCATGGGGATGAGTGTGTATTTGCGTATCAAGACGAAACCGGTTGGAAATGCGCGGTGGAAACGGCTTTTTTGGCGGGTAAGACAGATTTTAAGAAGCCCATTTCGTGTCATTTATACCCTGTAAGGCTTACCGAATACCGCAAGTTTACGGCGGTAAATTACCACAGATGGGATGTATGTAAATGTGCTTGCGAGTTGGGTTGTAAATTGCAAGTGCCTATGTATAAGTTTCTTAAAGAGCCTCTTATTAGAAAATTTGGGGAGGAGTGGTATGCTGAATTAGAGGTGGCTGCAGAGGCTTTCTTGCAGTCTGATTATTACAAGCATCATTATAAACGCAAGTAATGTGTAATTTTTTTGTGCAGATATTTGTGAATGTACAAAAAAGCAGTATCTTTGCACTGCATTTTGCTCGAGTGGTGGAATGGTAGACACGAAGGACTTAAAATCCTTTGGCCATTAACGGCTGTGCGGGTTCAAGTCCCGCCTCGAGTACACAAAATAGTTGGTAACGCAAGTTTCCAACTATTTTTGTTTAATGGGGTATAAACCTTGGTAAAAGCGTATAGGATATGGATAAGGCGCTGTTGGATAAGATGATGGTTTATTGTTCAAAGAGGGAGCGTTGCGTGTTGGAGGTAACTGAAAAGTTGCGTGCGGCAGAAGCAAGTGCGGATGATATTGAACAAATAGTAGGTGTGTTAGTAGAGATGAACTTTATTAACGAGCAGCGTTATGCGGATGCTTTTGTGAGCGATAAGTTTCGATTTAATAAGTGGGGAAGGGTAAAGATAGCGCATGCGCTTAAGCAAAAAAGGGTGGATGTGGCTTGTATAGAGCGGGCATTGTGTGTTATTGAGGAAGAGGTGTACCTACAAACGTTGGCTCAGCTTATTGCTACTAAACAGAAAATGGTAAAAGGAACGGCTACCCAAAAGCAGGCAGCCGTTATACGATTTGCGCTTTCGCGCGGATTTGAATACGATATGATTAAGCGGTTGGTACGTTAATAGCGGAAACCGCTTCCTCCTAAAAACTCGCGTAGAAGCGAGGTTTGTGGTATCTCGCTGTATGGGATGCCTACTACAAAGTCCAATAAATGAAGCAATCTGCGGGCTTCTGGATACGAATCACTATCTTGGGGAACTTCGTTTAAGATAGGTTCTGCCTGGCGTTTTATGGACGCTAATTCAAACAGCAAGGACGAATTGAACATGGCATCGGCGTTTTCTTGGAAGGGGAAAATCCATTTGTCTTCGCCACGGCGTACACTTGGCCAGCGGTCTATGGTTTTGTAGGCTGGGTAGTTTCGGTATTTGTAATCGCGGATAATGCGACGTAGCAAGCGAGTATCCGATGCCGAAATCCAGTTGTGGTCGTTAAGCGACAGGGCTGTGAGCGCCGAAGCGTACACCTTGAACTTTAATTTTTCCGGAATGGATGCGGTTAGTTCTGGGTTTAGTCCGTGTATGCCTTCTATTACCAAAATCTCGTTTTCGTTTAGTTGCATGGGCTTGCCTTGCTCGCGTTGTTCGGTTTTAAAGTTGAATATGGGCGGAATGATGGTTTCGCCTGCTATGAGTTGTTGTAGTTGCTGGTTTAGCAGGGGTAAATCCAAGGCGTAAAGCGATTCAAAGTCTAATTCGCCAAATTCGTCCAAAGGTGTTTTATCGTGTGTTAGGTAATAGTTATCGAGCGAAAGGGTGCGAGGCCTTACGCCAGAGGCAGCTAATTGTACGCTGAGGCGTTTGCTGGTGGTGGTTTTTCCCGATGATGAAGGGCCTGCTATCAGCACAATGCGTATGTCTTTGTTTTCTACAATTTGTTCGGCAATTTTAGCAATCTTTTTTTCGTGCAAAGCTTCGGCTACCTTAATACAAGTGCTGCGTTGTTCTTTGGTAAGGGCGTTTAAATCGGTTATGTTGTTGATGCCCATTAGGTTGCACCAATTAACGTGCTCTTTGTAAATTTCGTACGTTTTGCGTTGTTGGATAATTTCTTCCAATTGGTTGGCGTTGTCTTTTTGGGGTACGCGAATTAAAAATCCGTCAAAATAGGCGCATAAATCAAATTGGGTTAGGTATTTGGTGGATGGTACCAATAGGTCTGCGTAAAAGTCGGTGGTGCCTCCTAATTGATAATAATAGGTATAGTAAGATTTTTGGTATTCCAATAGGTTGCTTACGCCGGTGTCATTGTTGTCTTTAAACAATTGGATGGTTTGTTGGCGTGGCTCGTAGAATAGTTCTATGGGTAGGTCTTGCTCTACCAATTGTGTGGCGCGGTTTTTGATATCTGCCAATTGTTGGGTGGATATGCGCTCTTTGTTGATGGTGATGGTGCAATAGTAGCCGTTTGATATGGCGTATTCTACGCGAAAGCGTGCCTGTGGATACGTATCTTGAATGGCTTTATACAGCAGAAATACCAACGACCTAACGTATATGCGTTTGCCTATGCTGCTGTTTTGTTCTATAAACTCAATGGTTTTGTTGTTGTACAATCCGCTGTGGAGACATGCGGGTTTGTTGTTGATGAGTGCACCCACAATGGGGCTTTCTGTTTGTACTTGCAACAAGAGTTGTGCTTCGCTAATGGTGGTGCCAAAGGGAACTTCTATTGACTTTCCATTGTTTTTGCAGATGATTTTGATACGATTTGTTGCCATGGTGTAATAGTTCTTTAACGAAGTTGTAAAAAATGAAATTTTATCGGTATAAAATCCGATAAATTGTTTCGTAAATATAAGGAAAATATAATATATTTGCTAACGAAATTTAAAATTTAAACTTGTGGACTACACGTTTTATGATTTTTTATCGCTTATAGGTGCCTTGGGAATGTTCCTTTATGGCATGACGTTGATGAGCGAGGGCTTGCAAAAAGTTGCGGGTGACAAACTGAGATCTATTCTAACCATTATGACCAAAAACCGCCTTATGGGCGTAATGACGGGGTTGTTAATTACAACGATTATCCAATCATCGTCTGCAACTACGGTAATGGTGGTAAGTTTTGTAAACGCCGGGTTACTTTCGTTGATACAAGCCATTTCGGTAATTATGGGTGCTAACATTGGTACTACGGTTACTGCATGGATCATTTCGTTGTTTGGGTTTAAATTTAGCATTGCCGACCTTGCGTTGCCGGTAATTGCTGTTTCTATTCCATTTTGGTTCTCTTCTAATAATAAGCGTAAATCTTTTGGCGAGCTACTTATTGGTTTTGCGCTTTTATTCTTGGGCTTGGAGTTGCTTAAAAACTCGGTACCTGATTTGCAAGCCAACCCTGAAATTTTAGCTTTCTTGCAAAAATTTACCGGATTTGGATATGGTTCTGTGTTGTTGTTCTTGTTGGTAGGTACGGTACTAACTGTTGTGGTACAGTCTTCGTCGGCTACCATGGCTATTACCTTAATTATGTGTGGTAAGGGCTGGTTGCCATTTGAATTGGCGGCGGCAATGGTTTTGGGAGAAAACATTGGTACTACCATTACAGCTAACATTGCGGCTATTCCTGCCAATGCTTCGGCTAAACGTGCTGCTTTGGCGCACACCATGTTTAACGTGTTTGGCGTGGTTTGGGCGTTGGCATTGTTCTATCCTTTCTGCAACGGTATTTCGTGGTTGATTGATATGATGGGTCAAGGTTCGCCCCACGATTTGATGAAAATGACACAGGAGATAGATCCTGCTACCATGGCGCTGATCAACGACTCTAAAGCGGTATTAACGCCGGAACAAGAGGCTATTCAAACGCAGTATTTGAGTGCACAAGTGGCAACATCGTTTGGACTATCTATGTTCCATACCATGTTTAACTTAATCAATACAACGGTTATGATTTTCTTTGTAGGGCTAATCAACAAAACCGTAACCTTGATTATTCCT
>JAFOWX010000113.1 GCA_017391905.1 Paludibacteraceae bacterium | reverse complement strand
ATTTTTCTCAAGAATTGCGTCTTTTATAGTCTTCGTAACCAAATTGACGCACCAAGGTAAACGTATTATCCATATTCCATATACCAATGGCAGGGTGCGAAACACCATTAAATAAAGTTGTTTTTACCATGGTATAATGAATCATATCTTCAAAAACAATGGTATCGCCCACTTGCAAGGGTTTTTCAAAACTCCAATCGCCACAAAAATCGCCCGAAAGACAGCTATTTCCACCCATGCGGTAAGTATATGGCGTTGTTCCGGGCTCCAATGCGCCCTCTATGGCAGGTTTATAAGGCATTTCCAAACAATCGGGCATGTGACAAGCAAAAGAAACATTCAGCATGGCAGTTTTAACGCCTGCATTATCCACAATATCCAATACGGTAGAAACCAACACGCCTGTACGCCACGCAAAAGCACTGCCTGGCTCTAATATTACCTGCAAATGTGGGTATTTAGCCTTGAATGTTCGCAAAACACTAATTAAATGTTCTACGTTGTAATCGGCACGCGTCATTAAATGACCGCCACCACAGTTTAGCCATTTAATTTGAGGCAATAAATGCCCAAATTTTTGTTCTATTACCGTTAATAGTTTTTCCAAATCGTACGAGGTAGATTCGCACAAAGCATGAAAATGCAACCCTTCAATGCCTTTAGGCAAGGTTTGTAAATCTTCGGCCCTCACCCCCAATCGCGAACCAGGTACGCAAGGATTGTACAAATCTGTTTCTACCACAGAACATTCGGGATTTACGCGCAAACCACACGACACACCATCCACCTTATCGGCAAAGTGCATATAATGTGATACCGAATTAAACGTAATATGACTGCTGCACGCTTTTATTTCGTCAAATTCATTGTCGGCATACACAGGCGCATAAGTATGGGCTTTACTGCCCATTTCCTCAAATGCCAAACGTGCCTCGCAAAGCGAGCTTGCCGTAGAATAAGGTATATACTCGCGCACAATAGGAAACGCAGACCACATTGCAAAAGCCTTAAAGGCCAAGATGATTTCCACCTCGGCCTTTTGCTTTACATATTGTATTACCTCCAAGTTTTTACGTAGCAGTTTTTCGTCCAATACGTAACAAGGAGAAGGAATTTTTGAATAATCCATTATAATTCTAAATCGCCATCAACTACTTCGTGCCAAGGCAAACCGCTCTCGGCTACTTTTTTCATAAATGGATCGGGATCAAACTCTTCTACGTTAAACACCCCTGCTCCACTCCACACGCCGGTCATAAACATGTACGCACCTGTCATGGCAGGAACACCGGTGGTGTAGCTTACCCCTTGCATACCTGTTTCTTCGTAGGCTGCTTGGTGGCTGCAGTTGTTGTAAATGTAGTAGGTTTTAACCTTACCGTCGCACATACCTTTGATACGACAACCAATGGAAGTCCAACCGGTATAGTTTTCGCCCAAATCTTGTGGGTTAGGCAACACGGCTTTTAAGAACTGGATAGGCACAATTTTTTGACCATTGTAATCAATTTCGTCAATACGAGCCATACCAATGTTTTGGATAACACGCAAGTGAGTCAAATATTCTTGACCAAAAGTCATCCAGAAACGAGCACGTTTGATGGTTGGGAAGTTTTTAACCAACGACTCCAATTCTTCGTGATACAACAAATACGATTCTTTTGGACCAATTTCGGGATAGTTAATAGGTTGGTGAATTTCCAACGAACCGGTTTCTACCCATTTGCCGTTTTCGTAATAACGACCTTTTTGGGTAATTTCACGAATATTGATTTCGGGGTTAAAGTTGGTAGCAAAAGCGTGGTGGTGATCGCCTGCGTTGCAGTCCACAATATCCAAATAGTGAATTTCGTCAAAATGATGTTTTGCTGCGTATGCGGTATAAACACCGGTTTGACCTGGGTCAAAACCACAACCTAAAATAGCGGTCAAGCCTGCTTCTTTAAAGCGGTCGTGATATGCCCATTGCCATGAATATTCAAATTTGGCTTCGTCTTTTGGTTCGTAGTTGGCGGTATCCAAGTAGTTGCATCCGGCTTGCAAGCAAGCTTCCATGATGGTTAAATCTTGGTATGGAAGTGCCACATTTATCACCAATTTAGGACCAAATTGTTTAAACAATGTCACTAACTCTTGCACATTATCGGCGTCAACTTGTGCTGTTTGAATGTTTACTCCATAACGTTTTTTTACATCGGCTGCAATTGCATCGCATTTAGATTTTGTACGGCTTGCCAACATAATTTCGGTAAACACATCGGTATTTTGTGCTACTTTGTGCACTACTACCGTTCCTACGCCTCCGGCACCAATAATTAAAACTTTACCCATAAAAATACTTCGATAAGAATTTTATAAACTAAACTATTCTATTAATCGTCCCACTCAGATTTGTTCTTTTGAGTTGGGATGCTAAATGACAACATAATTTCGTGGCTGGTCCACGCAACGTCGCTTAGGTCGCCTGCGTTCAAGTCGCAAGAATAACCTACACGCAACCATTCCCATTCTACACCAATATTTAGGTATGCAGTAGCCAAGGTTCTATAACCCAAACCTGCCCAGAAATATTTGCAGAAGAATGCGGTAGCATTCACGTCAAATACACTGGTTTGACCGGTATAGTAGTAACCTGCAGAAGGAGAAATGCTTAATTGGTCCATTACTTCTATCATACCACGTGCATACAGGTGGTAAGTAGGCATAATGGTTAAGCTGTTCATATCCTCTTGGCTCACAAAATAACCGGGGATGTGGTTAATAGAGAAACCTGCCATAATGAATGGGTTAGAATACTCGATACCGATGCTGGCATCAAACGATGTTTTGCTTTGATAGGTATCAGGGAATCCTTGACCACGTTCTTCTTCGTCCACCAAAATGTGACGATTTGGGTCGAAGTTTTTGCTGGCAATACCTAAACCAATACCAAACGAGAACAAGTTTTTCTTACCAAAGTTTAGGTGATATGCATACACTGCTTTGGCTTGGAATTGACGGTATGCAATACCAGAACCGTCGTATGAGAATGTAAAACCAACACCCGAGTTTGCTTTGTCAAAATACGAATGTACGTTTAACAAGGTTGAGAAAGGAGCACCTTGCGCACCTGCATATTGGAAACGGTTTAACGAGAAAATATTTACGTTAGGGTCGTTACCAGTACCTGCAGGGTTCACTGCAATACGAGAAAATAATTGCTCGGTAAGCACAAAGTCGTTTTGTGCAAAAGCGATGGTTGTACTAACAGCCAAAGCTACTACTGCTAAAAGAATCTTTTTCATAACTTATTATTTTCTCTTGTAAGTGTTATTGTAATTTTCTAAGTAGGTTTCGTATTCGGCTTTTTTAGCTTCGTTACGTTCGTCAATAGCTTTGTCTTCGGCCATAGCGGCTTTAGCTGCATCGGTAGATTCGTCAAATTGTTCAATTTCTTTGGTATCATCGTCCAAAATAATACGAACTTCTACACGACGGTTTTGTGCGTGTTCTTCTTCGGTTTCGGCGTTAGGAACTTGCAAACGACGTTTACCAAAGCCTACCGCTTCTAACACATTAGGATCGTAGTTTTCACGTTCAATAAGCAATTGTCTAATGGTATCTGCACGACGTTGTGACAATTTATCGTTGTATTCGTGCGAACCACGTGCGTCGGTATAACCCGAAATTTCAAAGCGGCAATCGGGGAAGTTACGCATTTCGGTTGCCAAACGATGCAAGTCTTTAAAGAACTCTTCGTTTAACACGTCACGGTCAAAGTCAAACAAGAAGAACACCCAGTAGAAACGACGTTTCTTTTCTTCGTAGGTAGGTTCTGGATCTGGTTCGGGTGGCACAGGGTGGAACAAGAAAATATTGTCGTTACCATCGCGGTCCGAAATTAACATAGGAACCGAATCCCATACCAACATATTGTAGTTTTTACCAGCTTCGTTATAAGGATTGTCAAATTTAATAGGTTCTTTCCAAGTTGAATCTTGAGCAACTGCACTATAAACAGCCATTACGCTATCGCGTTTGCTTGAGAAATAAATAATGCTATCGCCTTCTAATACAGCCCAGTCGTCATCGCCAGTACTGTTTAATTCTACCAAGTTTACAGGTTCTGACCAAACGCGTTGTTCTTCGTCTTCCATTTTAACGTAGTAAAGGTCTCTACCCCCTTTACCGCCTTCCATGGTAGAAGAGAAATACACACGGCTGCAATCTTGATTCATGGTTGGGTTGTAGAATCCTTGCAAGTAAGGCAAACGGTAGTTCCAACCGGCACTTTGTACAAACGAAATACCAGTACGTGTTTTCATGGTACCAGGAATACGCATGCGTTTACCAGGTTGCCATTTACCGTTTTCCCATTCACTTTCGTACAAATACTCCGATTTGTAATCTTCGTTGTATTGGCTATAATACAAACGGTTACGTTTTTTATCATAAGCAACGGTTCCCGCCACTTTAATCAAATCAAAGTCGGCACATTTTTGGGGATTATCCAATTCGCCCGCAGTGTCTATCTTAGTAACAAATACTTCGTTAGCACGAATAAACACAAAGGTACTGTCCTTGTAAGGAGAAAGTGCATATTCTTTCTCTGAAGTACTGGTTACCGAGGCGTCAAAGGTATAACCCTCGTTGTACTTAGGACTAATGGTTGCCCATACTACTATAGGCAGTAACCATATTAAACTGACTAATACTTTTTTCATAAAATATATTGGTTATTTATCTTTTAAACACTTCGATAGTACCTTTTTTCACGTTTCCGTCGGGCAACGTTACTACGTAATAATATACACCGGGAACAGCTATTTCGCCATTGCTCAATTTTCCATCCCAACCATTTTCGGTTTCAACAAGAGGCATACCAAAACGGTTGCAAATTAAGGTATGGAAATGAGGATTCATATCTTGCACAAAGGTATCGTTTAGTCCATCCAATACGTATGGAGTAAATACGGTAGGCCATACAACTGTAGTAGTTGCATAAACAGTATCGCGCGAACACTCACCTATTACTTCTACTTGATATTCTGTATCAACATATGGTCTTTCAATGGTATTTTGAACATTGCCATTTGTTTCCACCTCTATTTGTTTACCATTAGCAGTCCAAATAGTGCTATAAACTGCATCGGCAGGAATGATAGTAAGTGTTTTAACATCGTTGCCACCAATTACAAAATCGCTTGTAGCTGGAGTTAACTCAATGCCGGTAATTTTGGTTAACATGGTAACTTCTACCACTTTACCTTCATCTACACTTTGTTCGCACAAGTTGGCACCCGTTACGGTAACTTTATAGCTTTCCGATTTAGTTAAAACAGGTGTTGTATAAGTTGCGCCTGTATATACCATGGTATAACTACCATCTTGTTGTAACTGATGCCAATGATAGATTGGATTAGATACAGAAGATGATGCGGTTAATACCGCCTCGGTATTAGGACATACCGAAGTACCGTTGGCAATAATATTGGCCGATACGGCATAATCTTTAACGGTTACGGTAAAGGTAGCTTGCGCTTCGCAATAATTGTTGCTTTGCGAATTGATTTCGTCCATAGAAACTTTTACCGTATAAGTAGTGGTACCAGGTTTGGATGCGTCAAAGGTTTTAGAGGTTACTTCCACATCATTCTCATCATAGAACGCCACGTATTTATACGTTTCGCCATCTGGATGTTTGATTCTATCCATCAACGACAATTGAACTTCTTCTGCAGTACCTGTTAAAGCACAAGCTTCATAAGGAGATACCACTGGAACAGGTGTAACTTTCTTCACACGGTAGTGTACCTCTATAATATCACTTTGGCACATGCCTTCGGGTGCATTGTACACATAGGCTACCCCATCTTCAATGGGCACATTAGCATCAAACGATGGATTTTCAATCAAATTACCTTCAGCATCTACCCAAACCAAAGTCATATCAAAACCATCTCCTTTAATCAATTCGTCAAATTTAACTATTTTAGATGCAGGACATTGGTTATACATGAAGTATTCATCCTTTTCACCTTCCATTTGTGTGCGTTTGGGCACTGGATTAGGTGCTTTGCCGTTTAATACCACATCGCTAGTACCTTTCATGTTAGGATCGCTTTGTCTGTCGTAGTCGCCTGCTTTGGTCTCATTAAGCGATGAAACAAAGGATTTTACCTCATACGATGCTTGCGATTCATCTTTCAATACCATGAAAATGGTTAATGACAATTCTTGTTTTGACTTCATCGTACCAACAGTCCATACTTTGGTATCGGCATCAAACACAGTGCCTTCTGGAGCAGTTGATTTTTCGTAAACCAATTTAGCATTGTCCCATTCTGCATTTACCACCACATTATAGGCATTACCAGCTGCATGGTTTTTAAGGGTAATGGTATAAGTAATGGTATCACCTTTACATACATTGGTGGTAGCATATTGGGTCAACGTTAAATTATCACATGCTTTTACATACATGGTAATAGGTTCAGAAACGGTACCGCAGTGTAAATCTGGATCGTTTTCCAATTGTACACGGTATTGCGTTCCATGTACCATACCTACCGATGTATTAAGGGTATCTTTACCTGTACCAACTTTTTCCCAGTTTGTTGCATTAGGCGCTAACATTTCCCATTGATAAGCAATGGCATTATCGGCCACTACAGTAAGAATGGTGCTTTCGCCTTCACAAACCGTATTTTGATCTACAGCGCTAACCAAAGATTTAACGACAGGACGTTCTACTACGTTGATTTTTACTTCACCCTCTGCTATACGTTCGCAATAAGGTTGATTCATATAGTGTTCTACCACTTTTGCTGTAATGGTTTTAACACCTTTTTCCCATTTATAAGGTTCACCATTAGCGTCTTGGTACAATGTATTTAGATCTAATGACATATAGCCACAGCCAACTATATCTTCTTTATAGGCTACTTGACTAACAAAAGGCTCATCATCTACCAACACATCCACATATGCCGTGCTACCTACATTTTTTGATTCTAATTTTAACGTAGGCATCAAGGTTATATCATCATCGGTAGCCACGCAAATTTTGGTAATATCCGATGGATTGCTTAACTTGCTGGTACCGCATCCTATTTGCGCTTTTATGGTATTATCAGAGAATACGTGCCAAGGATTTTGCCCTGGTAAAATAGTACCATTTATCACACCCATCTGCACATTAATATCACATTCATCATTAGCAGCTTTTTGAGATACCACCGCATAATATTCAAACTTTTGAGGCAATTCTTCTACTAAATCTGTGTTATCAATGGTTAATAAGTATTGGTCGGTATCAACATCATATGCCATATTACCCAAGAATTTAGAACGTTTATCACGTTTTTCAAACAACATGATACAAGGTTCTGTAATAGAACCAAAGTTTTGGTTCTTAACTACAAAAGTAGTAGTACTGTCCACTTTAGCATACGTAAGTTCTTCTACGTTGTTATTATCTTTATCCTTAAAGTACACATTGAAAACTGGTTTACACATGTGCAATTGAATATCGTCAATCAACACATCGTTACCTACCCCACTTTTGTTTTGATTGGTAATAACAATACGATACTCATACTCTGTTTCAGGGATTAACATATCGGTAGATACATACACCCAATCTTGTTCAAAGGTAACTTGCGATTCCAAACGTGAGGGATTTCCATCCTCGTCCTTACCAACTGTCCAAGGACTATTTGCGTCCTTACGATACTCGATAGATATGATGGTATAAATATCAGTTGATGCTTCCTGCGCCACATCATCGTGTGGTTGCGCTGCACTGGCAAACCATGCAGAAAAACACAAACGCGCATTTTTCACCAATTTACCTTTATCCTCAGGACTGAGTGTACGCACAAAAACATTTGGATTATTTGCATCATAATTATTAAAGTTAATCATTAGCATACCACCATAAACAGCTGGATTTTTTCCATTCATGTAATCGCGATCGCGCATAGGGGTGCTTCCGTCATACAGATATTTACGATACCATGGTCTTTCACTCAGACAAGCATCACTAACGTCACCATTGGGATCTTTATAAGAACCTCCAGCATCACCACAACCTGTATAATAAGGCGTTGCAACAATAGCATAGTATTTATCATCAATTTTTTTAGGCCAATCTCTAAATACATAATTGGTAGCCATTGTTGCATTTTCTACATCTTTACGTGCTTTTTCACCTGACAACGTACCAAAATCCATTTTAAAGATTTCTTCCATACGAGTTCCTTCACCACATCCAGCTAAAACAGAAATAACAATGGGTGCACTGGCAAAAGTTTCAGAGCCCGTTCCTTTGCCTATTACACGATAATAACTGGTTTCTTTAGGCAAATCACTACCTTGCAAAGTAAACGAACCTGTAGTTGTTACCCCCAAGTCTGTCCAAGTACTATTATCATTAGAAACTTGCCATGTATAGCGATCATAAACACTGGTTCCTTGGGCTGTCAAGGTAATGGGATCTACATCACTATCATAACGAAAATGACTGGATGCTTTCAAGGAAAAATCAATATAATCAGCCCACAACCAACCTTTACCACCACCTCCTGTAGGGTCAAAATATACAATGGTTACGGTCCCTTGTTGTTTTGTAACAGAAGCATTACCACCATTATTGTCTTTACTAACTCCATGGTCAGCACCTACATTTTTATGAAAATCATCGTTATACCCTGAATAATTAGACACTTTAAATTCATTACCAGAACCCGTAACCTTAGCCGAGTATCTATTATTTGCTTCTTTTACCATTGGCACAAAAGTACCCCATCCTGCAAAAGCATTACCTGTAACGTAATAGTCACCAGACGTGCTACTTTGTTTGGTTGCTTTTGCCCAATAAGTTTTATTCGTTTCAGAAACATAAAAGGTAATGGGAGTTGTATAACCAGACGCCAAAGCAATAGAAAGGTTGGTATTATTACCATCTTTTTTTATTTCTTTAGTATATTCTTTTAACGATATACCCTCTTTAGTGGCATCGTTAATCATTTTTAATCTTGCAGTCTTTGTTGCACCCTGCATCTTTGCCATAATGCCTACTT
>JAFOWX010000112.1 GCA_017391905.1 Paludibacteraceae bacterium | reverse complement strand
TACACCAGTACGACGTCCGTTTACGGTTTTGTCTTTAATTTTTAACCACAATTCGCGTTCGGTTAGTTTAATAGCGTCGTTTTCGGGGTCAGAATCAATTTTTTGTAGAATCAAATCGATTTTTTCCATTTCAAGGTCGATAATATCGTCCATGATTTTTTGCGCCAATTTTGCGTGTTCAACAAACAAGTCAAAGTTAAATTTGGCTGCTGGAGTAAATGGATTTTCTACGTACGAATATAGGTTGATTGCCAACAAACGGCAGCTATCGTAAGGACACAATGGAATTTCGCCACAAGGGTTGGTAGATACGGTTTTATAACCCAAATCGGCATAGCAGTCGGGTAGTGACTCGCGGGTAATGGTATCCCAGAACAATACACCGGGTTCGGCCGATTTCCATGCGTTGTGTACAATTTTTTTCCACAAATCGTTGGCGTTAATTTCTTTGGTATAAGTAGGATTAGCGCTGTCAATGGGGTACTGTTGTACGTAAGGTTTTTCGTCAATAACGGCTTGCATAAAGTCGTCGTGTACTTTTACCGATACGTTAGCGCCAGTAACCTTGCCTTGTTCCATTTTAGCGTCGATGAAACTTTCTGAGTCTGGGTGTTTAATAGAAACACTCAACATCAATGCACCACGACGGCCGTCTTGTGCTACCTCGCGGGTTGAGTTAGAATAGCGTTCCATAAAAGGAACCAAACCAGTAGAGGTTAGGGCTGAGTTTTTAACGGGCGAACCAGCAGGACGAATGTGCGAAAGGTCATGACCCACACCGCCACGGCGTTTCATAAGTTGTACTTGTTCTTCGTCAATTTTAATGATGGCACCATACGAGTCGGCTTTGCCATCGCAACCAATAACAAAACAGTTTGAAAGCGAAGCTACTTGGAAGTGGTTACCAATACCGGTCATTGGGCTACCTTGTGGTACAATGTATTTAAAGTTACGGAATAGTTCAAATAGTTGATCGGCAGTTAAGGCATTGGGGTATTTGTTCTCAATGCGTGCAATTTCGTTGGCCAAACGACGGTGCATATCGTCGGGTGTTTTTTCGTAAATAGTGCCAAACGAATCTTTTAGGGCATACTTGTTTACCCATACTTTAGCAGCTAATTCGTCTCCTTTAAAATACTCGGTGGAGGCTTTTAGTGCTTCGTCAAATGAGAATGTGTTTTCCATTGTTAATTTGGTTTTATGTTGTTGTTTTAATATTTGCCAAAAACAGTTGCAATGTTAGGCATTATTTTCTGTTTTGCAAATTTATTTTTCAGAAAAAATTACGTAAGTTATTAACAATGGGTTGATAAATTGAATGTTAAAATTTCTAAAATATTTTATAGCATACTGAATATTAGATGATTAAAAATTTAATGATAATAAAAAGTTTTCCAAATGCAGCAAGTAATAGCTAAGAATGCATACTACTTGCTGTTCATTGATTGTAGATCCATTAGCTATTATGAATAAACTGTTCTATCAATTGGTTTATTATTTGAGGTTGGTCTGTGTTGGAATTGTGACCTGCATGGTCAATCCATTTAATAGGTATGCCAGTGTCTTTGTGCCATGCCTTGCAATACCTAATACATGAGCCTGCTTTGTCTTGTTTACCACAAATAATAAGCGCAGGACAGGTAATTTTGTATGGCAAGTCCATTTCCATAGCCTCCGCCAATATTTTATAACCATGAGCACCCAACTTTGTGTACCAATGTTTGTTGTGGCTATATGTCTTCATGGTTTCGCGCATAAGATTTTTACCATACTCGCTCACGGCTACTTGGTTTGCCATAGAGGCCACTAATAATTTCCAAGGGAATATATTGAGCATAGGTTCCATGCGTTTTAATAACCATATTTCTATGCTGGTGGTAAACTTGCGTTGGAGTGGAGCAGAGTCTATGATAATCATGCCTGTAGGAGCGTTTGGATATTTTTCTACAAAGCACTGGCAAACATATCCGCCCATCGATTGACCAATAAGAATAGGTTTTCTTATTTGTTCTACTTGTAGTATCTCATATAGCCAAGTAGCCTTGTCCATAAGGCTAAACTCAAACTTAAAAGGCCATGACTCTGCATGTCCGGGAGCGTCCCATACAAATACATTATACTTCCCTTTAAAGTATTCTATTTGTTTCTCAAACAATCTGTGGTCAACAGTTAACCCTGGTAGAAAAACCAGCGTAGGTATGTTTCTATCAACTATATTTACCCAATATTTAATCACTCCCAATGGAGTAGTGTAAGACTTTTGTTCCATACAACAAATTTACAAAAAAAAGAATGAGCGATATGATTTCTTCTAAAAAAAGGTGTTTTTTTTGTCATTGCCATAAGTTTGCTGTATCTTCGTAGAAATTTCTTATATTATGAGAGTATCTATTAGAAAATACAGCGATAAACCTTTATCGGACAGCTTGTTAAATGATTTGTTAGAAAAATCGTTTAGAGCATCCAATACGGGAAATATGCAAACTTACAGCGTGATAGTAACACGCAGTGAGGAAAAGAAAAAGGCCTTAGCACCTTTTCATTTTAACCAACCCATGATATGCGGTGCACCGGTAGTACTTACTTTTTGTGCCGATTTTTACCGCTTTAGCCAGTGGTGTAAAGCGCGCAATGCCGAACCTTGCTACAACAACTTTTTGTCGTTTATTTCGGCAACCATCGATACTACCATTGTAGCGCAAACTTTTGCTATGTTGGCCGAAGAGGCGGGCTTAGGCATTTGCTATTTAGGTACCACTAATTACATGGCGTCCGAAATTAGCGAAGTTTTGCAGTTGCCAGAATTGGTTGTTCCTATTACGACCATTACAGTAGGTTATCCTGCCGAAACACCGGAACCAACCGACCGTTTGCCAGCATCGGGCCTTATTCATCAAGAAACGTATAAAGAGGTAGATATTGATGCTTTGTATGCTCCAAAAGAGGCTTTGCCCGAAATGAAACAGTTTGTAAAAGACAACAACAAAGAAACCTTGGCACAAGTATTTACCGATATAAGATACAACAAAACCAACAACGAAGCCTTTTCTAAGAAATTATGGGAAGCCCTAAAGCAGCAAGGGTTTGTAAAATAACAAGGAGTTACCCCGCAGGGGTTTACCAATATTGTAAACCTGTGTTAAGTGAGCGAAGCGAGCGCAACGCAGGGAATAAAAATCGCATCAACGAATCAACATAAATTATGGAATTCAAACACACAGTACCCGTTCAATTGCGTTTTAACGATGTTGACGGATTAGGACACGTAAATAATTCAGTGTATTTTAGTTTTTACGATTTAGGTAAAACCGAATATTTTAAAACAATCAATGGGGGAGTATTGCCTACAGAAGTTGACATTGTGGTAGCCCATGCCGAAGTAGATTTTATCATGCCTGTATTTTTAACGGACGAAATTGCCGTGCAAACCATGGTAAGCGAAATAGGCAACAAAAGTTTTGAACTGATGCAACGCATCATCGATACCAAACACAACATCGTAAAATGCCGTTGCAAAACCGTTATGGTAGGTTTTGACTTTAAAAACAACTGCTCAAAACCCATTTCGGACACATGGCGTAATGCTATTTCGGCCTTTGAAGGCGTTAAGTTTTAACTATATTCAAGTAAAATCAATGAAATACGCCATCGATAAACAATTTGGCATTTGGCGCTATGCACGCCAGCCAGTTATGGGCAAATGGTTCTTTAAATTGGGCGAAAAAATGCTTAACACAGAAAAATATTTTCGTGCCATAAAAAACATACAAGTTACTAATATAGAGCAGATAACGCCCGAAGGCTATGCCTTAAAGTCATACATGATAACCACTCAATGTGTCACTTCAGATGCAGTGATTCTGTATTTGCACGGCGGTGGTTTTTGCTTTAAAGGCAGTGATGCGCACGTGGCCAATGCGGTAAAATATGCCCAAGGAGTAGGGTGTAAGTTGCTTTTTGTGGACTATAGGTTGGCGCATAACCACCCATACCCAACGCCCGAAGATGATTGTATTTTAATGTATAAATACCTGATAGACAACGCAGAAATAGTAGGGATTTCAGCACAAAAAATTATTATAGCTGGCGATTCGGCAGGTGGAAATCTAACATTAGGAGTATTTTATGCCGCTTGCAGACAAGGTTTACAAAAACCTGCTGGATTGATGCTTATTTATCCGGTGGTGCATAATAAAATGCAGACAGCATCCATGAAACAATTTGTGGATACGCCCATGTGGCATGCTAAGTTAAATAAGGCTATGTGGGATACGTATTTGCCTCATAAAGAAGTGGCTAATTTGTTTGCGCAAAATCATGTTGAAGCTAACCTATATGCAGCATTTCCAAAAACTTACATAGAAACAGCTCAATTTGATTGCTTGCGCGACGAAGCATTGGATTTGGCAAATCAATTACAAACGGCAGGTGTAGATGTTACGTTAAACCAAACGCAAGGCACCATGCACGGCTACGATCAAGTAGATTGTCAAATTTCTCGTGATAATATTCAGAAGCGAATAGATTGGTTGGTACGGATGGTGAGTCGGTGAATATTGAAATATCCTATTTTACATAATACTAATTATAGGACAAATAAAGGTAAAAAAAGAAAAGGTACTTTTTATACCTTTATATAAGCACTTGCAAAGCACCCATACCGTATTTGGCCATGTTAGCGTCTGAGATTTTAAAATTTGGATAGTTCTTGTTAAGTAGCTTGAGAATTTCGTTTTTTAGCACGCCTTTGCCAACGCCGTGAATAAACACAATTTTCAGTCCTTTTTTATTTCGGTTTTCAAACAGCACTTGTTTTACTTTTCGCAGTTGTATTTCTACCATATCCGTGTTGGTAAATGTTTGCACATTCTTCACTAACTTTTCAATGTGCAAATCAACTTCTAACGTGTGTTTGTTTAAGGCTTGTTGCGCCAATTTAGGCGCTGTGCTTGAAGTATTTTTTAGTTTGTTTTCTTTGGGTTTGATTTTGGCAGCGTTGTAAGCTGATAAATCCATGTAAGGTGCTAATTGCGTGTTGTTTACGGTTAATTCTGTTTTAAAATCATCGTCTAACTCTATACGTATCAAGCCATTAGTAAGAATTTCTAATACATACGCTTTGGCGCATTGATCCACCAAACTAACCTTATCGCCTACTTGATATTGCATGTTGCTTTAAATAACCAAAAGCGCCGTTTCTGCGTGGAAAACCAAATTTTGAGCCGTGCTGGCAAATAGCAGTTTATTAAGCAACCACATACGGTTTGATTTCTTCACCACAATTAAATCCGTATGATGCAATTCGGCATAAAAATTAAGTTCGCGTGCTCTGGATTGCGTTGCTTCTATAAATTTGGGTTTTATGGTAGCTTTGGGATATGCTATGCTGGCTTTTTGCAGTAAATCCTGCATTTTTTGTTGCTTGCTGTCGTACTCTTCCTGGTGGTTTATTTCGTCAAGTTCCATTACGTGCAACACATGGATAGTACCCTCAAAATCCTTAAAAAATTGCATGCCTTTGTCGTAGTTTTGCAGGTAATTTTTACCCAAACTGGTGGCAATGGCAATCTCTTTTATTCTTTCCAAGGGTTTCAAGAAAATTTCGTTTGGAATGGCCAAAACCGGCGTTTTGATTTGTTCCATAACCTCGGCCGTAACGCTACCTATCAAATCAAGCTGTTTTTGCTTTTTGTCGCGTGTTCCCATAATCACCAACATGGGATTATACTTTTTAACGTAGCGTTTAATCTCTTCTTCCACAATGCCTTGTTTTAAGTGGAATTCGAACGAAATATCGGGCAAATTATTATTGGCTATCTCGTTGATATATTGCTGTTTAATATCATCTATTTCACTTTCTAATGGAAGTGAATTCTTTTGGTTGGTAACATGCAAAAACAAAATAGAACAATCCATTTTTTGTGCCCAATAAAAGGCAATTTTGCCCGCTCTAAACGAGTATTCCGAAAAACTGAAAGGTACTAAAATACAAGGCTTTTGAGTATTCATACGGCGTATTAAAATCGGTTACTACAAAAATAGCAATTTCATATTAAAAAATCCAAATAATTCTTGTAATTTCGCAGCTAATTTATGTTTTAAACGCTCAAATACCCTATTCTACCCATGAAACCACTTAAAAATTTAGAAATAGTTAGCCTTTGGTTATTACGCATTGGCATTGTGTTTTTGTTTATTGCTTTGTACGGTAAACAAGTTGATAATTTGGCTTTTGACAACTATCGTTGGGTTATCAACATGGTTTATTTGCTTTCGTCTGTATTGTTGTTTATAGGTGGTTTTTTGCGCAAATCTACCCTTACCATTATCTGCGGATTGCTTATTGCAGGTATCTCCATTTATCAAATGGTGCCCATTGTAGCCGATGGCCGTATTTCCTTCTTTGACCCTACCCTTTTTCAATATATTGTTATGACTGGTGTTGGGATGTTGTTTGCTTCAATTGGAAATCGATAAAAAATTACTATATGCAGGTGAATAATACAGATTCTATTTCAATAATCTCAAAAGCTACCAAAAATAATTGGGATAAATTAGGCACTAAGATTGAGAATAGGTTAACCTCAAGAGCAAATAAGAAATTATCAGAGAAACATATTATACCCAAAGAATATTTTACCAATTCCAATAATATTCGTTGGATACAAAACTTTCTATCCAATTTATCTGCTTCTTGGCAAATAGAATCTATTATTTTGTCAGCTGCGAAGAATTTATTATATAAAAAGAAACTACTACATAAATGGCATGTACAAGAAGTACTTAGTCGATATGATTATCCCATTATTGACGGTATTCTGAATAATGAGTTCCCAACAGATGAACATGATATATTAGGTATCATTTATCAATGTTTACTCACTGAAGGTGAAAAAAACATCACTGGTGCTAATTATACGCCCTATCATATTACAGCGAGTATGACAAAAGAGTGTGTATTTAGCGATAATCAGAAATTTTTAGATCCTTGTTGCGGAACGGGTTCTTTTTTATTAAGCATTGAGAATGCACATCCAACACAATTGTATGGTATTGATTGTAATCCCATTGC
>JAFOWX010000111.1 GCA_017391905.1 Paludibacteraceae bacterium | reverse complement strand
TAGTCTTTCTGAATAACCATAATGGCGACCCCCAAAATGGCACAGTTGGTAGTAATAAGGGGTAAGAATACGCCCAACGATTGGTATAGGGCAGGCGATACTTTCTTTAAAATAATTTCTACCATTTGTACCAAGGCTGCAATAACCAAAATAAATACCAAAGTTTGCAAAAACTCTATTTGCAATGGCTCTAATAGTAGTTTTTGTAACAAGAAAGTACAAAGGGTTGCAATGGTCATTACAAACGTAACGGCAGCCCCCATACCCAATGCGGTATCAACCTTTTTAGAAACACCCAAAAAAGGGCAGATACCCAAAAATTGCGACAACACAATGTTGTTCACAAAGATAGCTGAGATAAATAATAGTATGTAGGTCATATTTTTATTGACTAATCGAAGGTTATTTTATTGACTAATCGGTGAATCGCATCAAGGCATTCTAAACTTTATGCTTTTGATTTTCGACTATTGATAAACGCAATAATCAATCCCAATGCAATAAATGCACCAGGGGCAAGTACAAACACCAACATGCCGTAGTCTTCGGGAAAGATACGCATGCCCAACAACGTGCCTGCACCTAACAATTCGCGTACGGCACCCAAAATACCTAAGCCCATGGTAAAACCAAGGCCAATACCCAAACCGTCTAACATAGAGTCAAATACCCCATTCTTAGCGGCAAAAGATTCGGCACGTCCCAACACAATGCAGTTTACCACAATAAGCGGAATAAACAGCCCCAAACTGGCGTATAGGGCAGGGGTGTAAGCTTTCATACACAACTCCAACACGGTTACAAACGATGCAATAAGCACAATAAAGGCAGGAATACGCACGCTATCGGGTATTACATTTTTAAGGGCCGATATAACGGTGTTAGAACAAATAAGCACAAAGGTAGTAGCCAATCCCATGCCCAAACCATTTAGCATAGAAGTGGTTGTACCCAATGTAGGACACATCCCCAACATCAACACAAACGTGGGATTCTCCTTAATAAGTCCGTTTAGTACAATCTTAAGTTTATTCATGTCTCCTTTCTCCTTTCTCCTTTCTCAATTCTCATTTATGCTTGTTGCTGCGGTGGTGGCATCGTGGCCGTTGGCAATGCGGTGTGCATTGTTAATAGTTTCCAAGAAAGCGCGCGACGATATGGTAGCCGCAGTAATAGCATCCACATCGCCTCCATCTTGTTTTACCTTTAGCGGAGCGTTGGTATGCATAACGCGTCCCACCAATGCCTTTTTAAACCAATCCACCATCTTAGTGCCCAACCCTGGTGTTTCTGCCTGTTTTAGCACCACATAGTCTATTAGTTTATTATTACTATCAAAACCAGCCATTACCAACACCTCGCCGTTAAAGCCCATGGATGCGCATTGTACGGCTGTTCCTACCCATTTATTTTCATGGTAAGCCTTATACACTATGCCGTCTTCGTCGTCTTCTGTTTCTACCGTATCAAAAGCAGGTAATACTTGCTGCAAAGCTTCGGTTTTCTTTTTTTCTTCGGCCAAACGAATAGGTTCGTCTGTAATGGTTTTAACCCATGCCAACAAGCCGGTAGAAATTACCGCTATCAGCGTAAGCGACAGCAGCATATTGGGTAAAGTAGATGCTATCTTTTTCATGATTTTGCAAAACGTTTGGGTTGAATGTATTTGTCAATAAGCGGTGTGGCAGCGTTCATTAGTAATATAGCAAACGAAACACCCTCGGGATAGCTGCCCCACAAGCGAATAACCACCGTAATAAGCCCAATGCCAAAACCATAAAGCAATTGTCCGCGTGTTGTCATGGGCGAAGTTACATAATCGGTAGCCATAAAAATAGCCCCTAATAGCAAACCACCCGCACACAAATGCCACAATGGGTTTTCGTACATCATAGGATTTACTAAGTGCATAATGCCTGTAAATATAGCTACCGTAGCCAAAATGCTAACAGGAATGTGCCACGTAATTACTTTTTTCCATAGCAGAAACAATCCACCCAAAAGCAAAGCTATGGCGCTTACTTCGCCCATACTACCGCCTTCGCCCCCAATAATGGTGCTCCAAATAGGAGGAAGCATTTGGTCAAACTTCATAAACGATAGGGGAGTAGCTGCGGTTTGTGCATCCATATATGCCGTAGTAAATGGCTCTGCAATAGGCCAAGTTGTCATGGCTGCAGGGAACGAAATAAGCAAAAATACACGACCCACCAATGCTGGATTAAATAAGTTGTTGCCTAAGCCACCATAACACATTTTGCCCAGTCCAATGGCTACAATAGAACCAATAATAACCATCCACCAAGGTAGGTTGGCAGGCAAGTTCATGGCTAATAGCAAGCCAGTTAAGGCAGCAGAACCATCGCTAATACTTACCTTTGTTTTTAGCACAAAACGTTGTATAAACGCTTCTGCAGCTATACAAGAGGCAATGGCTATGGTGCTAACCACCAATGCGCCAACACCAAAGTAGTACAGCGCTACCAAATAAGCAGGTAATAGCGCAAGCACCACGTACAGCATGTTTTTCTGAATAGAATCGCCGCTATGCACGTGTGGCGACGAAGAAACAATCCATTTGTTCATATTATTTTATTGACTAATCGACTAATCGATGATTTCTTTTTTTATTATTCAACGCTTCGCTTATCAAAAAAACTCCTCACTCCTCACTCCTAACTCCTAACTATTTATTGGCGCGGGCGCGCATATTTGCCATAACGGTTTGTTTGCCGTACCTAATGTAATCCAACAGCGGACGGTTGCTGGGACACGTAAACGTACAACAACCACATTCTATGCAATTAGCCACTTGTTCTTGCTCCATATCGTCCCACAACGCCAATTCGCCTTGCGTAGCCAATAGGTAAGGAGCCAAGCCCATGGGACAGTTTTGTACACATTTACCGCAACGAATAC
>JAFOWX010000110.1 GCA_017391905.1 Paludibacteraceae bacterium | reverse complement strand
TGGATTAAAAAGGCATTTATGGTAGATGCAATAGGAACAACGGTTGGTGCTATGTTTGGTAGCAGTACCATAACAACCTTTGTAGAAAGTACTTCCGGCATTGCCTCGGGTGGTAGAACTGGTTTAACTTCGTTGGTTACGGGTGTATGCTTTTTGGTGTCGCTGTTTTTGGCTCCTTTGTTTTTATCTATGCCTGCGGCTGCAACTGGGCAAGCACTTATTTTGGTGGGTGTTATGATGATGAGTGGTATGTCAAAAATAAATTACTCTAATTATGGCGAACTTGTACCAGCTGTTATTTGTATGACCACCATGGCCTTTACCTGTAGCATTTCTAATGGAATAGCCTTAGGGTTGATTAGTTATGTGGCTATACAACTATTTGCAGGGCGTATTAAACAGGTGTCAATTGCCACGTATATTTTAGCGGCATTGTTTCTACTCAAGTATATTTTGTAACGAATAAAATCAGTGCTATGGAAAATAAAGTAAAACCACAAGATTTGGTAAAGTTTGAAAAGAATTATTCGGAAGCAAATTTATGGAAAAAGATAGGTAGTGTGGCCAAAATAGCGGGTATAAAAACGCTTTACATGGTGTTGCTGCTTTATTATGTGTTGATGGATGATGCTACGCCTACTAAATACAAGGCCATGATTATGGGCGCTTTGGGTTATTTTATTCTGCCGGTAGATGTGCTCCCGGATTTTGTGCCTATGGTAGGTTATTCGGACGATTTGGCTGCCCTTTCCGGTGTGCTGTATGCGGTAATAAAATCGGTTTCGCCCCAAATTAAAGCCCAGGCCAAGGCAAAATTAACCGATTGGTTTGGAGCGTATAACGAGGAAGAAATTAAAGATGTGTTGTAACAAAGGTTAGCTTTGTGAAACTTGTCTTACCGTCCAAGATTAGTATAAACAATTGCTAAAAAAGTAAAGGTTTCTACGTACATTCTAGCGGCTTTGTTTGTAGCTAAGTTCTTTATGTAGTCGTAGCGCGCTATAAGAATACTAGCCAAATGGCTTTTGATACAAGGTGGCAACCGCCGTGTGCTATCATTGAATATCTTAGCCCGTATTTTTGGTATAAATAGCCAAATAGTATGCCTGATGCTCCATTTAGCGCAAAACATCTAAACAAGATAATGGGCGATGAACCTATGGTTTGCAGGGTGGCAGGTAAGTGTCCAGCTGCAAATAAAAGGGCCGAAATAATGTTGGCAATAACCAAAATGGTTGTAGTGGGTTTTTCTGTATTTTTACCAAAAAACTTATGTAAAAGTAAGGCGATTAACGACATCAAAAAAAGCCTAACCATGATTTCTTCTACCACAGCCCCATACGTAACCGAAGCCAATACAAAGGTAATATTGGGTTTTAGGGTGTATGATTCTGCAATAACGGCCGAATGCTGACTAAAGTATAGCACATCGGATAAAATGAGGCTAATGCCGCCTAAAAAGGCAATGGTAAGTGTAATGAGTAAGGGCTTTGTGGCAAAGGACCTTTCGTTTTTATATAGACCTACTTTTGTGCCCAATACGATGCCAAGTGTACCTAAAACAACAGCATAAATGGTACTTTGAATGCTGCTTACTATAGCTATAAATAGGTTTATAGGAATGGGTGGAAGATCTTCCTGGCTTATGCTTGCTAAAAACTCCTGCTTAAATGCTTGGGGAAAAGTGTCTATCATAAATAGGCCCGTAAAAAAGCCGCCTATTAGGGCAATGATGGCAAAGAATAAAATGGTTTTGCCGTAATTCTCAACAAAGGACTTCATACTCACTGTTTTATAATTGTTTGATGATGGTATCTTAAACAAAAAAGAGAAGCTCCTTTGAACTTCTCTTTTGTACCCAGACCCGGGGTCGAACCGGGATGGAAGTGAATCCACTGGTGTTTGAGACCAGCGCGTCTACCGATTCCGCCATCTGGGCAAATGGCTTTGTTTTTGTTTGCGGATGCAAAGGTAAGGAAAGTTTTTCATATAAAAAAATTTTTTTATCAAAATTCTTTGCTTATTTTTGTAAATCGTACTAAATCAATCAAATCTCTAAGAAATGAATTACAATAATTATTGTGTAATTATGGCAGGTGGCGTAGGTAGCCGCTTTTGGCCATTTAGCCGAAATAATCGTCCCAAACAGTTTTTAGACTTTTTTGGAACGGGCCGATCGTTGCTGCAAATGACTTTTGACCGCTTTTCAAAGGTTATTCCTGCTTCCAATATCTTAATTGTAACCAACCAAGCCTACAAAGATTTGGTATTGGAACAATTGCCACTTATTAAAGAGAACCAAGTGTTGTTAGAGCCTGCGCGCAGAAATACAGCTCCCTGTATTGCTTACGCCATGAGCCACATCAAGGCCATTAACCCCAATGCATCTATGGTAGTAGCTCCTTCGGATCACCTTATTACCAAAGAAATGGAGTTTTTAAATGCCATAGAACGTGGTTTGCACTTTGTAACCGGTACCAAACACTTGCTTACTTTAGGTATTAAACCCAATCGTCCCGAAACAGGTTATGGTTATATTCAAGCCAGCGAAGAGGGCGAGGGCGACTTTAAAAAGGTAAAAACCTTTACCGAAAAACCCAATTTGGAAATGGCAACCATTTTTATGCAAAGTGGCGAATTTTTCTGGAATTCGGGCGTGTTTATGTGGAGTGTTGAAACCATTAACCAAGCGTTTAACGACTTTTTGCCCGAAATTGCCCAAAAATTTGAGGCAGGTATGGAGTATATGAATACCCCTAAAGAGCAAGAGTTTATTGACGAAATGTTCCCTTCGTGCCAAAATATTTCCATAGACTACGGTATTATGGAGCATGCGCAAAGTGTGCATGTGCTTTATGGTGATTTTGGTTGGTCAGATTTGGGTACATGGGGAGCTTTGTGCGACCTTTCTACTCCCGATGCAGATAACAACGTAGTGCTAAAATGCCAAGCCCTTACCTACGATTGCAAAGACAATATTGTGGTATTGCCCGAAGGTAAATTGGCTGTTTTGCAAGATTTGGAAGGCTATATTATCGTAGAGTCTGACAACGCGTTGTTGGTATGCAAACGCGCCGACGAACAACGTATTCGTCAGTTTGTGAACGATGTAAGCATGTTGCCGGATAACGAAAATTATATTTAAAAGCATGAAACCGGAGTCTGAACAATTGGTATTGCGTACCGAACATTTGGTAAAAAAGTACGGCAAACGTACCGTGGTAAACGATGTGTCCATCCAAGTGACACAAGGCGAAATTGTGGGGTTGTTAGGTCCAAATGGTGCCGGTAAAACCACTACTTTTTACATGACCACCGGTTTGGTAAAACCCAATGGCGGTAAAATATTTTTAAACGATCTGGATATTTCTAAATTTCCGGTGTACCAACGTGCGCGCCATGGCATTGGCTATTTGGCGCAAGAAGCCTCTGTTTTTCGCCACATGTCTGTGGAAAACAACATCAAGGCCGTGTTGGAGATGACCAAATTTTCCAAAGAATACCAACGTGAAAAGTTAGAATCGCTAATCAATGAGTTTCACCTTAATAAAGTACGAAAAAGTTTAGGCGACCAACTATCGGGTGGCGAACGCCGTAGGTGCGAAATTGCTCGTTGTATGGCCATAGAACCCAAATTTATCATGCTCGACGAACCGTTTGCTGGTGTAGACCCTATTGCGGTGCAAGATATTCAACAAATTGTGGCCAAATTAAAAGATCAAAACATTGGTATCTTGATTACAGACCACAATGTACACGAAACATTAAGCATTACCGACAGAGCATACATGTTGTTTGAGGGAAAAGTAATGTTTCAAGGCACAGCAGAGGAGTTGGCAGACAACCCCGTGGTGCGTGAAAAATACTTAGGTGTAAACTTTGAATTAAGAAAAGTGAATGGCTGATATACAGCGTTATATATTAGAAATATTGTCTCAAATAGGCTCATTTTTGTGGGGCATACCCATGATTTTGTTGCTATTTGGGACACATTTGTTTTTGACCTTTAAAACCGGAGGTATTCAACGTTACATGGGTAAGGCCATTAAAATGACGTTGAAAAGCAGTTCGGCAGGGGGCGATATCAGTAATTTTAGCGCCCTGATGGTGGCCATGGCTGCAACGGTAGGTACCGGTAACATTATAGGTGTGGGAACAGCCATTGCATTGGGTGGTCCCGGAGCTGTATTTTGGTGCTGGTTAACTGGTGTATTTGGCATTGCCACCAAATACGCCGAAGCGTTGCTTTCTGTAAAATACCGCTACAAAACATCGGACGGAACCATGATTGGTGGTCCTATGGTGGTGATAGAAAGAGCGCTTAAAATGAAATGGTTAGCTGTATTTTTCTGCGTAGCAACCATTTGCGCTGCTTTTGGCATTGGCAATATGACGCAAGCCAACTCCGTTTCTACCTTAATGCAAGAAAACTTTGGCGTATCAACCTACGTGACAGGCACTCTTATGGCACTGTTGGTGGGTTTGGTAACCATGGGTGGCATTAAATGGTTGTCTCGAGTGTGCGAAATTTTTGTACCTTTCATGGCATTTATTTACATGGTAGGATGTCTCGCTATTTTGGTGGTTAATTTTGCGTGGTTGGACGATGCTGTGCTACTTATCGTAAAATCGGCGTTTAGTACACAGGCTGTAGGAGGTGGTTTTGTGGGTGGTGGCATTATGGTGGCCATGCGTTATGGTATGTCTCGTGGATTATTCTCTAACGAATCCGGCTTGGGATCGGCACCCATTGTTTCGGCGGCCGCCAAAACGGACAATGCGGTTAAACAAGCCTTGGTGGCATCTTCGGCTACCTTCTGGGATACGGTAATTATCTGTGCCTTAACAGGTATTGTGCTTGTTTCCAGTGTGTTGGCATATCCGGATATTGATTTTTCGGACGGAGCTATCTTAACCAGTATGGCTTTTGGTAAACTACATGGTTGGGGTAATGGATTGCTAACCATAGCCTTACTTTCTTTTGTATTTTCTACCATTTTAGGTTGGTCTTATTACGCCGAACGCTGCGTGGAGCACTTGGGTGGAAAGCGTGTGTTGGTGTATTTCCGCATTATTTGGATGATGGCGGTGTTTGTAGGATGCGTTGCCAAATTGGATTTGGTTTGGGTATTCTCCGATTGCGCCAACGCTTTAATGGCCATTCCTAACATTGTGTCGTTGTTATTGCTTAGCGGCGTAGTAGCGTCCGAAACCAGCAAGTACTTGTCGTCCGATAGGATAGATGAGTACGATCCTACTATAGAACATTAATTTGGATTCGCCTCACCGATTGCTTGTCATACCCACTGCTCGGAGCTGATTTTTCTTTTTTCGGCCTAAAAATCCTAACTCGTCCTACGGACTCAAACACACGGATTTTCTTAACGTCCTTAAAAAGCAAAATCTATTCCGCTCCTCACAGACGGTATTCCATTGCAATCGCCTCTCCGCCTATTCGGTCACTGAGCTTGTCGAAGGGCGGCGCTTCATCTTCCGACTTGGTTTCCAGTCGGGATTTACACATACAAAAACTACAAAATGTGAACTCGCTTCGCTCAAACAACACATTTTGCTTAACGTTTTTGCACATATAAATCTTTTTCCGACCTCCACCAAATGTCGTCAGATTGAATCGCCTCACCGATTCACCGATTCACCATTTTTTTGTAACACCAATTTTTGAGCAAAAATTGGTGTTACAAAAAAAAATCGTACCTTTGCCCTCGTATTGGTGATGAAGCAATGTACGTTGCTTCATTGAAAAGGGAATCAGGTGTAAATCCTGAACAGTCGCGCTGCTGTAAGTTTCTTTGTACATTTCAAACAATACTTAGTCCACTAACCTGCTGAGGTTGGGAAGGAGTTTGAAACGAAACAAGTCAGAAGACCTGCCAATTACTGTTTTTGTTAAAAGTAGCTTTCGCGCAAAAGGCTGGTTTAATGCATCGTTTTTTATCCATACTTTTTTTGTTGTGCGCATGTGTTTGTACCAGTAAGGTGCAGGCAGATATGGCGGTTTTTGCTCCGTTTGATACGGCGCAGATATACGATTTGCCCGAATTTGAGTTTGCCGTAACGCGCAAAGAAGTACCTATGGTTTCCATGCAAACCATGAATGCTGAGGCACTTACCGTGCTTAATACCCAATCGGTGGCAGACGCCATTCGCTTTTTTTCGGGCGTACAACTAAAAGATTTTGGCGGTGTGGGTGGCATAAAAACCATAAACATACGCAGTATGGGTACACAGCAAATGGGTGTGTTTTACGATGGTATTCAGTTGGGCAATGCCCAAAACGGGCAGATAGACTTAGGGCGTTTTTCCATCGATAACTTGCAGGAAATAAAGCTGTACAACGGGCATAAAACCGATATTTTGCAAGCCGCCAAAGACTACGGCGCGGCAGGAACCATTTATTTAACCACCAAGCATCCGCAATTTTCTCAAGGCAAAACCAAACTGACGGCAACCATGAAGGCAGGTTCGTTTGGTTTGGCAAATCCAGCCTTGTTGTGGCAACAAAAATGGACCGATTCCATTGCAACATCGGTAAGTGCCGAATATACCTACGCCACAGGGCGGTATCATTTTAGAAACAGAAAAGTAGCACCAAACGGAACGGTGTTGTACGATACCACCATGGTACGCGAAAATGCCGATATTAACGCAGTACGTGCCGAGGCGGCTGTGTTTGGTAAGTTATTAAAAGGCGAATGGAAAGCCCAATTGTACAATTACTACTCTAACAGAGGTTTGCCAGGCTACGTGGCGCGCAATGTGTACGAGCATCATCAACGCCAGTGGGATGATAATTTTTTTGCACAAGCATCGTTTCAAAAGCAAGTACTTTCGTTTTACGAACTTATGGTAAAAGGCAAGTATGCCTACGATTACACGCGCTACCTAAACCCGGATACCACTACGCAATACATAGACAATACCTATAGGCAACAAGAGGCCTACGTGTCTATGGCCAATGCCTTTACGCCCTTTAGGTGGTGGAAATTAGGGCTTTCGGCCGATTTTCAGTGGAATCACTTGCAAAGCGATGTGCAAGGCTTTGTGTATCCCACCCGTTATACAGGGTATGTGTCTATGGTAACGGACTTTAATTGGGAGTATGTAAAATTGCAGGCAAGCGTGTTGGGTACTTTTGTGCACGAAGAAGTAAAAACAGGCATTGCCAGTCCGGATAGGCACGTGTTTACCCCGGCTGTGGTGCTATCTGTTCGTCCCATACTTGCCGAAGTGTTTGACATTAGAGCCTTTTACAAGCGTGTTTTTCGCATGCCTACCTTTAACGATTTGTACTACACCTTTATTGGCAATGCCAATTTATTGCCCGAAATGGCCGATCAAGTGGATATTGGGGTAACGTACCAATACCAACAGCCCGGCAGTGTAATAGAATCCATTGGTTTGCAGGCCGATGCCTACTACAACTACGTAACCAACAAAATAGTGTCGGTGCCGGCATCTAATCCGTTCCGTTGGCAAATGATGAATTTGGGCAAGGTGCAAATTATAGGTACAGACGTAACCTTTGATGTAGGTTTGCGCCTAACCCAGCATTGGGCATTGGGATTAAAAGGTACATATACCTACACACAGGCTCAAGATGTTACCAATCCAAATAGTCCGTATTATGGCGGACAAATTGCCTACACCCCTTGGCACAGTGCCTCGGCCTTGTTGCAGTTGGGTTATAAAAATTGGCACTTGCATTATAGCTTTATGTACACCGGCGAGAGGTACGAACAAAGTGCCAATATCCCTATTAACTACGTAGAGCCTTGGTTTACGCACGATGTTTCTTTGGGAACGCAATTTTCTTACCAAAAATGTACGTTTTATATTTCGGCCGATATCAATAACTTGCTCAACCAGCAGTACGAAGTGGTGCGCAATTACCCCATGCCGGGTATAAACGGAAAAGTAACCGTAAAAGTAATTTATCAAAAATAAACACCTATGAAAAAAAGTTTTTATGCCGTTATGTTGTTATTGGCTTGCATGGCATGTGCCAAGCCCGAACCTGTTAAACCACAAGGCGATGTGGTGGTAAATCCAGATGCAAATGCTTCTTACAAAGGTTTTTATGTATTGAGCGAAGGCACCATGGGGGCTAACAAAGCCATGTTGGATTATTTTGACTACACCACCGGCAGGTACGAAAACAACATATATCCCACCCGCAACCCGCACGTAATAGACGAATTGGGCGATGTGGGAACAGGTTTGGCTATTTACGGGAACAAAATGTACGCCATTTTAAACGGTTCTAACTTGGTAGAGGTTATGGATGCTGCTACGGCAAAGCATCTAACTTCGGTGCAAATTCCAAACGTGCGCAGCATGGTGTTTTACCAAGGAAAAGTGTATTTTAGTTCGTACGCAGGCGTTATGCAAATGGGTGGTGCTCAGTTGGGTTACGTGGTAGAAATGGATACCACCACCATGGCATTGGGACGTAGCGTAACAGTAGGTCGTCAGCCCGAAGAAATGGTGGTTAAAAACGGCAAACTCTACGTAGCAAATTCTGGTGGCTATACCCCCGAAAATTACGACAATACGGTTTCGGTTATCAACTTGGAAACCTTTACAGAAGAGGAAAAAATACCCGTTGCCATTAACCTGCACCGCATGTTTATGGCCTCTAACGGAACTGTTTACGTAAGCAGCAGGGGCAATTACATGGACGTACCTGCCAATTTGTACATATTGGATACCGAAACCAAACAAGCTACAGCCTTGGGCAAAGGCGTAACCGCCTATGCGGTAAAGGACGATGTGGCTTATATCATAGACATTACCTACGGCCCTGCGCCTTTGTATCAAACCCAGTACAGTTACTATACCTTGCAGCTAACCACCGGGCAAGTGCAAGCAGAATCGTTTTTGTCCACTCAGGTAAAAAACCAAATAGTATATCCATATTCCGTTGCTGTTCATCCTGTTACGGGCGATATTTTACTTACGGATGCCGGCAACTTTGTAACCCCCGGCACGTTGTTCTACTGCAACGCACAAGGGCAATTGCAATGGCAACATACCACGGGCGATATACCCGGCAGTGTGGCTTTTTTGCCTTAGATAATTTTTTTTAACTTAATACGGCATACGATTTTTGCTTTTGGCACGTTGTTATTTTGTACATTTTAGCTATTTTACTAACTTTGTCCGCTAAAATCTTAAAAAGTGAGTACGTATGTTTGAATACCTAAAAGGAGATATAGTAGAAATAACCCCTGCATACGCCGTTATAGAGGCGCAAGGCATTGGTTATATGGTAAATATATCGCTTCAAACATACAGTGCCATACAAGATAAAACGGTAGCCAAATTATTCTTGTACGAGTCCATTCGCGAAGATGCTTTTGTGCTATACGGTTTTGCTACATCGGCCGAAAGAAAAATGTTTTTGTTACTCATTTCGGTATCCGGTGTAGGTGCAGGAACGGCACGCGTTATTTTGTCGTCGCTTTCAACGGCCGAATTGTGCGATGCCATTCGTACAGAAAATGTGAACGTTATTAAGTCTGTAAAAGGCATTGGCTTAAAAACGGCACAACGTATTGTAGTCGATTTAAAAGATAAGATAGCAGAATTTGGAGGCGCAGACGTGCCTGTGGTTTCTGCCCCTGTTGCTAATTCGCACATTGCTTCCGAAGCGGTTGCCGCACTTTCCATGTTGGGATTTGTGGCGGCTCAATCGCAAAAGGTGGTAAAAAAGATTTTATCCGACGAACCTGCACTTTCTGTTGAACAAGTTATTAAGAAAGCCCTAAAATTACTGTAGGAGTTGGAAATAAATTGGCGTAAAATACGTGGGGTGTTGGCTTGTTTGCTGTTGTTAGCAAGCCAGGCGGTGGCGCAAGAAACCTTATCTGCAGATGCTGATTCGGCATCGGCTCCTTTGCGTTATCCCATTTCCAAAAACTATGCCGAAAACTACGAAGATTTAACCCAACAATCGCCAGCCGATTTACCTTCGCCCGAAAACATTCAAACCACCATTCAGTACGACCCCGTAAGCGGTAAATATTACTTTGAAACCACGTTGGGCGAGGACGAAATGGGTGTGCCTTTCTACTTGAGTAGCGAAGAGTATTTAAAATACACGGCGCAACAGTCCATGCAGGCATACTACCGCCAAAAAGGACGCGAAGAAAAAGAACGCAAGCATCAGTTTTCGCTAACCGATATGAAATTTGATATTGGTGCTGCCGATAAAGTGTTTGGACCCGGTGGTGTGCAAATTAAGTTGCAGGGTTCGGCCGAACTTATTTTTGGTCTCAATTTCAAAAAAATAAAAGACCCCTCGTTGAGCGAACGCTCGCAAAATCCGGCACCTACGTTCGACTTTGACCAAAAAATACAATTAAACGCCACCGGTTCGGTAGGTGATAAATTAAAATTCGGCCTAAATTATAATACAGAAGCCACCTTTGATTTTGACCAATCGTTGCTAAAATTGCAATACGAGGGCAAGGAAGACGATATTATCAAAAAGTTGGAAGCAGGTAACGTAAGCATGCCTTTGTCGGGTTCGCTTATTACCGGTAGTACCAGCTTGTTTGGTATAAAGGCCGAAATGCAGTTTGGCAAACTAAGCGTTGGGGCTGTGTTCTCGCAACAAGAATCGCAGTCGCAAACGGTAAATACCAGCGGTGCGCAAACCACTGATTTTGTGATTTCTGCCGATCAATACGACGAAAACAGACACTACTTTTTGTCGCATTACTTCCGCGAACATTACGACGAATGGATGAAAGACGTGCCCAACATTGCTTCGGGCATCTCTATTACCGCCATAGAGGTGTGGGTAACCAACAAAAACGCAGTTAACTACCAAAATACCACCAATGTGGTGGGTTTTGCCGATTTGGGCGAACCCGAGAGAATCTACAACCCCTCGTTTACGGCCACAGGTTCTTCTAAAGTGCCTGCCAATAATGCCAATACCTTATTTTCCAATGTGGTACAATCGGCAGGTGGCTTGCCCGATATTTACGAAATGGATGCTTATTTGGCTTCTTTCTCTATGCAAAACGGCGTGGATTACGTAAAATTAGAGGGAGCTAAAAAATTGGAGTCGGGCGATTATACGCTTAATAAAGAGTTGGGTTACATCTCGTTAAAATCGGCCTTGAATAACGATGAAATGTTGGCTGTGGCCTTCCAATACACCTACCAAGGCAAGGTTTATACGGTGGGTGAATTAACCGGTTCTTCGGGAGAGGTTACCAAGCCTTTGGCATTAAAACTATTAAAGTCTATAGATAGATCGCCATCCATGCCTACTTGGCATTTGATGATGAAAAACGTGTATTCGTTGGGTGCTTATCAGGTGCAACAAAGCAAGTTTGTGCTAAACATCATGTACAAAAACGACTCAACGGGTATTGACTTGCGCTACTTAACAGAAGGGCCTATTGCCAAAGAACCGTTGTTGCACGTTATGGGCTTGGACCACTTGGATTCGCACAACAAAGAAAGAGCCAAAGGCGATGGTATTTTTGACTTTGTAGAGGGTTATACCATTTTGTCGCAAAACGGCAAGGTTATCTTCCCGGTAATAGAACCTTTTGGTTCGCACTTGGCTAAAAAGTTGGGCAACGACCCTGTTTTGGTGGAAAAATATTGTTTCCAAGCCTTGTACGATTCTACCTTAACCACGGCACAAGAGTTTGCCGAAAAAAATAAATTCTATTTATCGGGCGAGTATCGTGCTTCGTCGGGTTCGGAAATTAGGTTGAATGCCATGAATATTCCCAAAGGTTCGGTAAAAGTAACCGCAGGTGGGGTGGTGTTAACCGAAAACGTGGACTATACCGTAGATTACATGATGGGTGTTGTTACCATCATGAACCAAGATTTAATTGACTTGGGTACGCCAATCAGTGTTTCGTTAGAGAGCCAAACCATGTTCAATACGCAACGCCGTTCGTTGATAGGGACATCGCTAAACTACGCCTTTAACGACCACTTTAACATTGGTGGTACGCTGATGTATTTTTCCGAAAAACCCCTTACCAGCAAGGTGTCGTATGGTGACGATCCGGTGGCTAACGTTATTTGGGGCTTGAATACATCGTATAGAAATCAATTCCAATCCATTACCGATTGGCTGAACAAATTGCCCATTCTTAACCTAAAACAAGCCTCTACCATTGCTTTTGATGCCGAATTTGCCCACATGATTCCCGGTACGGCACGTGGTGCACAAGGCAAAGCCTACATAGACGACTTTGAGGCTACCACCATAGGCTTGGACGTAAGGTATGCCAGCAACTGGCGTTTGGCAAGTACTCCTTTGCGTTTTGACGAGTCTGCCTTGAGCAACAACATCGAATACGGTAAAAACAGGGCGTTGTTATCGTGGTATTACATAGATAATATGTTTAACCAAAGCACATCGTCAACGCCTACATACATTCGCAAAGACAAGGTACAGCTTTCTAACCACTTTGTTCGTCAAGTATCCGAAAACGAAATATTCCCCAACAAAGAGTTGGTGTATGGTCAGTCCAGCTACATTCAAACCTTAGACTTGGCATACCACCCAACAGAACGTGGTCCTTACAATATTTATGCAGACAGCTACGGATCTGACGGTAAGCTGTTACGTCCCGAAACCAAATGGGGTGGTATTATGCGTAAGTTGGAAACCACAGACTTTGAAACCAACAACATCGAGTACTTGGAGTTTTGGCTTATGGACCCCTTTGTGTACAACGACGGTACCATGAAGGGTGGTGATATGTACATCAACTTGGGTGATGTGTCGGAAGACGTGTTAAAAGACGGTAGAAAATTCTATGAAAACGGTTTGCCTGCCGATACCGACGAAAACCGCGACGATGTGGTGGTAACAACCGCATGGGGTAGAGTGCCTACCAAACAATCTACTGTATATGCCTTTGATAACGAGGCTAATAGACGAAAAGCACAAGACGTTGGTTTTAACGGTTTATCTACCGAACAAGAGTTTCAACACCCCAGCTATGCAACCTTTGTGGAAAAATTGCGCAACAAAGTGACAGCCGAGGCACGCGAGCGAATGGAAAACGACCCATTCTCACCCTTAAACGACCCTGCAGGCGACAATTTCCACCATTACAGAGGATCTGACTACGATGCAGACGAGGTTAGCGTATTGGATAGGTATCGTTATTACAATGGTACAGAAGGAAACTCGCAAAGTACCAACGAAAACGAATCGTACACAACAGCATCTACCAACAAACCAGACGTAGAAGACGTTAATTTGGATAACACCATGAGCGATACCGAAAAATACTACGAGTATCAAGTATCGTTGCGTCCCGAAGACTTGGTGGTGGGTAGAAACTTTATTACAGACAGGGTGGCAGCCGTGGTTACCTTGCCCGATGGTACTACCGGAAACGTAAGTTGGTATCAATTTAAAATTCCGTTGCGCAATGCAGACCACTACAAGAGCGTAGGGGGCATACGTAGCTTTAAGTCTATCCGCTTTATGCGTTTGTACTTAACCAATTTTGCCGAAGATGTAAACTTGCGTTTTGCTACCATGGAGTTGATTAAAGGCGATTGGCGAACCTACACCAAAGAATTGGAGCCCGGCTACTATCAAAGCGATGCCATGATAGAAATGAGCTCGGTTAACATAGAAGAAAATGCCGATAAAACCCCTGTAAACTACGTGTTACCTCCAGGTGTTTCGCGCGAAATTGACCCTGCTCAACAACAAGTGCGCCAAGAAAACGAGCAGTCTATGGTGATGAAAGTGTTAAACCTATCGCCCAAAGACTCGCGTGCCTTGTACAAAAAGTTGGGTGCTTACGATATGCGCCAATACGGCAAATTGGAAATGTTTGTTCACGCCGAGGCCTTGCCAGACGATGCTACTAACCTACAAGACGGCGAAACCAAGCTGTTTATCCGTATGGGTTCAGACTATCAGAACAATTACTATGAGTACGAAGTGCCTTTAACCATTACGCCAGCCGGACAATACTCTAACAACATAACCAGCGACCGCGAAATGGTTTGGCCCGAAGCCAATAAGATAGCCTTGCCTTTGGATATGCTTACCGACTTAAAGAAAGCACGTAACGAGGAAAAAGCCAGAGGCGGTTCTACCGTAACCAACCTTACACCCTATTCGATAATGGATAGAAGCAACCCCAATAACCGCATTACCATTGTGGGTAATCCAAGTTTGGGCGAGGTGGATGTGTTGATGATTGGTGTACGCAACGGTGCCCGTTCGCAAAAATCGGTAGAGGTATGGGTGGACGAATTGTTGCTTACCGAATTTGACGAACAAGGTGGTGTGGCTGCCAGAGCCAGCATTGATTTGTCCTTGTCAGACTTTATCAAGGTTAACGCTGCCGGACGTGTGGAAACCATTGGATTTGGTGGTGTAGAACAAAAAGTAAACGAGCGTCGTCAAGACGATTATTACCAATACAACGTAAATGCCAGCATCGAGTTGGGTAAACTATTCCCCGAAAAAGGCAACGTAACCTTCCCGGTACGTTATTCATTATCGCAAGAAATCATCAATCCTAAATACAATCCGTTGGATAAGGATATTTTGCTGTCTGATGCGTTGCGAATGACCGAAAACCGCAGGATGCGCGACTCTATCTTGCATTTGTCGCAAGACATGGTAATGACGCAAAGCCTTTCGGTGCCAACCATTAGGGTGGGTATGAGCAGCGAAAAAGGACAACGCCCTTGGGACCCTGCTAACTTTACCATTGGTGGTTCGTATTCGGAAACTTTCTCGCGTAACCCCAATACCACCCGTCAGCTTGAGCAATACAGCAATGCGTATGGTCAGTATGAGTTCTCGTGGCAACCAACTCCTGTAGAGCCATTTGCCAACATAGACAAACTAAAATCGTCTAAACACTTGGATTGGCTTACCGACTTTGGTTTCTATTACGCACCAAAACTTATTTCGTACAAAACAAACTTTACCCGCAACTACTACGAACAAGTAGTGCGCGACTTTGACAATCCGGATGTGGATATTCCACCTACCTTTGCCAAAGACTTTATGTGGAACAACGATTTTGATTTTGCTTGGGACTTAACCAAAAACATCAAATTGACCTTAACCACCTCAAACCGCTCGTTGATAGAAGAAAACGAGGGTGGGGTAAACAGCCAGTTGTATCCGGACGAATTCCAACAATGGAAAGATACCGTTTGGGCAAGCTTGCGCGAATTGGGTTCGCCGCAAGATTATAACCAACGTTTTACGGCTTCGTGGAATGTACCATTTAATAAAATGCCCGTGTTTAACTGGATTACTGCCAACTTTAAGTACGACGGTAACTACCAATGGGTAAATGGTACAGAGGTAATAGCCAATACGGCTACCAGCAAAGGCATGTGGCAAGTGGATGGTAAGTTTAATTTTGAAACCTTGTACAACAAGTCTTCGTACTTAAAAGATGTAAACCGTAAGTTTGCCTCTACACGTAGTACGCAACGCAAAAAACCGGTTAAAAACTACGATAAAACCTTAACCCTTAAAAAAGGCGAAGCGGTTGAGGTTAGACACCGTTTAAACGATAAAAAAGCGCGTGTTAAAGCTACGGCAAATGGTAAGCCTTATAAGCTAAAATACAAGGTGGTAGATGCCAATACCATTAAAATTACGCCAAAAGAAGACGTAGAAATTGCCTTGAATGTGCAAACGGGTGGCCCAGAACCGGCTTCTAACTTGGCGTTGGATGTAACGGCACGTGTATTGATGCTGTTGCGCAATGTGTCGTTTAACTATGCGCAAACAGACGGTACGGTATTGCCCGGCTTTAAACCCGGCGTAACATGTTTGGGCTTAACCAGTTACAACGATATGACTGCGCCCGGTTGGGACTTTGTGTTTGGTATTCAAAGCAGTGATATTTTAGACAGGGCTTTGAGCAACGATTGGTTAATTACCTCAGATGCCATTTACAACCCTGTTCAGTTTATCCACAACGAAACCTTTAAGGCTACGGCGTTGGTAGAACCATTCCCCGGCTTTAAAATAAACGTGGCTGCCGATAGACAATTGGTAGAAAACCGTGATGTAAGACTTAGCGGTAATAACCAGCTAACCACCCTTAACGGTAGTTTCTCTACCACCTACGTGGCAATTGGAACGGCTTTTGCCGGTACAGGCAACGATTTGTTTAACCGTTTCTTGTCGTACCGAGGCGCTATTCAAAGCAGGTTGCAAGAAAAATACAGTCCGGCTTCGGGTTATAGTTTGAATTCGGATGATGTATTGATTCCTGCATTTTTGGCAGCGTATGGTGGCAGAAGCGTAGAGGGTGTTACCCTAAAAGCCATACCTGATTTTTGGTCGTTCTTGCCCAACTGGCAAGTAAGCTGCAACGCCTTGATGCGCATAGCTTGGTTTAAAGAAAACTTCCGCAACGTAAACCTAACACACGGTTATACGTGTAAGTACCAAATTGGTTCGTACGGAGCAGACCAAACCTTTATTGCGGTGCAAGGCGACGACTTTGGTTACATAGAAGACGTGCTTACCGGCGGTACCATGCCTTCGAGCCGATACACCTTTAGTGCGGTGGCTATCAACGAGCAATTTAGCCCGCTTATTGGTGTGGATATTAACTTGAAAAACAGTTTGTCGTTAAAGGCAGAATGGCGCAAGGGTCGTAACATTGGCTTAAATTTGTCCAGCAACCAGCTTATCGAGTCGCATAACAACGAGTATGTGGTAGGTATCGGTTATAAATTCAGCGATTTAAAATTCTCCATAAAACAAGGAGCGTCCAGCAAACAAGTAAACAACGACTTAACGCTTCGTGCTGATTTCTCTATTAAAGACACCCAAACCATGGTGCATAAAATAGAATTGAACGAATCGCAAGCTACAGCAGGCGACTGGGTAACCACGTTTAAGTTCTTGGCTAACTACGTGTTTAGCGAACGCATTAGCTTTGGTTTATTCTACGATTTGCAAATGCGCAAACCGGTGGTGTCCACTTCGTTCCCAACTACTATGTCCGAAGTAGGTTTGAGCGTGAAAGTATTGCTAACAAGGTAATACTTTTGCCTCATTTTGTTACAAAATAGTAGTATCATTCTTTTTATTGTTAAGATTTTGTGTTAATTTGTATATGATTTATTAAAAATCGTATAATTTTTCTTAACTTTGTACGAATTTGTATTTTTATGCAGTATTATGTATATTTATACAAAGATTGCCGAATATATGCAAATAATACATTAACTGATACACTATGAATTTCAACGTCATTTTATTAAACGCTGCTCCTGCGGTAGAACAACTATCCAATTGGGATAAGTTTGTAGAGGCATTGTTGCTTATGGCAATTGGTATGCTTACCGTATTTGTGGTATTGCTTATTATTATCTTTTTAGGTAATTTGTTAATTAAAACGGTTAATAGATTCTTCCCCGAAGAAGCAAAACCCGTGGTTCAAAAAGTACAAGCCATTGATGCAAATGTACAAGAAGCTATCAAAAAAGCCATTGTGGCTATTAGCGGTGGCAAACAATCTGCTCAAAACATTGAAAAATTATAATACCTTATACTATGGCAACTAAAAGACAAGTAAAATTTTCTCTACTTTTTAGAGATATGTGGCAATCGGCCGGTAAGTATGTACCCCGTGTTGACCAATTGGTAAAAGTAGCTCCTGCTATTGTAAAAATGGGCTGTTTTGCCCGTGTAGAAACCAACGGTGGTGGTTTTGAACAAGTAAACTTACTTTATGGCGAAAACCCAAATAAAGCAGTTCGTGAATGGACAAAACCTTTCCACGAAGCTGGTATTCAAACACACATGTTGGACCGTGCGCTTAACGGTTTGCGCATGAACCCTGTTCCTGCAGACGTTCGTCAACTTTTCTATAAAGTGAAGAAAAAACAAGGTACTGACATTGCTCGTACTTTCTGTGGTCTAAACGATACACGCAATATCATACCTTCTATTAAATACGCGCACGATGGTGGTATGATTTCTCAATGCTGCTTGTGTATTACTTTCTCGCCACTTCATACCGTAGAATACTACACCAAAATGGCGTTTGAACTTATCGAAGCAGGTGCAGACGAAATCTGTTTGAAAGACATGGCTGGTATTGGTCGTCCTGCATCGCTTGGTGAAATTGTAAAAAACATCAAAGCTAAATACCCAAAAGTAGCTATTCAATACCACTCACACGCGGGTCCAGGCTTTAGCATGGCTTCTATCCTTGAAGTTTGTAAAGCTGGTTGCGACTACGTGGACGTAGGTATGGAACCACTTTCTTGGGGTACAGGTCACGCAGACGTCTTAGCTGTTCAAGCTATGCTTAAAGATGCCGGCTTTGACGTGCCAGAAATTAACATGGAAGCTTACATGGAAGTACGTACACAAGTACAAGCTATGATGGACGATTTCTTGGGCTACTACATCCCTGCTCGTAACCGTCAAATGAACTCGCTTCTTATTGGCCCAGGTCTTCCTGGCGGTATGATGGGTAGTTTGATGAACGACCTTAACGACGCTCTTGACAGCTTGAATAAATACTTTGCTAAAAACGGCAAACCAGAGATGACTCAAGACCAAATGCTTATCAAACTATTCAACGAGGTAGCATACGTATGGCCAAAGATGGGTTATCCTCCATTGGTAACTCCATTTAGCCAATATGTGAAAAACATGGCTCAAATGAACGTTATCCAAATGGAAAAAGGCCGTGAACGTTGGAGCATGATTGCAGACGATATTTGGGATATGCTTCTTGGCAAATCGGGTCGTCTTCCTGGACCTATCGCTCCAGAATTGATTGAAAAAGCAAAACAACAAGGTCGCGAATTCTTTACCGGTAACCCACAAGACTCTTATCCAGATGCGTTGGATGGTTTCCGCAAAGAAATGGCAGAAAACGGTTGGGAACTTGGCGAAGACGACGAAGAATTGTTTGAATTGGCTATGCACCCACAACAATATCGTTTGTACAAATCGGGTCAAGCTAAAGCTGACTTTGAGGCAGATCTTGCTAAGAAAAAAGAAGCTAAAGCTGCTGCCGGTGGTGCTGCTCTACCTCAAACCGTACAAGTAGAAGTAAACGGTGTTTCTTATAAAGTAACCGTTGGCGAAGCCGGTGCTATGCCTGCTGCTTCTGCTCCTGCTGCTGCCGCTGCTGCCGGTACAGGCGAAGGTAAAGAATTGGCTGCTCCACTTGAAGGTAAATTCTACCTTGTTAAAGCACAAGGCGAACCTGCAGTGAAAGTGGGCGATGTAGTGAAAGCCGGTCAAACCGTTTGCTACATTGAGGCTATGAAAACTTTCAACGCTATTGCAGCCGAATGTGACGGCGTAATTACAGAAATCTGCTTTGGCCCTGGTGCTGCTGTTGCAGAAGATGACGTATTGATGAAAATCAAAGGATAATAGTTATGGGAGAAATTTTAAATAAAATATACGAAATGACGGCTATCGGCAGTATTGTTGCCGATCCTCGTTTCCTTATCATGTATGCGCTTGCTTTTGTGCTACTTTACTTGGGTATTAAGAAAGAATTTGAACCCTTGTTGTTGGTTCCTATTGCTTTTGGTGTGCTTATTGCAAACTTCCCCGGTGGTGGCATGGGCGTGCTTGGCGCAGATGGTGAGGGTCTTGTTCACTACATAAAAGACGGTGTAGAAGTGTCTAAAAATGTGTACGAAATGTCTCTTCCAGAAATTGCACACGACTTAGGCATTATGAACCTTATTTACTACGCGTTAATCAAATCTGGTTTGCTTCCTCCTATCATCTTTATGGGTGTAGGTGCGCTAACAGACTTTGGTCCAATGCTACGTAACCTTAAATTGGCCATCTTTGGTGCAGGCGCTCAATTTGGTATTTTTGCAGTGCTATTGGTTGCATCGCAATTCTTTACCCTTCAAGAAGCAGGCTCGCTTGCCATTATTGGTGGTGCAGATGGTCCAACCGCTATCTTTACCACGCTTAAATTGGCTCCTCACTTGTTAGCTCCTATTGCTATTGCTGCTTACTCTTACATGGCGTTAGTGCCTGTTATCATTCCTTTGGTGGTAAAACTTACCTGCTCTAAAAAGGAATTGATGATTAACATGAAAGAGCAAGACAAGCTATATCCAAGCAAAACCGAGTTCAAAAACATGCGTGCGCTAAAAATCATCTTCCCTATTGCTGTTACTACTATTGTGGCTATCATTGTGCCAGATGCAGTATCGTTGGTAGGTATGTTGATGTTTGGTAACCTTATCAAAGAAATTGGTGCTAACACTTCTCGTTTGTTCGAAACCGCTTCTAACGGCATTATGAATGCGGCAACCATTTTCTTGGGTCTTTCTGTAGGTGCAACCATGACCGTAGATGCTTTCCTTAATTTCCAAACATTGGGTATCGTAGCTGGTGGTTTCTTGGCGTTTGGTTTCTCTATCTTTGGTGGTATCCTTTTGGTGAAAGTAATGAACCTATTCAGCAAAAAGAAAATCAATCCACTTGTTGGTGCAACCGGTTTGAGTGCCGTTCCTATGGCTTCTCGTGTTGCTAACGACATCGCGCTTAAATACGATCCTAAAAACCACGTGTTAAACTACTGTATGTCGTCTAACGTGGCGGGTGTGATTGGCTCTGCTGTTGCAGCGGGTATATTAATCTCATTCTTAGGATAAGTCGAGTTATTTTAAAGGGTGTATTCCTCGTTGCGCTTGTCTTCGAAATCCTCATTTACGTTAGTAAACTCCGGTTTCTCAGACTTCGCGACGCCTAGAATACCCTCCTTTAAAAGTAACTCTTAAGAGATAAAGGTGTAGGGACATAGCGTGCTATGTCCGCCTACAAAACAAAATACATTTACAATGCGGTTGAGGATTTTCCTCAATCGCTTTTCTTTTTTACATAATTGTATTACATTTGTTTTCAATAATGAAAATAAAAAATACATACATCAACAAGGTATTGCAATCTAAACTGATTAGAAGCACAGGGGTGCTGTTAAGCGGCAATGTGTTGGCGCAAGCCATTACGTTGTTGGCGTATCCTGTTATTACGCGGCTGTATGCGCCAGACGAGATGGGAACGTTTAACCTATTTGTTTCTATCTTTTCTATTTTTGTACTGCTTGCCAATGCCGAATACCATCAGGTTTTGGTGTTTCATAAAGAGAAAAAAGACTTGCCTGCCGTTATGGGCGTATGCGTGGCCTGTGTGCTGCTTGTTTCGGGCGTAGCATGGCTTACCGTACCCTTTTCGGGTAAAATAGCCGAATTGTTTAACGCCCCTAATTTGCGCTATTGGTATTGGATATTGCCCATCTACGTGGCTGCTACCGCACTCTGGAATATCTGCGACAGCGTGCTGGTAAGAAGCAAACAGTTTAGGTATATTTCGCTTTATTTGGTGTTGTTGGCCCTGCTCAATGCCGTGTTAAAAATAACCTTGGGGTATGGCGGATTTGGTATAGGCAGCTTGTTTGTATCGGCGCTGTTGTCGTCTGTGGTGGTATTGGTGTTTGTGCTTTTGTATGCGCACGCCAAAGAGGGTATTTTTAATGCTTATAAAGAGCGCCCTAATTTGTTGATGTGCAAAACAATGGCCGTGTTGTATAGCAAGTTTCCTACCTATTCCATGACACGAAAAGGGGTAAATTTGCTCTCTAAAGCCTTGCCGGTATTTATTCTTTCTGCCCATTTTGGCATGACCCAAATAGGTCTTTTTACCATGGGCTTGCTACTTGCTCATACGCCCATAAACGTGTTGTGTGGCTCGCTTTACAAAACATTATTCAGGCATGTTTCCGAAAAGGTAGCCCAAGGGCAACCCATTTTGCCTATTATTAAAAAATACGTGGGTGTGGTGCTGTTGTTGGGTGTTCCCTTTTTTGCGCTTTTATACCTTATTTTGCCCGATTTTACGGTGCTTCTTTTGGGCGAGCCTTGGCGTGCTTCCGGGCATTACATAAGGTTGATGCTTCCGTGGCTATTGGCGTTTTCTATCTTTACCGTATTGGATTTTTTGCCCGAACTCTTTAATAAGCAAGAAGGGTTGCTTTGGTTTGAAATAATAACGTTGGTGTTGGGTGTAATGGCACTGTGTGTAGGGGTGTACGTGCAAAACTTTGTGGTGGCACTGGCACTGTATTTGTTGATGCGTTTTGTTATGTACGTGGCAGGAAGCATTTGGCTCATACGCCTTGCACGTACCTACGAGGAACAATTATAAATAAAAAAGGCAGCCTGAAAAGACTGCCTTTTATATTACCTGGTTACCATTAGCAAACGCTAACACCGTTGGTAACTTTGTCCGATGGACTTATTACCACCAAGCGTCCATTGGCATCTTCGGCACTAAGAATCATGCCTTGGCTTTCAATGCCTTTTAGCTTGCGGGGTGGGAAGTTGGCAATAAAGCAAACTTGTTTGCCTACCAAGTCTTCGGGGTTGTAGTGTTGTGCAATGCCCGAAACAATGGTGCGTGTTCCCATGCCGTCTTCTATCTTAAACTGAAGCAATTTGTCGGCTTTGGGTACTTTTTGGCATTCCAAAACAGTTCCTACACGAATATCCAACTTCATAAAATCGTCGAAGGTGGTGTTTTCTTTTACCGCTGCCGGTTTGTAGGCTTGTTTTTCGTTTTCTACTTTAATGTCTGCCAAACGTTGCATTTGTGCCTCAATGGCTGCATCTTCAATTTTTTCAAATAGCAACGTTGCAGGGGCAATGTCGGCACCGCTTGCCAACAAATCCAAACTGCCCAAGTTATCCCAACTCCACGATTCCAAGTGCAATAAACCGCGTAGTTTTTCAGAGCTAAATGGCAAGAATGGTTCAAAAGCAATAGACAAGTTAGCGGTAATTTGCAACGCAATGTTCAAAATAGTACCTACGCGCTCCATGTCTGTTTTTGCCAATTTCCATGGCTCGGTATCCGCCAAGTATTTGTTACCAATACGTGCCAAATTCATGGCTTCTTTTTGGGCTTCGCGGAATTTAAAGTTGCCCAACAATTGTTCTACTTGTTGTTTTACGCCGGTAAATTCTTGTAGGGTAGCCTCGTCGTACTCGGTAAGGGCAGCACGTGCAGGCACTTTGCCTTCAAAATATTTGTGGGTAAGCACCAAGGTACGGTTTACAAAGTTGCCGTAAATAGCTACCAACTCGTTGTTGTTGCGGGCTTGGAAATCTTTCCAAGTAAAGTCGTTGTCTTTGGTTTCTGGCGCATTAGCGGTAAGCACATAGCGCAAAACGTCTTGTTTGCCGGGAAAATCCAATAAGTATTCGTGCAACCAAACAGCCCAGTTGCGCGAGGTAGAAATTTTATCGCCTTCTAAGTTTAAGAACTCGTTAGAGGGTACGTTATCGGGCAAAATGTAAGAACCTTCGGCTTTTAGCATAGCAGGGAACACAATGCAGTGGAACACAATGTTGTCTTTGCCAATAAAGTGTACCAAGCGTGTTTCGGGGTCTTTCCACCATGTTTCCCATGTGTCGGGCAAAAGTTCTTTGGTGTTTGAGATATAGCCAATAGGCGCATCAAACCAAACGTAAAGCACTTTGCCTTCTGCGCCTTCTACAGGCACAGGAATACCCCAATCCAAGTCGCGGCTAACGGCACGAGGTTGCAAGCCCATGTCTAACCAGCTTTTGCATTGGCCATATACGTTGGGACGCCATTCTTTGTGGTCTTCCAAAATCCATTGGCTAAGCCAGCCTTCGTGTTTGTCAAGAGGCAAGTACCAGTGCTTGGTTTTTTTCAACACAGGAGCGCTTCCGCTAATGGCAGATTTGGGGTTAATCAAATCAAGTGGCGAAAGCGAGGTGCCGCATTTTTCGCATTGGTCGCCGTATGCGCCTTCTGCGTGGCAATGAGGACATTCGCCGGTAATATAGCGGTCGGCCAAAAATTGTTTAGCCTCTTCGTCGTAATATTGTTCGCTTTCTTTTTCGATAAATTCGCCTTTGTCGTATAATTTTTTGAAAAAGTCCGAAGCTACGCCGTGGTGGGTTTTGCTCGAAGTACGCGAATATACATCAAACGAAATGCCAAATTCCTTA
>JAFOWX010000109.1 GCA_017391905.1 Paludibacteraceae bacterium | reverse complement strand
GAGCAACAACAGCAACAAAATAACGACGAAATGTCTAAAGAACAGGCACAACAAATTTTGGATGCGTTTTTGCAAGACGAACAAGATGTTCAAGATAAACTAAAACAACAACAAGCCGGACAACGGAATTTGGAAAAAGACTGGTAAAATGAAAAAAATAGGAATCATACTATTTCTTTTTATAGGATATGCAATAAACCTGTTGGCAGACAATGTGGAATTTGTAGCCCAAGCACCAGAAAGTGTCATAGCAGGGCAACAATTCAGATTAGTGTACACCATTAACCAAGATGCCAAAGACTTACGCGTACCCGATATGCCCGATTTTGAGGTGCTGATGGGGCCTTCTGTATCGTCGCAACGCAGCATGCAAATAGTAAATGGCTCGGTAACCCATTCGTACACCATTACCCATACCTTTATATTAATGGGTAACACCCCGGGTACGTACACCATTGCCCCTGCATCCATTGTGGTTAAAGGCGAAAAATACACCTCAAAGGCCGTTACCATAAAGGTGCTGCCTCCCGATAGTCAGCCACAAAGCACTCCTTCGCGCGGTTCAAACAGAACCGTGAGTAATGCTGCCTATTCGCAAAACAGCGTGTCGTCCAATCAAATATTTGTACGTCAAACATTATCCAAAACCAAGGTGTATGAGCAAGAAGCTATCTTGCTAACGTACAAATTGTATTCGCGCGTGGATTTGGCGCAAATAGGCAGTGCCAAATTTCCCGAATTTAAAGATTTCTTTGTGCAAGAAATAGATTTGGATGCCAATCGTCCGTGGCAAATGGAACACTATGACGGCTTAAATTACAACACCATTATCCTAAAACAATATTTGTTGTTCCCACAACGTTCGGGTCAATTAGACATAGAAGCCGGAAACATAGAGGCGGTGGTACGTATTCCTACCAACCAACGTTCCAACAATATTTTTGACAATTTCTTTAACTCGTACCAAGAGGTAAGAAAGAGTTTGAATATTCCTTCGGCCACGATAAAGGTAAAACCCTTGCCAAAAGGCGCACCTGCCGGCTTTAATGGAGCAGTGGGGCAGTTTAAATTGGAATCGTCGCTTTCGGCCAATAGCATACAGGCAAACGAGGCATTAACCTTGCGTGTAAAAGTTTCGGGCAAAGGCAACTTGAAATTGGTAAAAGTGCCAACCATTACGTTCCCTGCCGATTTTGATACCTACGATCCCAAAACCGACAACAACATAAAAGCCGGTATAAACGGAGTTACCGGTAGCAAAAGCGTAGAATACGTGGCTATTCCTCGTTTTGGCGGTAATTTTAAAATTGAACCTGCCAAATTTGTGTACTTTGACCCACAAGCAGAGGAGTATAAAACCTTGGCAACGCATGTGTACGATGTAAAAGTAGATGGCAATGCGGCTACAGATGCCCCTGTGGTGGGAAATGTTGTGCCGGGCGTTAACAAAGAGCAAATTAAAAACTTAGGTACAGACATCCGATTTATTCACAGCGGTGGCGATGCGTTGCTGCGTTATTACCAAGCACCTTTTTACGGATCTACCTTGTATTATTTGTCGTACTTTGTGCCACTAACCTTGTTTGTATTGTTGTTGCTATTGTTGCAAAAACAAGCCAAAGAAAACGCAAACTTGGTACGTGTTAAAAACAAACGCGCCAATAAGTTGGCTAAAAAACGCCTTAAAACAGCCGCTATGTACATGAAAAAAGGCGAAAAAGACCGTTTTTACGAAGCTACCGTTGGAGCACTTTGGGGATATATCGCAGACAAATTGAATATTTTGCCTGCCAACTTAACCAAAGACAACGTGCAAGAAGAACTTTTAAAACACGGTGCATCGGATCAACTTATCAGCGAATTTTTACAAACCTTATCCGATTGTGAGTTTGCACGCTATTCGCCCATGGTGGATGAAAGCCTATCTGTAGAAAACTGCTACAACCGTGCCGCTCAGTTAATAGGACAATTAGAAGATACGCTAAAATAAACAGGTATGAAACAAAAACTATATATCCTTCTATTTAGCTTGTTTGCAGGCGTATTGTCTGTGCAAGCCGCCTCTATGGCACAAGCAGATTCGGCCTACATAGCCGGCAATTACCAGCAAGCGGCTCAGCAATACCAAACCTTAATAGATAACGGTATGCAAGGAGTAGATTTGTATTACAATGCCGGTAATGCCTATTTTAGAATGGGAAAAATAGCCGATGCCATTATTCAATACGAACGTGCCTTGCGCTTGGATGCCACACACGCCGATGCCAAACACAATTTGGCATTTGCGCAAGCCATGACCGTAGATAAAATAGACCCTGTAGGCACTATCTTTTTGGTAAATTGGTGGAAAGCTTGCTACCGTTTGGCAAGTGCCGATACGTGGGCATACGCAAGTGTAGGCTTGTTTTTGCTTTGCTTGGTTTGCATCACTGTTTTTGTGTTTGGTAAATCCATTGCTTGGCGCAAAACAGGCTTTAGTATAGCCATTGTGGCCTTGCTCTTTACAATTATTACTGCTTTGTGCGCATCGTCGCGTAATGCCGAAGTAACCGATACCTCTGTAGCCATTATCTACGTACCAACGGTTACCACCAAAAGTTCGCCCGATGATAGTGGAAACGATTTGTTTATTTTGCACGAAGGAACCAAGGTGGTTATCAAATCGTCGTTAGGCGAGTGGACCGAAGTGATGACCGAAGATGGAAACACCGGTTGGTTGCCCACCCAATCCATAGTAGTTATTTAGAAATTTATCAATATGTTAGAAACGCTAATAGAGTGGGATAAAGCCCTGCTATTGCTCATAAACGGGTGTCATAGCCCGTTTTTTGATGATCTTATGTTTTACATATCAGACCGTTTTGTATGGGTGCCCCTGTACCTGTCTATGGTGTATGTGTTAATTCGTAGCAAACGCTTTGATGCCATTTACGGCATTTTAGCAGTGGCTTTAACCGTTTTGTTGGCAGATCAATTTGCTTCGGGCTTTTGCAAACCCTTTTTTGAACGCTTGCGCCCAACGCACGATCCCTCTATGCTTCCCTTTGTACACATAGTGCACGGACAAACCAGTAGTTTGTATGGTTTCTGCTCCTCGCATGCTTCCAATACCTGTGGAATAGCTGTGCTTACCGCCTTGATGTTTAGAAATAAAGCATACAGCTGGGTAGTTGGCTCGTGGGCGGCATTAAACTGTTACTCCAGAATGTACATGGGTGTGCATTACCCTGGCGATATTTTATGCGGTGCATTGGCAGGCATGCTTTTTGGGTACATTTGCTACAGACTATACCTATGGTGTGTTACAAAAGAATTAAAAATGCCAGCTTCTACATCTATATACCTTAAAGGTATTGATAAACAAAGTGTTATGGTTGTTTTAGCCACGTATTTACTTACATGGATAGCCTTAATTGGGGTATCTTGTTACCATACATGTGGCTGAAAATTGCATAAATTGCGTTTTTTTGTGCAAAAATCGTCCTTTATCGGCCAAAATAATGTACTTTTGCCCTGTAATTTCAATCACTAAATACATTAACATGAAAAAAGCATTTGTTTTTCCAGGTCAAGGAGCTCAATTCTCTGGAATGGGTAAAGATATGTACGAACAATCTGCCTTGGCAAAAGAATTATTTGAAAAAGCAAACGACATTTTAGGTTTTCGCATAACCGATATTATGTTTGAAGGAAGCGACGAAGATTTGCGACAAACCAAAGTTACACAACCTGCTGTATTCTTGCATTCGGTTATTTTAGCTAAAACATACGCCGATAAATTTACTCCCGATATGGTAGCTGGTCACTCATTGGGCGAATTTTCTGCCCTTGTAGCAGCTGGTGCCTTGAGTTTTGAAGACGGTTTGGTATTGGTGTCAAAACGTGCTATGGCTATGCAAAAAGCCTGCGAATTGCAACCCTCTACCATGGCAGCCATTATTGGTATGGAAGATGCCGCTGTAGAAGAAATTTGTGCATCAGTAGATGGCGTAGTAGTGCCAGCAAACTATAACTGCCCAGGTCAATTGGTTATTTCGGGTGCCATTGATGCTATCGACGAGGCTTGCGCTAAATTAAGCGAAGCAGGTGCTAAACGTGCGCTTAAACTATCGGTAGGTGGTGCTTTCCACTCGCCACTTATGCAACCTGCACAAGAAGAATTG
>JAFOWX010000009.1 GCA_017391905.1 Paludibacteraceae bacterium | reverse complement strand
CTCGTCTGTAAGCGAGGTAAGTTTTGCTACTAACTTGTAACCATCTTCTTTTGGGGTTACTTGTAAGTTTAGCTGTAATTGAGGGTACTCGCCGGGTGTAACCAATGCGGTTAAACGGCATTGAGCAATGTAATGTAAAAATAAGGGTTTTCCCAATACAATTTCGGCGCAACTTTTAATCATTTCGATGTTGCATACGCCGGGTGCAATGGCTTTTTCGGGAAAATGGCCTTTATAAACCGGACTACTTGGTAGCAAATTGAGCAAAAAATAGGCTTCTTCGCCGTTGATTTCTTGCTTTTCGATGCTGAAAAAATCTTTTCTCATCATAGGTTATTGGTTGTTGTTTTTACGCCACTCGCTTACAAACGCCGGGGTAGAGGGATCAAACTCGCCTTGGGCGGTAACAAATAGTTGGGTAGAGGTGGCGGTTACAATTTCGGCATTATCGCTTTGGCGGTAAATGCGGTATTCAAATTGCAATTTGGCGGCTTTGGAGGGTACGTAGGTGGTTTCTATCACCAAAACATCGCCCATGTAAGCCGAATTTTTGTATTTGAGGTGTAAATCGACAACGGGTACTACATAACCGTTATCAAAAATGTGCATGTAAGACAAACCAAATTGTTCGCCCCATGCCTCGCGTCCTTCTTCTAAATATTTGACGTAGTTGCCGTGCCATACCATGCGGATGGCATCCATATCGTAAAAGGCAATTTTACGTTTTATGGTGGACGTTAGTTTAGTCATTGATAAAAATTTTCATTTGACACGATACCACAGGCGTGTCGTTTACGGTTACCTCGGCTGTAATTAGCGAAATACCCATTACTTCCGAAACCAAATGAATGTGGGTACGCAACATGCTGCCAGCGGCAGGTAGCGTGTGGATACGCAATTTTTTTATTTCGCCAATGTAGCCAAGAGGAGCTTGTTTGCCTGCTACAAAATAGGGATACCCGGCAAAAGCCGCAGCCGATTGAGCAATGTGCTCAATCAGGCCGGGTTCTGTCAGTTTACCATCCGCACAAAATATATTGTCCTCTTTTACCAATAAACCGCTGTCAATATCGGTGTCGGTAACTTGGAATATATGCGAAACCATAACAATGGGCTCGCGTTGTGGGATTAGTTGATACAATTGCGTTCCTTCAAATAGAACTGTATCTGTCATTATTTTTCGATGTTGTCGTAAATGTAATCGTATAGCAATCCAAAGGTTTTTAGTTGAGCAATTTCGCTACCTTTGATTTTTACTTTGAATTCGCCTTCGATTAAAGCAACCATATCAACAAGGCTTAGGCTGTCCAATTCTAAGGTTTCTTTGATGTCAGCATCAGGAGTGATTACATCAGCTTCTACTTCAAATTCTTCGATAAGAACTTCGTTGATTTTTTCAATTAATTCTGCTTTTTCCATAATGTTTAGTGTTTAATGTTTATTGTTTAGTCGATTCGGGCCCTTCGACAAGCTCAGGGACCGTTGATTATAAGTTGCGAATAATCAAGGTTGAGTTGGTACCACCAAATCCAAATGAGTTAGACAAGAAGGTGTCAAATTGTTTTTCGATGCGTTGGGCAGGGATGTTTAATTTGGCAGAGTCTTCGTCTGGATTTTCAAAGTTAACGTTAGGAGCGATAAAGCCGTTTTTCATCATAATCATAGAATAGATTACTTCGCTGGCTCCAGCCATCCACATTTCGTGACCTGTCATGCCTTTGGTTGAGGTAACAATAGGGCATTTGTCGCCAAATACGTTGTAAATGGCTTTGGCTTCGTTGCGGTCGCCTACAGGGGTAGAGGTAGCGTGTGCGTTGATGTAACCAATTTCTTCGATACCTACGTTGGCTAATTTAAGTGCCATTTGCAACGAGCGGCTTGGACCATCTACGTTGGGGTTAGAAATGTGGTCGCCGTTTGATGAGAAACCGTAGCTTAAAACTTCGGCCAAGATAGGAGCACCACGTTTAATAGCAGATTCGTAGCTTTCTAAGATAACGGTTGCTGCACCACCGCCGGGAACCAAACCGTCGCGGTCGCGGTCAAATGGACGCGATGCTTTGGTAGGATCGCTTTCGCGTGTAGAGAATGCGCTGATACCGTCAAAACTACCTACTGCGTATGGGTTTACTTCTTGCGCACCGCCGCAAATAACCATTTCTTGCAAGCCGTTGCGGATAAGCATAGCGCCTAAACCAATGGCGTGCGAACCAGATGCACATGCACCAGAAACGGTAAGGTTCATACCTTTTAGTTTAAAGATGCACGAAAGGTTCATGGTTACGGTAGAGTTCATCGATTGGAAAATACCACCAGAACCAACCAAAGTGGTATCTTTCTTTTCCAACATGGTTTCGATGCTTTTGTAAACGGGTTCGGCGCTACTATCGTTACCGTACATAAGGCCTACTTCGTGTGCATCTAAGTAATCTTGGTCGATGTTGGCATTTTTTAGGGCTTCGGCGGTAGCTACGTATGCGTATTTTGCTTGTTCGGGCATGTACACGCGTTGGCTACGGCTAAGTACTTTTTTCAAATCGGGTACCTCTAAGTATGAGGTTAAAGCAGAACGGAAGCCCATTTCTTTACGAACGGGATCAAAGATGATGCCCGATTTACCGTTGTACAACGATTCGCGAACGGCGTCCAATCCATTTCCTAAGCATGAGTAAATACCCATACCGGTAATAACTACTCTTTTCATAATAATGTATTTATAGAAGTTTTAATATCGTTATAGCTTTGTTTTAGGTTGCTCCAGCTTTCTTTGCCCATTTTGGTTAAGGCGCTAAAGTTTTGGAATAGGCGTTTTGCCCATTTGGCGTAATACCATGCCAATAGGGTGTATAGGGGTGCTAATGCCAAAAACAATGCCGCATATAGCCAGCTGCCATTTACACCTACCACAAAGAAGGTGGTAAGGTAAAAAATAGGTATCAAGAATAAAGCGTTGATGGCAAACATAAAGGTTCCTTCCCACATGGGGTCTTCTTTGCGGAAAGTAAACGATTTGCCAATAAGCCACATAAACAAGTTAGGCCACAAAGCGTTGGTCCAAAATGGGAATAAAACAATCATGCCCAAGGTGGCCAATAAGTTTTTGCCCCACGATGCATCTTGTTTTACCAAATCGGTGCGAACGTGGTTTTGTTTTAATTGTGCTTTGTAGTTAAGTGCTTTTTGGTATAGTTCGGCAATTTCGGCAGGCTTTTCGGCTTTAACCTTGTCTAATTGTGCTACCAAGGCTTTGTCCACCAATAGTTGCTCTGGTAGGGTTTGGCAAGGCATGCCTTTTTGTGCAGCGTATTGGTTGCGGAAGTTTTCGCGGATAAAGTCTATAGCATCGTAATTGTCCAAATCGGTAATATTAAGCATCAAACCGGTAATTTGTTCGCGCACCATGGCGTTGATTTGACGGGTTACGGTGCGGGGTTTGGTTTGGTACATTTCGTAGTAAGGTTTTAGCGAAATGGGTGTGCCAAAGGTTACCAAAAAGTCGTTTTGGATGCCAAAATAGTTGCTATAGTGGTTTGCCGAGGGTAAAATAAAAATCTCGGTTTGGAAGTTGCTTTTTTGTGCGGCTTCGAAGGCCATGCGGATGTAGGCGGTGGAGAAGAAGCCTAACCAACGTTTGGTTTGGTGGCCTGCTTCGGGATACATCATTACAGTACCTCCGTCTAAAATGGCTTGTTTGGTTATATTAAAGGTGTCTTCGTTGTTTTGTAGGGCGGCTTCGCCTTCAAAGTCTAAACGAAAGGCGGGTAATAACCCAATGGAGCGTAAAAATTTGTTTGCAATGGGGTGCAAAGCAAATACGTCGGCACGGGTTATAAAGTTTGGTTTTCTGTCGCGAAAGGTAAACAACACGCCTAATGGGTCGTTCAAACAGTTTTGGTGGTTTGATACGATGATAGTGGGGGTGGTGTTGCTTGGAATGTTTTGGGCGTTTACTTTGTATGTTTTACGATAATAAATTTTATCGTGCAAAAAACGTAGGTAGCATTTAAAAATGCGGTATAAAAATGGAATTTGCGCGCTTTTTGGTTTCATAATTTAAGGGTATGGTTTAGTGCATATTACTGCATAATCGGTTACGAATATACAAAAATTACAGAAAAGGAGGTTAAATTTTAAATAATTATTAGTTGTTATTAACGGTAAAAAATGTTAAGCTATTGATTTGTAGTGTTTTGGGTTTGTTACGGAAATATAACACGTAATTTTGGGCGATACTTAAACAATATTAAAAAAATGCATTGTTGGTGGGGAAGATGCTGTGTTTGTTAAAAAAGTACTATCTTCGCACGTTAAATGATAAATAATAACCAAATAATAGAATAAAAACATTATGGAAAAAGTAAGTTATGCATTGGGCCTAAGCATTGGTAACAATTTGCTTAGCAGCGGAATTAGAGATTTGAATGTGGAAAAATTTACAAAAGCTATTCAAGATGTTTTGGGTGGTGTTCAACCCGAAATGACTTACGAAGAGGCTAAAACCACATTGGATAAATTCTTTAAAGATTTGGCCGATAAAATTAACGCTCAAAATATTCAAGTGGGCAAAGAATTCTTGGAAAACAACGCTAAAAAAGAAGGCGTAGTTTGCTTGCCAAGCGGTTTGCAATACCAAGTGTTGCAAGTGGGTACCGGTAAAAAACCAGGTGCTACCGATAAAGTACGTTGCCACTACCACGGTATGTTGTTGGATGGTACTGTGTTTGATAGCTCTGTAAACCGTGGCGAACCTGCCGAATTTGGTGTAAATCAAGTAATTCAAGGTTGGGTAGAAGCGCTTCAACTAATGGAAGAAGGTGCTAAATGGCGTTTGTTTATTCCTTCTGATATGGCTTACGGTGCACGTGGAGCAGGTCAGTCTATCCCTCCTCACGCAACCCTTATTTTTGATGTAGAATTGATTAAAGTGTTGTAATAAAATGAAGTATTTGGGTAGTTTGGTTGTTTTCTTGTTGCTATCGCTTAGTGTGGTGGCAGCGCCTAAAAAGAAAGCAACGGCCAAAACGGCAACAAATAAAGTGGTGTTGGCCAGTGCATTGGATTCTGTAAGTTACGCCATGGGTGTGTTTATGGGGTCGCAAAGTGCAAGCCATATTGAAAAGCAAGGTTGGAAAAAAGATGTTTTTGTACAAGCCTATAACGATGCTTTGTTTGGCGCTGAGGTTTTAATGACGCCCGATTATGCTCAATTTTATTTGAACGAATACGAACGTAACCTGGTTCAACAAGAAAACGAGGTAAGAAAACAACAACAAGCCGAATTTTTTGAGGCCAATAAAAAACGCAGTGGCGTGATAGAAACGCCTTCCGGCTTGCAATACCAAGTGGTAAAAGCCGGCGAGGGTGCTTTCCCTGCTCCTACAGACAAGGTGAAAGTGCACTACGAAGGTTTTTTGTTGGATGGAACCAAGTTTGACAGTTCCATAGATAGAGGAAAACCCATAGAATTTAGCTTGAGCAGGGTGATAAAAGGTTGGACAGAAGGGGTGGCTTTGATGCAACCCGGTGCCAAATACACACTGTACATTCCTTACCAATTGGGCTACGGCGCACAAGGTGCCGGGAATGTGGTGAAACCTTATTCGGCTTTGATTTTTGAGGTAGAATTATTGGAAATTATTTCAACTAAATAGAATAAAAACAATGAGAAAGATAATGTTATTATCTGCAGTAACAGCTACTATGATGGCTGTTGTTGCTACTTCTTGCAACTTTAGTGGCAAGGTTAAATTGGAAACTCCTGCCGATTCGTTGTCGTATGCCGTGGGCGTGACACAATCAAACGGTTTAATGCCTTTCTTGCAAGATGCATTTAAGGTAGATTCCACCCAAGTGGATCAAATTATTGAAGGTATCAACGACGTAGCAAACAATACCTCGGACAAAAAACATGCTTACATGGTGGGTCTTGGTATTGGCGTGCAATTGAAAGAACAAATTTTGCCTTCTATCAACTTCCGCATGTTTAGAGAAGATTCGTTGCACAGCATCAACGCCGACAAATTTATCGAAACTTTTGTAGCTTCGGCTAAAGGCGAAAAAATGGCGATGAATGCGAGCGATGCTCAATTGTACATTACCACCCAATCGCGTGCCATTCATTTGGATTCTATTGCCATTACTCCCGAAATGTGCGATACCTTGTCTATGGCATTTGGTGTAGCTCAATCTGAAGGATTTGCTACCTACTTGGCGCAAGCTAAAGGCGTGGATTCTGTTTACGTGGACAACGTGTTTGAAGGTGTGGTAGATGCAGCTAAGGCTACCGGTAGTGAAAAAGCTTACAACGTAGGTGTAAATATTGGCGAACAAATTGTTGACCAAATTATTCCTTACATGAACAAAGAATTGTTTATGGACGAAGCAGGCTTTAACCAAGATATTTTCTTTGCTGCATTCTTTGCTTCGATGCGTGGCGATGATTTGTTGATGGACGATATGGAAGCCGGTGCATACATGCGTGAAGAAAGCCAAAAACGTTTTGAAGCAAAAATGGAAACTGAATTTGGCGACAACAAAGCGGCCGGTATCGCTTTCTTGGAAAACAACAAAACACAAGAAGGTGTGCAAGTTACTGCAAGCGGTTTGCAATACAAAGTGTTGAAACAAGGCAAAGGTGCTAATCCTGTTGCTACCAGCACTGTAAAAGTACACTATCACGGTACGCTGATTGATGGTACTGTGTTTGACAGCTCTGTAGAACGTGGTACTCCTGCCGAATTTGCGTTGAATCAAGTAATTGCAGGCTGGACAGAAGGTGTGCAACTTATGAACAAAGGTGCTAAATACCAATTCTTTATTCCTTACGAATTGGCTTATGGCACACGTCCTATGGGCGAAATTAAACCATTCTCTACACTAATATTTGAAGTAGAGTTGTTGGATATTGTGAAATAAAAAATCTTTTACAGATAGAAAGACTGGCTGGCAATAATTTTTGTCAGCCAGTTTTTTTTGTACTTTTGTGGCATGATGTTAGAGAAAGAAACTATTTGTGCTATATCCACACCTGCAGGCGTGGGTGGGGTAGCTATTGTACGTATATCGGGAAGCGATGCCATAAGCATTGCCGATTCTGTGTTGTCCATGTCTAAACCTTTGGCCGAAAAAAAGGCAAATACGGTGTCGTTTGGCAGGCTGGTTAAACGTGAGTTAGGAGTTAGGAGTGAGGAGTTAGGAGTTAAGGAGGAAGTATTGGACGAGGTGTTGGTGAGCGTGTTTAGAGCGCCACATTCGTTTACAGGAGAGGATGTAGTGGAAATTGCGGTGCATGGTTCGGTATTTATTCAACGTGAGGCTATTAAGTTGCTGCTTGCTTCGGGTTGCCGTATGGCAGATCATGGCGAATTTACCAAACGTGCCTTTATGAACGGCAAAATGGACCTTTCGCAAGCCGAGGCGGTAGCCGATGTGATTGCATCGCGCAGTGCGGCTTCGCACAAAGTGGCTGTAAGCCAGATGCGTGGCGGCTTTTCGCGCAAATTGCAAACCCTTAGGGCACAATTGTTGCAGTTTACCTCGCTCATAGAGTTGGAATTAGACTTTAGCGAAGAGGATGTAGAGTTTGCAGACAGAAGCCAACTGAAAGAACTCTCGAGCCAGATAGAAACGGCTATTAGCCGATTGGTAAGCTCGTTTTCTACCGGAAATGCCGTTAAAAATGGGGTGCCTGTAGCCATTGTGGGCGAAACAAATGCGGGTAAATCTACTTTGCTAAACCTGCTTTTGGGCGACGACAAGGCCATAGTTTCGGACATACATGGAACCACACGCGATATTATTGAGGACACTACCGATATAGGCGGTATGTTGTTCCGTTTTATCGATACGGCGGGTATTAGAGAAACCTCGGACACCATAGAAAATTTGGGCATTAAGCGAAGCTATGGGGCGATAGAAAAAGCGCAAATTGTGCTTTGGATGATTGATGCTACGGGTGTTAGCGAGCATATTGATTGGATGGCAACGCGTATTGTGCCTCGCGCAGAGGGCAAACAGTTGTTTTTGTTATTTAATAAAATGGATAAAATTTCGGTCGAAGAGCGTGCGGTGTTAGCCGGTATGTTTGCCGATATGGATGCACGTCGTTTTTACATTTCGGCCAAATTTGACCAAGGCTTGGATGCCGTGCGCGATGCGTTGGTAGAGGCCTCGCACCTAAGTGAAATTGACGATAACGATGTGGTGGTAACCAACATGCGTCACTACGAAGCGTTGGTTGCTGCTCACACTGCCATATTAAAGGTGCAAGAAGGTTTGGCAACTGGTCTTTCTGGTGAGTTCCTTTCTATGGACCTGCACGACTGCCTAGATGCCCTTGGTAGCATTGTGGGTCAAATATCGTCCGACGAAGTGCTGGGTGAGATATTTAGTAAGTTTTGTATAGGGAAGTAAAAGGACTTTGTTATTAGCTATCATAGACTATTAAAGGTGCTCATTTTGAGCACCTTTGTTGTTTTTAGTGATAAAGTCAAGTTGTCATTGATATAGCATAGTTTATCACTTTTTGGGGCCATATTTGTGCATTTACTATTGTCATAAGATTTAGTATAACCGATGGATTTATAGGTCAGGAATTATCTGTCAAAATAACGATATTAGTTAGTACCGAACTCATCATAAAAAAGAAATGCCGCAATTTATTTGGAGGTTTATCTGATTATTATGTAATTTTGCACCCACTTTTGAAAACCATATAAAATTTAGCAATGCAGCAAAGTAGAATGTACATATTAACAATATCAATTCGAGGCAACAAATG
>JAFOWX010000108.1 GCA_017391905.1 Paludibacteraceae bacterium | reverse complement strand
CTACCACATCGCGGGGTACAAAGTTTTTAACGTCGAAGATTACGGCTCCGTTATCTTTGAAGTGTGCAAAGTCGAAATCATAGAATTCACGGTGAGAAACAGCTGCAATAACAGCTTGATAGTGTTTGCCCTTGTTTACTTTTGGTAATAGTTCGATACCGTATTCTTCTTTTACTTCTTCTGGGTCTGCCCATGGATCATAAACATCTACATTTACACCAAAGTCTTTCAATTCTTTGTAAATATCGATTACTTTAGAGTTACGCATATCTGGGCAATCTTCTTTAAAGGTGATACCAAGCAGAAGGATATTGGCATTTTTAATCTTATGATCGGCTTGAATCATCAATTTCATGGTTTTTTGGGCAATGAAATTGGCGATGCTGTTGTTTACACGGCGTCCGCTTAAAATAACTTGGGGGTGATAACCCAATGCATTGGCTTTGTGTGCTAAGTAATAAGGATCTACAGAAATACAGTGACCACCTACCAAACCGGGACGATATTTCAAGAAGTTCCATTTGCTACCAGCTGCTTCGATAACGTCGTTGGTATCAATACCAATGCGGTCAAAAATAAGTGCCAACTCATTCATAAACGAAATGTTGATGTCGCGTTGGGTATTTTCAATGACTTTAGCAGCTTCTGCCACCTTCATATTGGGTGCACGGTGTGTACCGTTTTTCAAAATACTGTTGTAAAGGGCATCTACAATATCAGCTACTTCTGGTGTAGAACCAGAAGTGATTTTTTTAATGGTGGTAAGTGTATTTACTTTGTCACCTGGGTTGATACGTTCTGGAGAATATCCGCAGAAGAAATCTTCGTTGAATTTCAAACCCGAGAATTTTTCCAATACAGGCACACAATCTTCTTCTGTACAGCCTGGATATACTGTACTTTCGTAGATAACGATGTCACCTTTTTTAAGTACACCACCAAGCATTGCAGAAGCTTTAAGAAGTGGAGTAAGGTCTGGGTTGTTGAATTCATCGATAGGTGTAGGTACACTTACAATGAACACATTGAAATCTTTCAATTTTTCGGGGTAGCAAGCAAAGCTAAGGCCTATTCCGGTATTGTTTTTATACAAATCCGTAGCCTCTTTCATGGCTGCCAAATCGGCTTCTTTGGTGTGGTCTTCTCCACGTTCTAGTTCAGCAATACGTGCCGCATTGATATCAAAACCCAAGGTTCTGTATTTTTTACCAAATTCAATTGCCAAAGGTAGGCCTACGTAGCCTTGACCAATAACTGCAATTTTTTTCTCTTTCATGACTAATCGAAGAATCGGTGAATCGGTGAATCGATTTTCCCGTGTTGTTAATTATTAATTGTTTTTTTATTCATTCTATATCAATTAGCCGGTTTAACCAACTAATCGCTTTGTAGAAGCGTCTACTCATCCAATTCCGCATCATCAAAATAGTATCCCTGTTGGTGTTGACGAGCCGCGTGTACATAACCGGCATACCCTTGCGATTGATACCCAGTAAACATGCCGTAATTATTTTGATAATAGGTGAAATATTCCATTTTCTTCAAGTTCACATTATTAAACACAAACGACACGTTTTTGATACCACGTGAGCTCATTTGCTTGATGGTACTCTTAAAGAGGTTTTTATTGGTTTTTTCGCATGCTACGGTGTAGATAATATGATCCATCATCGAAGTAATGGGGTAAACATCCCCTACCAAACCAATGGGCGATGTATCAAACACAATGTACGTATATTCTTGTTTTAATCGTTCAATGAGCTTTTTCATCCTATCAGATGCCATCAATTCGGCAGGATTAGGCGGAATAACGCCCACCGGTAAAATATCAAATTTATATTCAGGGTGGCGCAAAATGGCCGATTCCAAATCAATCTGGTTCAGCAAATGGTTTACCAACCCTCTGTTGGCATGTACCGACAAAGTAGCCAAAATAGAAGGTTTGCGCAAGTCCAAGTCCACCAACAAGGTTTTTTTACCTGTCATGGCATAAACTGCTGCCATATTCACAGACATGTACGTTTTACCATCGCCCGATTGGCTGGAGCTAACCATCAGCGAAAAGTTAGGCTGATCTGCCAAGGTATATAACGATAAATACGTACGAATAATACGGAACGATTCAGCAATGGACGATTTAGGGTATTTATCCACCACCACGGGATGTTCTATATTGGTACGACGCACCATGGAAATAACCTTATAGGCATTGCCCGATAATTTTTCAATTTCTGCCTCCGTACGAATAGAAGGATACAATAACTCACGCAATACAATAAAAGCAGCAGGCACAACCAAGGCAATCATCAAGAATGAACTATAGCGCTTGCTTTTTTCCGAGCCATTGATAAGCGAAGCAACACGCGCCCTATCCAAGATAATATTGTCTGGCGAGTTGGAGGCTTTTTGGATTTGTGCATCCGCACGTTTTTGCATCAAGAAGGTGTAGTAATCGTCGTTGATTTTAAATTCGCGTTGAATTTTTAACAACTGCTGTTCTTTGTAGGGCAATTGACGCATTTCTGCCACCACGGTCTCTATACGCTCTTCTAAGTCTTTTTTCTGAATATCCAACGCTACTTGCATGTTCTTAAGCGACTCATACATTTGTTCTTTTAGCGTCTCCAATTCGCGGGTGTACTTAGCATGCAAGGGGCTTTTCTCTCCTACCTCTTTGCGTTTTAGTTGTAGTTCTGTGTAGGTTTGCACCAACGAGGTTAAATTGGCATCTGTAACGCCTAAATTGGCAGGCGCAATAATGGCGCCATCTTCTACGTTGCTTTGCAGGTAATTGGTCAAATAGCTTAAATACGACTCTTTAAGGCGCATTTCCGTTTGTTTGGCGTCTATTTGATTGTATTGCGACATCACGGAATTTCCACCAGAAGAAGCCACTACAAAGTTATCTGCCTTATAGGCTTTTAAACGATCTTCCGATATACGCAACGAATCCGAGAGTTGTTCCAATTGATCGTTAATAAAGTCGATGGTTTTGATGGCCGCATCGTTTTTACGCGATAAGTTGTCTGCCAAAAACGCTTCACACAGGCCATTGATAAAATCCGCATCGCGTTCAGGCACCTCACCGGTAACAGACACTTCCACCACCGATGCCCCAGTCATTAAAAATTCAAAGGACAAACGTGCGGAATATTGCATCACCACCGTTTCTAACGTATGGAGTTTAAACCCAATGTTGAAACGAGTACGATACATCGAACTTTTATCAATGGTCAAAAAGAAAGCCGAGCTTTCCAAGGGCACTCCATAGGTACCTTTGCAGTAAAATTCCGATAGTGAGTTAGTTTCTTCTGCCCTGATCTCAAATTCATCGTTGCCCAAATCGGTAAATTCAAACGAACGTTCGTACGATTCGGGCGAAATATAGGTAGTTTTAATTTCTATGGGCGATTGTTTGTACAAACTGGTTTGACGGAAACGACCCAACGTGTAATAATCAATCAACATATCAGGCTGTAGCTTTACGGTACGCTCAATAATATCGTGCGAGCCAAACATAATCACCTGGTTGTTTACGTTACGATAGGCTTTTTCGGCACCAAAACCTTGCAACAACATGGCTTGCGAGCCCATATAACCCTTGCTATCCTCAATGATAACCAAGGCATTGGTTTTGTACACAGGCTTCCAACTGCGGTTTTGCAAGTAGGCAATACCCAAACACACAATAAGGGATATAACAAAGAAATACCAGCCTTTAAGAATGCGAATAATCCACGTACGATAATCAAAAGAAGAACCTTCGCTTTCTTCATTAAACTGATCGGGACTTGTATAATTAGTGGGTTGTTCCATAGTATATTATCTAAATGAGAATCCTAAATTAACCACCGAAACCAAGAAGTTAAGCGAGGTTGAAAGCGTACCAACCGCCGCGCTATAATTCTCAATTTTCCAAAAATCGCCCTTAATAGGTCCTACATACAATACATCGTTGGGTTGTACATAGTAATACTCAGAGTCAATAATGGATATGGTGCGCAAATCAAATTGCTTAACAATGGGACGTCCTCCCTCTGGGTTAGGACGAATAAGGCGTACACGCTTTCTGTCTGCATTGGTAGCCATACTACCCGTAAGCGCCAAGGCTTGGAAGATATTGAGTTTTTCTTTGTACAACGGATACGCTCCCTTGCCCGATACTCCTAACATGTAAAATTTATCGTTGGCCAATGCAACCTTCACCATAGCATCGGGTACAAAATCTTTTAATCGTGCCTCAATTACCTTAGAAGCCTCACGAATGGTAAGCCCTACCACGGGTATAGATTCTACAAACGGAATATCTATGGTACCATCATCATACACACGATATGTGTAACTGGAAGAAGAACTGCTACTTCCATTATCCAAGTTGAAAATAGCCGTAGCCTCTTCGTTCAAGCTCAATAAACGAATAACCAACTGATCGTTTTTTTGGATGCGATAGTAGGTATAAGGTGCTTTAGGATATTGAGGCAACTTCTCGTCCGTTTGCAAATACGTTGTACTTTTATTGGTAATACAAGAAGTACCCAATAAAAGTAACAGCACAACAGCTATCAAACTTCTCATTATTGTCCCCCAGCTAATCCTTTGCATAAATTTACAATTGACCAAACCAACAACCCAAACGATATGGTGGTAGAGGTAATACCAATGGCCGTTAAGAACGAATTTACACGGAAAAATTGTCCTTTAAAGGCCTTGACATAAATAATATCGTTAGGCTGAATGTAATAGTACTCGCTACCCAAAATATCTTGGCTACGAATATCAAATTCTTTAATTTCTGTTTCGCCCGAAGGCATTTGACGCAACACTTTTACGTGCTTTCTATCGGCATAGGTGCTCAAATCGCCCCCTACAGCCAAAGCTTCAAAGATAGTCATCTTTTCTTTGGTGAGTTCGTGACGCGAGGCTCCATTTTCCGTAAGTAGATTAAAATACGAATTAACCAAACGCACCTCTACCGAGCAATCCTTTACGTAATCGCGCAATTTAGACTCAATGTCTTTTTTAATTTCGCGCGTGGTTTTACCAGACACTTCTATTGCACCCAAATAAGGAAAATCGATTGTACCGTCCTCGTAAACCGTATATGTATCCAATCCTTTATAGGCTGACGACAACGTGTTTGTAGTACTAGAGCTGGCGTTAAATATTTTGCTCGATTCTGGGTCTAACGTAATAACTCGAATGTTTAACTCATCGCTTTTCATAATCTGATAATCGGCAGGTGTATGATACTCTGGATAAGCCGGCACATACTTGTCTGGCTCTTGCAAATAGCGCGTTTTGCGCGGCGTTACACACGACGGCATCAAGATAATGGTTATTAACGTAAAGACTGCGAAGTAATTTTTTAACATATTATGCAAACGATGCACAAATATACGTTAAGAAATACATAAAAACAAATATTGTTGATAAAATATTGAGGCATTGAAGCGCTGATTTTACGAGATAAGATAAGTGTGCAAGAAGCATAAAAAAAAAGAAGGAGAGGTTACCCCCTCCTTCTCTACTATAAGACATTATCTACATTAACGTCCTGCTTGTTTGATGTAATTTTTAAGTTCAGCATTGTACTGATCGTTTTCAATAAGATCCTCCATGTTCATGTGCATACGGTAACGCCAGCTGTTTTTGGTGTTAGAAGGCACATTGATACGTTCGTCGTTAGGATTTTCGCGACGCATAGCATCCGAGATGCTAAATAGGTCTTGAATTTGGAAGATAGCCCACATAGCAGGCGAATATAGGTGTTGTACCAAAATATCACGGCATACCCACCATTCGGCAAAGTAAGGAGCTTGTCCCCAGTGACCCAATTGTTGGTTGTAGAAACGTTGGGTAACGTCTGGTTTTTCTTCCCACCAACCACGAATGGTACTCATATCGTGTGTAGAAGGAGTTACCACCGATAGGTATTTAGCATCGGCAGGGTGGAAGAACTCGATGGTATCAATTTTGGGTGCACGTTGAATTTCAAGGCTCAAAATACCCAATTCGTTCATAACAGATGTTACGCAATCGGCCATCATACCCAAGTCTTCGCCGCAAATCATCATGTTGGTACTGCGTTTTAAGGCTGGCAATTTGCGCAAAGCCGAATATTTCCAGTGACCATCTTGACGACGGTAGAAGTAATCTACGTATAGTTCTTCAATTTTGCGTTGTACTTCGCTATCCAAATAACGGAAGGTGGTAAGTACTTGCATGCCGTAACGAGGATAGAATTGCGTACCGTTAGAACCTTTTACCTCAAAGAATAGTACGTTAGAAATAAGGTCAAACAATCCCCATTTTACTTTTTCGGAAATCATGCCTTTTTGGAACATTTCTTCCACTTTCTTTTGGGTATCGCAAATTGGTTTTAGGCGCAAAATCCAGCCGTCGAAAATGTCGATAAAGTTAGATTTAACCCATGGTGCTTCGTCGCCAAAGATTTCCCACAACACCGCGTCTGTGATAAATGGCATGCAGAAACGGTTGTAGTCAAAGTAGATGCCTTTTTCGGCAAATTCATTGATATACACAGGAATAGATGGATTTAGGTAACCCATAATACCTTCTTCGTGTTCGTAAGGAATTTGCCAAATACGGAAGAATCCTAAAATATGGTCCACACGGAAGGTATCAAAATAGTTACTCATTTGAGCAAAACGTTGGCGCCACCATGCAAAGCCCGTTTCTTCCATTTTTTCCCAATTGTAGGTAGGAAGTTCCCAGTTTTGACCTTTAATAGCAAACATGTCAGGTGGTGCACCCGCTTGCATATCCATGTTGAATAGCTCCGGATTAACCCAGGTATCTACCCCATTGCGGTTTACACCAATTGGAATATCACCTTTTACAATAATACCTTTTGAGTGTGCATATTGCGTAGCTTCTAACAACTGAACATGCAAGTGGTATTGCATAAAGTAGTTTACAGCCACTTGGTCGTAGTGCCAATCAATGTATTGTTGTACTTTTTCTTCATTATAAACTGCGTATTCGCCCCATTTGGTAAAGTCCGAAGTACCAAACTCGTCGCGCATAGCGCAGAATGCAGAGTAAGCTACCAACCAATATTTGTTGTCTTCAAAGTATTGTTTAAACTCAGGGCTGTTTAAGAATTGTTCTTTTTCTTGGTAGTAAAGAGCAGTAGCATATGCGTATTTATAGCCAATTACATCCATAAATTCTACCAAAGGCGACGAGTTTAACCAGTCGCGTTTGCCGTAGTATTCTTGCATCAATGGATGATCATCGTGCAATTTACCCATTTTTAGCAAGTTAAGGAACAAGGGGTTTAAACCAAAGGCGGTAATAGCGGCGTAAGGCAACACGTCAGCGTTGGTATGTGTACCATTGCTATCGTTTAGTGGCAACAATTGGATCAATTTCAAGCCCACTTTAGCAGCCCAATCTACCAACAATTTAATGTCGCCAAAATCACCTACACCAAAACTTTCTTTGGTACGAATACTAAATACAGGAATACCTACACCGGCACCGTGGAACGATTGGTTGTAGAAATTAGCAAAACAGTCTGTTACAATGGTAAGTGCTTTACCGTCGCCACTAACAGGAGCGTAACGATCAACACCGTTTTCAAAATAACGGAAAGTTTTGTCTTCCAAATCGTAGATAGCGTATTTGTAGCTAACGCTTTCTTCTTTGCATTTAGACAAATCTACTTTTACACTCCACCATGGGCTGTTTTCGTTGCTCATAGGCACGCATTTTGCACCGTCCCATGCGCCCAAGGCTTTTACATTACCCACCAAGCACAAACCTTCGCCTTTTTTCAACAAAGGAGCTTTTACGCGGAAAATGTGGGTGTATTTCTTTTTAAGCGAACCTTTTACAGGAATGTAGTTATCTTTGAACAACACGTCTTGGAAAGGCGAAGTCATAAACACATTTTCGATAGCGCCCGGATTGTTCCAAGTATCGCACAAATACAAATCGGTTTGTACAGCAGGATCTACTTTAATGGCACGGTCTGTTCCCCATTCAAAATTATCCAACCCATTGTTGTCTTTTAATAGGTAACGATAATTTAGCTCAAAAGGTTCTTGCGCATCAACTTCAATGGTATATGACCAATTTTCTTTCCACTGAAAGTTCATAAAGACAGCATCAGCAGGGTTGTTGGCGCCCAACTGAGGCAAGTTACCCAAAATAGCCATGTTTTGCCCCCATTGGGTAAAGTACTTAATACTAAAGTGAATTTTCATAATATTGATAATTAGTGTTGATTTGTTGTGTCGTTTGGTTGTTCAGGCATTTAAAAGTCGCCGAAAATATCGTCAAACGAGTGATTATTGCTTGCACCCGCCTGTTCGGTACATTTAAATTGCTCGATATAATGTTTAGGTATATCAAAGTGCGTGGTATCTACGTAGCCCAACGTGCTATCGGCATATACCTTTTTCATATACAGTGCCCAGATAGGCAACGCCATGGAAGCACCTTGCCCTTCTTTCATGCTGTCAAAGTGAATGGAACGATCTTCGCCCCCTACCCATGCGCCCGAAACCAATTCCGGAGTTACCCCCAAGAACCAACCGTCCGAGTTGTTTTGCGTGGTACCGGTTTTACCGCCAATATCGCCTTTAAATTGGTAACGGTAACGCAAACGGATACCTGTACCTTCGTTGATAACGGCTTGCAACATAGCCAACATTTTGTACGAGGTTTCTTCGCTGATTATCTCATACATTTGTGGTGTAAATTGCGCAATGATATTACCGCTATTATCCTCAATACGTGTTACGTACAAGGGTTCTACACGAATACCTTTATTAACAAAGGTAGTATAAGCATCCACCATTTCTTTTACCGAAACTTCGGCAGGACCCAAGCAAAGCGACACCACAGGATCCAAATAGCTCATAATACCAAAAGAGTGCATCAATTTTACCAAAGATTGTGGACTAAATTCGCGAATCAAGTAAGCCGAAATCCAGTTATTAGACTGCGACAATGCCCAGCGCAAGGTAACCATCTCACCTATCTTTTTGGTAGATTCGTTACGAGGAGCCCAAACATCGCCCGAGGCCAAATGGAACGTAGGCTGAATATTAGGTACGGTAGTGCAAGGCTCCATCCCCTCTTCCATGGCCAATGTATATAGGTAAGGTTTAATGGTAGAACCCACTTGACGTTTGCCTTGGGTTACCATATCGTATTGGAATGCACCAAAGTTAGGACCACCTACGTATGCCTTAACATGACCATTTATGGGGTTCATGGACATAAATCCACAACGCAAAAAGTATTTATCCCAACGGATAGAGTCCATGGGCGAAAGCAACGTGTCCACGTATTGTTTGCCATTAAACACAGACATCTCCACCGGCGTTTTAAACACCTTATCTATCTCTGCTTTAGCCACACCGGAACGGCGCATTTTCAAATAGCGTTCCGATTGGCGTTTGCTACGTTCCAATATATCGTTTATTTCCGATTTGGTTAAATCGCGCGAAAAAGGTGCGTAGGATTTTTTGCGTTTTTCTTTAAAGAAAGCGTTTTGCAAGTAACCCGAAACGTGTTCTTCCACCGCTTCTTCGGCATAAGCTTGCATGCGCGAGTCGATGGTGGTAAAGATACGCAAACCATCAGTGTACAAATTATAGGTAGAACCGTCCGGCTTGCGGTTTTTATTACACCATCCAAACAACGGATTGGTTTCCCACGCCAACGAATCTTCGTAATACTTTTGTTCTTGCCACGAAGCGTAATTGCTACGTTTGGGTTCTTTTGCCGTCATCATTTGACGCAAGTATTCGCGGAAATAAGGAGCAATACCTGCTTTGTGGTCGCTGGAACGGAATTCTAAGGTAATAGGAATTTGGCTCAACGAGTCGCACACTTCTTTGGTAATGTACTCGTATTTTTCCATTTGGCTCAACACCGTGTTGCGTCTAACGGTGGTGCGTTCCACAAAACGACGAGGGTTGTAATAAGAAGGATTTTGCAACATACCCACCAACATAGCCGATTGTTCTTGGTTTAGCTCTATTGGGGTGGTATTAAAGTAAATTTGTGCTGCCGATTTAATACCCACCGCATTGTTCAAGAAGTCAAACTGATTCAAGTACATGGTCATGATTTCTTCTTTGGTGTAGTAACGTTCCAACTGAACGGCAATCACCCATTCAATGGGTTTTTGCATGGCACGTTGAAACAAGTTTTCGGCTGTAGGCGAATACAACAACTTAGCCAACTGTTGGGTAATGGTACTACCACCACCTGCACTTTTTTGTCCCAAAATGCCACGTTTTACAATGGCACGAAACAACGAACGACCATCAATGCCCGAGTGTTCGTAAAAACGAATATCTTCTGTTGCTTGCAAAGCTTGTACCACATACGGAGAAATTTCGTGATACGCTACTGCCACGCGATTATTTTTTCCATAAAAATAACGGCCGAAAATTTGTCCGTCCGAGGTGTACAATTCCGATGCGTATTTGTTTTTTGGATTTTGTAGTTCTTCAATATCAGGGATATAGCCAATAACACCATGGGCAATAAGCACAAACAACAACGCTACTGCCAAGATACCGGTTATCAACAACAACCAAATGTATTTTAACCATCCGTGTTTCTTTGTTTTAACTTGCGCTTTTGCTTGTTTTTTTGCCATGTTTGTGTTTTGGAATTTTAGAATGACAAATATATAAAAAAAATATTGCATTCCACGTGTGGAACGCAATATTTTTTTGGTGATTTAATATCGCTTCGCTCTGGTGATGCGGTGAGGCGATTATTTGGTTATTTGGTGATGCACACCCTACGGGCGTGCAAAGGGAGGGTGTACTTTGCCCACAGGCCTTGCGGTAGCAAGCTACCTTAAGACCTGCCTACTATTTATGTTTGACCCCTACGGGGTTTCCTTTTTTGACCTTTGACTTCAGACCTTTGACCTTTGACATCAGACTTTTGACTTCCCTGCGTGCCTTTAACCATGGCAATTTGAATACCACGAGCGCGCTTGCTTACCGCAAAGGCATTTACCACCTGCTCTACCCTATCTTTGGGCACATCAAAAAACGAGAATTTAGCCGAAATATCTATATCACCAATTACCATGCTACGGTCGTTAACCACATCGTTTAGCAAGCCCAACAATTTACGAGGATCCATCTTATCGTTTTTACCTCGGTTAATTTTTAAGCGCAAGGTATCGCCTTTATCGGCTTGACGTTTTTGACGACGCGACAATTTTACTTCTTCTTTGGGTTCTTTGCGCATCATGGCTTGCAAATCTACGGCATTTTCGTAGTAGGTCAATAACGGATTAAAACGTACCGAAATAAGCTGTGCTATCAATTCTTCTTTGCTTACGTCTTTTAGTATTTCGTACGCATCGGGCAATAGTTTATGCAACTTGGGATGCATGGTAACGGCACTCATTTGCCCCAACAAGTGTTGCATTTGTCGCTGACACACCGCCATGCCAGATGGTATTTCCATTTCTACAAACGTGCGTTTTATGGTGCGTTCTATGCTCTTGATAGACATTTTTTCGCGCGGGGTAACCAAAGCTATAGAGGTTCCTTCTTTGTTTACCCTACCCGTTCTACCACTGCGGTGTGTATAGGTTTCTTTATCATCGGGCAATACGTAATGAATAACGTGCGTTAAATCGTTTACGTCCAAACCACGTGCTGCCACGTCTGTTGCCACCAATATTTGCAAGTGCTTGATGCGGAATTTATTCATTACCGCATCGCGTTGCGATTGCGACAAATCGCCGTGCAGGGCATCTGCATTGTAGCCATCCACCATCAGTTTTTCGGCCACCTCTTTGGTTTCCATACGGGTACGGCAAAAAACAATGCCGTAAATATCGGGGTAATAATCCAAAATGCGTTTCAACACCTCGTAACGTAACGTACTCTTAATAAGCACATAACGGTGTTCTACATTTTGAGCAGCTTCGCCACGTTTGCCTACGGCTATCTCGTGCGCATTGCGCATGTAGTTTTGCGCAATATCAGCAATTTCTTGTGGCATGGTAGCCGAAAATAGCAAGGTACGACGCGTTTTGGGCGTTTCTTGCAAAATTTCGGTAATATCATCCACAAAGCCCATGTTGAGCATTTCGTCTGCCTCGTCCAAAACCAAATAATTGATATTTACCAACGAAACTTTGCCACGACGCATCAAATCCATCAACCTGCCGGGCGTTGCTACTAAAATATGGGGAGTTTGGTCTAATTCTTTAAGTTGCTTTCTGATATCCTCGCCACCATACACAGCCACAATGCGTATTTTTGCCACTTTGCTGCTGTACTTGCGCAATTCTGAGGCTATTTGCACGCACAATTCGCGCGTAGGTGCCAATACCAACGACTGTGTTACTGCACGGGTGGTATCGGTTAAGTGCAACATGGGCAAGCCAAACGCAGCGGTTTTACCCGTACCGGTTTGCGCCAAACCTACTATATCGTCTTGATTGTTTAATACATACGGAATAACCGCCGCTTGTATAGGCGACGGTGTTTCAAATCCTATTTCGGATATACCCGATACAATGTCGGGATGAAGACCTAAATCTTTAAATATCATGGTGATGCGGTGATTACCGGTAATATGTTTTTTTACCTGCGTGCAGGGTGTTCATCATAAGCGAGCAGATAGTCATAGGACCTACACCACCGGGAACAGGAGTAATGTACGAACATTTTGGCGCTACCTCGTCAAATTTAACATCGCCTGTCAATTTAAAGCCCGATTTGGTAACGGTAGAAGGCACGCGTGTGGTACCTACATCAACAATCACAGCACCGTCTTTAACCATATCGGCTTTTACAAATTCGGGACTACCCAACGCAGCTATAATAATATCAGCTTTTAAGCATTGTTCTTTTAAATCCTTTGATTTACTGTGACATACCGTTACGGTAGCATCGCCGGGATAACCTTTTTGCATCATAAGCGAAGCAACGGGTTTGCCTACAATGTTGCTGCGACCCAATACCACGCAATGTTTACCAGCAGTTTCGATGTTGTAGCGTTTTAGCAATTCCAAAATACCAGCGGGGGTAGCCGAAACAAAAGCAGGCAAACCAATAGAGGTTCTACCTACGTTAATGGGATGAAATCCATCTACGTCTTTGCGGTAGTCTATGGCTTCAATTATTTTTTGTTCCGAAATATGTTTAGGCAAAGGCAATTGCACTATAAAACCGTCAATATCAGCATCTTGATTTAAACGATCTATACAAGCCAATAATTCTTGCTCGGTAACATCGGCTTCGTAACGAATTAAGGTTGATTTAAACCCGCATTCTTCACAAGCTTTGCATTTAGCGGCTACGTAGGTTTCGCTACCGCCATCGTGACCTACCAAAACGGCTGCCAAGTGAGGTTGTTTGCCGCCTGCGGCTACTATTTCTTTTACTTCGGCAGCAATTTCTGCCTTAATTTGTTGAGCTGTTGCTTTTCCGTCTATTATATTCATCGGTGATTCGGTGAGTTGGTTATTATTCAAAGCTTCGCTTTTCATGATTTCAGGCTGCGCCTTGGCATAACCAAACAAGTTTGCTTCTGCGCTCGGCTTGCACTGAAATTCGGTGAGGCGACTTGCGACTATTTATTATCTGCGTTTAAAAGGCATTTTGCCACGGTTGTTTTGTACCATGCGCATCATTTTACGCATGTCGTCAAATTGCTTAATCAGGCGGTTTACTTCTTGAATGCTACGTCCACTACCATTGGCAATACGTTGTTTGCGCGAAGGGTTTAAAATTTGTGGATTAGAGCGTTCTTTGGGAGTCATGGATTGGATAATGGCTTCAATGTGTTTAAAGGCATCGTCTTTGATATCCACGTCTTTAAGCGCCTTACCTACCCCGGGAATCATGGAGATAAGGTCTTTCATATTGCCCATTTTTTTAATTTGTTGGATTTGTTCCAAAAAGTCGTCAAAGCCAAATTGGTTTTGGGCAATTTTTTTAGACATTTTACGAGCCGCTTCCTCGTCGTATTGTTCTTGTGCTTTTTCTACCAACGAAACAATATCGCCCATGCCTAAAATACGGTCTGCCATACGCGAAGGGTGGAACACATCGAGTGCATCCATTTTTTCGCCTACACCCACAAACTTGATGGGTTTTTCTACCACAGAACGAATAGACAACGCAGCACCACCGCGGGTATCACCGTCTAATTTGGTAAGTACCACACCGGTAAAGTCCAAACGGTCGTTAAATTCTTTGGCGGTGTTTACGGCGTCCTGACCGGTCATCGAGTCCACCACAAACAAAATTTCGTGCGGATTGATAGCCTCTTTAATGGCAGCAATCTCGGTCATCATGGCTTCATCTACCGCCAAACGACCAGCGGTATCCACAATAACCACGTCGTTGCCGTTCTTTTTAGCCAACGCAATGGCGTTTTGAGCTATTTGAACAGGGCTTTTGCTATCTAATTCGGCATAAACAGGGATGCTTAATTGCTCGCCCAACACCTTTAATTGTTCAATAGCTGCAGGACGATATACGTCGCAGGCTACCAACAAAGGCTTGCGGCCTTTTTTGTTTTTAAGCATGTTACCCAATTTGCCGGTAAAGGTGGTTTTACCAGAACCTTGCAAACCTGCCATCAAAACAACAGAGGGCGAACCTGTTAGTTGCAAATCGGCATGCGTACCTCCCCTAAGAGTGGTAAGTTCATCGTGCACCACTTTTACCATCAATTGTTGGGGTTTTAACGAATGGATAACATCCATGCCCAACGCTTTGGCTTTTACGGTATCGGTAAAAGTTTTAGCCGTTTTGTAATTTACGTCGGCATCCAACAATGCCTTGCGTACGTCTTTAAGGGTTTCGGCCACATTGATTTCCGAAATTTTACCCTCGCCTTTTAAAATTTTAAACGAACGTTCTAAGCGTTCCGAAAGAGATTCAAACATATTATTTTTGGTGAATCGGTGAGTCGGTGAATCGATTACTCGATTCGCTTCGCTCAAATTATTATTTTAAAACATAGGCAAGTCTGATTTTTATCATCATGATTTAGCATTGTATTAATATACCAAATCACCGACGTACTGATGAGTACGAAGTACGAATAATAACCAAATAACCGACTTACCCTAAAGGTCGTTAACGACCTTTAATAATAGCTGCTGCCGTCAAAGCAGTGTGTACATACTTTTTCTTTGGGTAGGCCAATGGCTTTGATCAAATCGTCAACTGTATTGAATTTAAGCGACGTCATTCCAAAGCGTTCACGCATCATTTCTACCATTTTTTTGTATTTGGGCGATGCAGGATCTACGTATTCGTGTAAATTCTTATCGTGGCTACCTTCTAATTGTTCAATAATGCTGCGGGTAATCAACTCCAAATCGTTTTGTGTCGATGAAAAGTTAAGGTAACGACACGAATACACCATAGGAGGACAAGCTATACGCATGTGAATTTCTTTGGCACCGCAATTGAACATCATTTGCGCATTGCCTTTTAGCTGTGTACCACGCACAATAGAGTCGTCCAAAAATACCACTCGCTGACCGTTTAGCATTTGTTTGTTGGGCAATAATTTCATTTTGGCTACCAAACTACGCATGCTTTGGTGTGCTGGGGTAAAGCTACGAGGCCATGTAGGAGTATATTTTAAAATACCGCGTTTGTATGGGATTTTACGACCAATGGCATAACCAATGGCATGTCCAATACCCGAATCGGGAATACCGCATACAAAATCGGCTTCGGTATCATCGTTTTTACCCAATTCTTCGCCCATAGCACAACGTACGGTATCTACGTTAATGCCTTCGTAATCGCAAGAAGGGAATCCAAAGTAAACCCAGAAGAACGAGCAAATTTGCATTTTATCGCCTGCAGGACGCACTTGCGACCATCCATCGGCTGTAATTTTAAGCATTTCGCCAGGGCCTATAAAGTAATCAATGTCGTATCCTAAATTATGGAACGCATTTGATTCGCTCGAAACAGCCACTGCTCCATCTTTTTTGCCCACCACAATAGGTGTTCTGCCCAATTTGTCGCGCACGGCATACACCGTTCCGTCTTGGTGCAAAATAAGCAACGAGCAAGAGCCTTTAATTTTTTCAAACATGTGCCTGATGCCGTCTTCCAAGGTTTTGCCCTCAGAAATAAGAATGGCAATCATTTCTGTTTGATTGGTTTTGCCACCGCTATATTCTGTAAAATGATGATTTTTTTCGAGCAAGTATTGTTCAACTTCATCAAAATTATCGATACGAGCAACGGTTACCACCGCCATTCTGCCCAAGTGAGATTGAATGATAACAGGCTGAGCATCCGTATCACTAATTACACCAATGCCCGATGTTGGTTCGCCAAATTTAGGCAAACCGTCTTCAAATTTTGAACGAAAATAAGCACCTTCAATGTTGTGAATGGTGCGTTTAATGCCGTATTCGGGCGAATACGTAGCCATACCGGCACGACGTGTACCAAGGTGTGAATTATAGTCGGTTCCATAAAACACGTCCGACAAACAATTCTTTTTTGAAATGGCACCAAAAAAGCCTCCCATAATGCTTGTAGTAGTTAATTAGGTTGCAAAGTTAGTAAAAAAGGTCAAAAGTCCAATAGTAAAGTTGAATAATTAGGAATGAGGAATTAGGAATTAGGAATTTCAGTGCGAGCCGAATGCAGAAACAAACTTGTTTGGTTATGCTGAGGCGATGCCTGAAATCATGAGCGAAGCGAATAATTTTTCGATTCACCGCCTCACCGCATCACCGCATCACCATACATTCTGGACCGAATGGGGTCGATTCCTCAATAAAATTCTCCTTTCTCCTTTCTTTATTCTCCATTTTTTACTAACTTTGCTCGCTAATTGTAATTTGCTATGATTATGGCTAAATTTCCGGATAAACGCGCAAGGGTTTGTTTGTTCTTTAGAACCCTATTTAGAATGCGCTACAAAGTAACGTTGGTAAACGTTGAATGTTTAAACCAACCAGGAAGCAAATTGGTATGGCCTACTCACATGGCCGTTATCGACCCCATGTTGCTATTCTCCGAATTATACAAATACCCCTTACAACCCTTTGTGGACGAACGCTTTTTTGCTAACAAAGTGTTTAAAAGTATCTTAGACGTTTTTGGCAGCATCAGCGTGCCTAACCTACGCAAAAGTCGCAGCGGATTGGAACAAGCCAAACAGCTTAACAACCTTTGTTTAGAATCGTTACAAGCAGGCAGAACCGTTATTTTTTACCCTTCGGGACACTGTACTTCGGACGGTAAAGAAAGTTTAGGTGGCCGAAACATGGCGCACACCATGGCGCAAATCATGCCCGACGAAACACGCGTTATTGCCACTAAAATTAGAGGTCTTTGGGGCAGTTGCACCAGCCGATATGGCCGAAAAGGTACTCCACCTATTTTCCCTACCCTATTTACCAATGCTTGGAAATTATTTTTCCCACGTCGCAAGGTGATTATGGAATTTGAAGACATTACCGATTTGGTAAAATCGTGGAAAGGAATGGACAAAACCGAGTTTAACCACCACTTGGAAGAGTACTACAATAGTAAAGGAATAGACGAGCCTAAAACACGTTAAATAATTAGAAGTTACCCCGCAGGGGTTAACCTATATTGTAACTCTGTGTTAAGGGAGCGTAGCGACTGCAACGCAGGGAATAAAAATAGAGCAAAGCGAGTTTACAAGCTACAAGCGACATAAATATTTTATGAAACATATAAGAAACTTCTGTATTATCGCCCACATTGACCACGGTAAAAGTACGTTGGCAGACCGTTTATTAGAAGAGACACGTACCGTAACCGGCAAAGACTTGCAAGCGCAAGTATTGGACGACATGGATTTGGAGCGCGAACGCGGTATCACCATTAAAAGCCACGCCATTCAGATGGACTACACCCTGAACGGCGAAAAATATACCTTAAACTTAATTGACACCCCGGGGCACGTTGACTTTGCCTACGAGGTATCACGTTCCATTGCAGCCTGCGAGGGCGCATTACTTATTGTGGACGCTACACAAGGTATTCAAGCACAAACCATTTCCAACTTATACATGGCCATTGAGCACGATTTGGAAATTATCCCCATTATGAACAAAATGGACATGGACAACGCCATGCCCGACGAGGTGGAAGACCAAATTGTGGAACTATTGGGATGTAAACGCGAAGAAATTATTCGTGCCAGTGGCAAAACCGGTATGGGTGTGCCCGAAATTTTGCAAGCCATTGTAGAGCGCATCAAGCCACCCAAAGGCGATCCAGAAGCACCGCTTCAATGCTTGATTTTCGACTCGGTTTTCAACTCGTTTAGGGGTATCATTACCTACATGAAAATCATAAACGGTAGCATCAGCCAAGGCGATTTTGTTAAGTTTGTAAACACCGGCAAACAATATTATGCCGACGAAATTGGGGTTTTGCGCCTCGAAATGGAACCTAAAAAGACCCTTTCTTGTGGCGATGTGGGTTACATTATTTCGGGCATCAAAAACTCTAAAGAAGTACGTGTGGGCGATACCATTACCCACGTAAACAATTCTTGCGAGAGTGCGATTGATGGTTTTGAAGAAGTAAAACCTATGGTCTTCGCAGGTATCTATCCTATCAATACCGAAGATTTTGAAGATTTACGTGCATCCATCGAAAAATTGCAACTAAACGATGCGGCACTTACCTTCCAAGCCGAATCGTCGGCTGCATTGGGCTTTGGTTTCCGTTGCGGTTTCTTGGGCATGTTGCACATGGAAATTGTGCAAGAGCGTTTAGACCGTGAATTTAACATGGACGTTATTACTACCGTGCCTAACGTACCGTATCGCATCTTTACCAAAAAAGGCGAAGAATTGGAAGTACACAACCCTTCGGGCATGCCAGACGTAATGCTTATTGACCATGTTGAAGAGCCTTACATTCGTGCATCCATCATTACCAAAACAGACTTTATTGGCCAAATCATGACCCTTTGCTTGGGCAAACGTGGCGAACTGATTAAGCAAGAATACATTTCGTCTAATCGTATCGAATTAACGTACGACATGCCTATGGGCGAAATTGTGTTTGACTTTTACGATAAACTAAAATCCATTTCCAAAGGCTACGCTTCGTTCGACTACCACATGAACGGTTTTAGGACCTCGCGCCTTATTAAATTGGATATTTTGCTTAACGGCGAACCTGTGGATGCGCTTTCTACCCTAACCCACTTTGACAATGCCGTTACCATTGGTAGAAGAATGTGCGAAAAATTGCGCGAGCTGATACCACGCCAACAATTTGAAATTGCTATTCAAGCTGCTATTGGTTCTAAAATTATTGCGCGCGAAACCATTAAACCGGTGCGTAAAGACGTAACCGCCAAATGTTACGGTGGTGACGTGTCGCGTAAACGCAAGTTGCTTGAAAAACAAAAGAAAGGTAAAAAACGCATGAAGCAAATTGGTACCGTAGAAGTACCTCAAAAGGCGTTTATGGAGGTGCTTAAGCTTGATTAATATTCAAAATAAAATCAATTATAAACTTTAAACATTTATGGAAATTCCAGTATTTGCATTGATCCCCTTTGTGGTGATGCTGCTATGCATTGCTATTGGGCCGCTTGTGGCTGAACATTGGTGGGAAAACAACCGAAACAAACTTATTGTTTCGTTGATTTTGGGTGTACCAACAGCCGCATGGTTATGCATGAACGGCATGTCGGGCGATTTAATTCACCAAATGGTATTTGACTACGTGCCATTTATTATTCTGCTTACCGCTTTGTTTACTGTAACAGGTGGTATTCACATTGGTGGCAACTTGGCTGCTAAACCCGTAGTTAATACCGCATTTTTAGGCATTGGTTACTTATTGGCATCTATTATGGGTACCACCGGTGCTGCTATGTTGCTTATCCGTCCTTTGATTGAAACAAACAAAGAACGTAAGCACAAAGTACACACCATTTTGTTCTTTATTGCTGCTGTAGCTAACTGCGGTGGTTTGCTTACTCCCCTTGGCGACCCTCCATTGTTCCTACTTTACCTTAAAGGCGCTCCCTTTACTTGGTTTATGGGCATGATTCCCGAATGGGCATTTGCCGGAGCTTTGTTGCTATTGGTGTACTTTATTGTAGATACCATTATGTACAAAAAAGAAGATGCTGCCGATATTGCTAAAGATAACAACGAAAAAGCTTCCATTAAAATTAGCGGTAACATCAACTTCCTTTATTTAGTAGCTGTAGTTTGTGCTGTTGCCTTTATTAACCCTGGTACTATTCCTGCTATGGGCGACCACCACGCACCTATTTACGTAAAATTGCTTCGTGAAATTGTGTTGGTATTGATTATCTTGGCTTCTTGGTTTACCACCAAACAACAAATTCGTAAAGAAAACAACTATTCTTGGGGCCCAATTTTGGAAGTTGCTGCCTTATTCTTAGGTATTTTTGCAACCATGACTCCTGCTCTACTATACTTAAAAGCCAATGCTGATAGCCTTGGTATTACAGAAGCATGGCAATTTGTGTATGCTACCGGTGCACTTAGCTCGTTCTTAGACAACGCACCTACAGCTCTTGCCTTCCATAGCGTTGCCGGTGGTTTAGTGGCAGATCCTACCCTACCAGGTTTGGTTGCTGGTGTTGACGAAATGCTATTAAAAGCTATCTCTATGGGTGCCGTATTCTTTGGTGCTATGACTTACATTGGCAACGGTCCTAACTTTATGGTGAAAGCCATTGCAGAACAAAACAAAATTGAGATGCCCAGCTTCTTTGGCTACATGTTTAAATTCTCATTGATTGTTTTGTTACCCATTTACATTATTACGCAATTAATATTCTTATAATAACGTAGAGATGGAAATGAGAAAGGTGTCTTTCCTTTCTCATTTCTCCTTTCTCATTTCTCCTTTTATAACTAAGTATGGAATTATCAATTTTAACAGCCATTTCGCCCGTTGACGGCCGTTATCGTGGCAAAGTAAGCGAGTTAGCTCCTTACTATTCAGAGTTTGCATTGATTCAATACCGCGTACGTGTAGAAATTGAATACTTTATTGCTTTGTGCGAACTTCCTGTGCCCCAACTACAAGGTGTGGACAAAGGATTGTTTGAAAGCCTACGTAACATTTATAAAAACTTTACGTTGGCCGATGCACAAATTGTAAAAGACACCGAAAAAGTAACCAACCACGACGTTAAAGCCGTTGAATACTTTATCAAAGGCAAATTTGACGAAATGGGTTTGAGCGATTACAAAGAGTTTATTCACTTTGGTTTGACTTCGCAAGACATCAACAATACCTCGGTGCCCATGATGGTAAAAGAAAGTTTGCAAAACGTGTTTATTCCTGCTTTGGAAGAACTTATTGCCAAATTGAATGCATTTGCTGAAGATTGGAAAGACGTTCCCATGCTTGCTAAAACCCACGGTCAACCAGCCTCTCCTACCCGCTTGGGCAAAGAAATCAAAGTATTTGCTTACCGTTTAAAAGAACAATTGGCTACCCTTAAAGCCGTTAAATACACCGCTAAATTTGGTGGCGCTACCGGTAACTTTAACGCTCACCACGTGGCATATCCTGCACAAGACTGGAGAGCATTTGGCAACCAATTTGTAAGCCAATACTTAGGTTTGGAACGCGAACAATGGACTACCCAAATTTCTAACTACGACCATTTGGCAGCGGTTTTTGATGCCATTAAACGCATCAACACCATTATCATTGACCTTGACCGCGACTTCTGGACCTACATTTCGATGGAATACTTTAAACAAACCATCAAAGCAGGCGAAGTGGGCTCTTCGGCTATGCCTCACAAGGTTAACCCCATTGACTTTGAAAACTCAGAAGGCAACTTGGGTATTTCTACCGCTATTTTGGAACACTTGGCACACAAATTGCCTGTTTCTCGCTTGCAACGCGACTTAACAGACTCTACCGTAATTCGTAACATTGGTGTACCTTTGGCACACTCGTTGTTGGCTATTGCCAGCACCATGAAAGGCTTGGGCAAACTATTGCTTAACGAAAAAGCCATTAAAGCCGATTTGGAAAACTGCTGGAACGTGGTAGCCGAAGCCATTCAAACCATTTTGCGTAGAGAAAACTACCCAAAACCCTACGAAACGTTGAAAGAGCTTACTCGTACCAACGACGTAGTAAACGAGCAATCTATTGCGCAATTTATTGAAGGGCTTAACGTATCGGATAGCGTAAAAGAAGAATTACGCGCCATTTCGCCATACACTTACACAGGTATCTAATTTAATAGAAACAGTGCCATGAATAAATTTTTGAGCATTTTAAAGCGATTTATCCCCAACTACAAAAAAGAAACGTTTGGTGTATTCTTTTTTGGGTGCTTGTCAACCATCATTAGTTTATTCTCGTTTGCACTGTTTGTACCTATTTTGGAAATTTTGTTTAAAACACGTTCGGATGTGTATCAATTGCTGTCGTACGATGTACCTGCTACCGAACTATTTGGCGTGCTTAAAAACAATTTCTACTATTACGTTACCTTATTTATAGCAGAACACGGCCAAGTGCAAACGCTTATAGCGTTGGCACTTGTGCTTATTCTGTTTACCTTTTTAAAGGTTATTACCTACTACCTTAGTTCGTTGTGCATTGCCTATTTTCAATCGGGTGTATTGCGCGATGTACGCAACGAATTGGCTCACAACATTGTACACCTTCCCATGGAATTCTTTTCGGAAGAAAGAAAAGGGGATATTATGTCGCGCATGAGCAACGATGTAATGGACGTAGATACCTCCATTATGGGTTCGTTGGATATGTTGGTAAAAAACCCGCTGATTATTGTTATTTACTTTGTGGTATTGGCATTGGTAAGCTGGGAACTTACGCTGTTTGTACTGATTATGTTGCCCATAGCCGGCTACGTAATGGGATCCATTGGCAAAAACCTTAAAAAAGATTCGCTCGAAGTAGGTATTGAGCAAGGTGCACTTACCTCGCAATTAGAAGAAGCGTTAGGGGGTATGCGCATTATTAAAGCGTTTAATGCCGAAGAAAAAATTTACAAACGCTTTAGCAACCAAACAGAAACCATCCGAAAAGCGGTTCTTAAGGTAATTAGACGCCAGTTTTTAGCCCACCCCATGAGTGAGCTGCTTGGAACAAGCATTATTGCGGCGGTTATTTGCTACGGTGGTTTCTTAATATTAAAATCAAACGGAAGCTTTGACGCGGCTGTATTTATTTACTACATTCTTATTTTTTACAGCATTATCAATCCTGTTAAAGAACTATCTCGAGCCAGCTACAATATTAGAAAAGGGTTGGCTTCGTTAGAACGTATTGATAAAATCTTAACAGCACCAAACCCCATTCAAGACGCCCCTAACCCTACCCCTATTCACGAGTTTAAAGAGGCCATTGAATACAAAAACGTAAACTTTAAATACACCAACAAATGGGTATTGCAAAACATAAACCTACGTATTGAACGTGGTAAAACCATTGCGTTGGTGGGTTCTTCGGGTTCCGGAAAATCTACGCTGGTAGATTTGTTGCCTCGTTTTTGGGATGTAAACCAAGGGGAAATTTGCATTGACGGTACCAACATCAAAAACCTAACGTTGCACAATTTACGTGGACTAATGGGCAACGTAAACCAAGAAGCCATTTTGTTTAACGACAGCTTTTTCAACAACATTGCTTTTGGCGTAGAAAATGCCACCATGGAACAAGTAATTGCGGCGGCTAAAATTGCCAATGCGCACGATTTTATTTCGGCTACCGAACAAGGTTACTACAGCAACATTGGTGACAGAGGCTGCAAACTCTCTGGCGGACAACGCCAACGCATTAGCATTGCGCGTGCCATACTAAAGAACCCTCCTATTTTGATTTTGGACGAGGCAACCTCTGCTTTAGACACAGAATCCGAAAAATTGGTACAAGAAGCCTTAGAAAACCTAATGCGCAACCGTACTACCATTGTGATTGCTCACCGTTTATCTACGGTTCAAAATGCAGACGAAATTTGCGTGTTAGATAACGGAGAAATTGTAGAAAGAGGCACACACACCCAATTGCTACAAATAGAAAACGGCATTTACAAGAAACTACAACAAAGCCAGGCTTTGCACTAATTGCGGATAAAGCGAAGGATTTTCTTCCAACACATTTCCTATCACCACCACATCGGCGCCTGCAGCAAAGGCGTCTGTCATGGCTTGTGGCGTACGTATGCCACCACCTACAATAAGAGGTATGGATAAGTGCTGTTTTACGGCAGTAATCATGGACAAGGGCACAGGTTGTTGTGCTCCACTACCACCTTCCAAATAAATGGCCTGTTGGCCTAAATACTGACCTGCCAAAGCGGTTGCTACGGCAATGTCATTTTTGGTACGAGGTATAGGTTGCGTACAGCTTACGTATTGTACACTGGTAAGCGAACCGCTTTCTACCAACATATAGCCAACGGGAATAACAGGCATTTTGGTTTGATATACCTGCATGGCAGATTGTACGTGCTGTCCAATCAGATAATCGGGGTTGCGACCCGAAATAAGCGAAAGATACATAAGGGCATCGGCTGCAGGAGAAAATTGCGCCGCACTGCCGGGAAATAAAAAAACGGGTACCGAAACATACTGGCGTATGGTTTCGATAACCGTTGTAGTAGTGTCACTCACCATACTCCCTCCTACCAAAATGTAATGAGGTGGCCACTTTTGCAACAAGGGCAACAATTGGGACAACTGATTGCCCCCTTTATGAGGGTCAATCAGAATGGCCAACTGTTTATGGTTTGTGGAAAATGTCATGTTTATTTTTTCTTTTTGGTTTTCTTTTTACCATCTATGCGACGCAACACAAAGCAAGTACGCGATGGAATGTACAAGCGTAACCATCCTTTTTCTGGTTCGTCTTCGGCAGGAAGGGTAAAGTGATGTACTTTTTCGTCAATCAAGCCAAAGCCACCGTATTCGGGCGAATCGGAGTTCAATACCATTTCGTATTCGCCTGGGCGTACCAACATACCATAATCGGTAAACGAGTTGTATGGGTGGAAGTTGAACACAAACAAGATATCATCGCGTCCGTAAGCCAACACTTGGTCGCCAGAATTATCCCAGTATTTGTATAGGTTAATTTCTTGGAATTTCTTTTCGGACGAAATTAGTTTAAGCATGTCTTCGTCAAATTTGCCCAAACCTTGGTACAAATAGTTAGGATTGTCCACCAATTCCCATTGACGACGAGCGTATTTGTAAGACCAGCCGTTGCCATCACGTGGGAAGTCAATCCATTCTGGGTGACCAAATTCGTTACCCATAAAGTTTAGGTAACCACCGTTAATGGTACTTGCGGTAAGCAAACGAATCATTTTGTGCAAGGCCAAACCACGGTCCACCATGTAGGTAGCATCGCCTTTTTGCATGTGCCAGTACATATCGGCATCAATTAGGCGGAAGATAATGGTTTTGTCGCCTACCAATGCTTGGTCGTGGCTTTCGGCGTAGCTGATGGTTTTTTCGTCGCGACGACGGTTGGTTAATTCCCAGAACAAGTGACCTGGTTTCCAGTTTTCGTCGGTGTATTCTTTGATGTATTTAATCCACAAATCGGGAATACCCATAGCCATGCGGTAGTCAAAGCCCATACCACCGTCTTCAAACTTGCTGGCCAAACCAGGCATACCGCTCATTTCTTCGGCAATGGTAATGGCATTGGGTTTTACTTGGTGAATCAACTTGTTGGCCAAGGTTAAGTAGCAAATGGCGTCGCCGTCTTGGTTTAAGTTGTAGTAATCGGCGTATCCGCTAAATGCTTCGCCCAAACCGTGGCTGCGGTATAGCATAGAGGTTACACCGTCAAAACGGAATCCGTCAAATTGGAATTCGTCCAACCAATATTTGCAGTTAGATAGCAAGAAGTGCAACACCTCGTTTTTGCCGTAGTCAAAGCAAAGCGAGTCCCATGCTGGGTGTTCACGACGACCACCATCGTGGAAATATTGATAAGGAGTTCCATCAAAACGACCTAAACCTTCTACCTCATTTTTTACAGCGTGCGAGTGAACAATATCCATGATTACGGCAATACCCATGCCGTGTGCGGTATCAATCAACTCTTTTAGCTCTTCTGGAGTACCAAAGCGAGACGATGCTGCAAAGAAACTTGAAACGTGGTAACCAAACGATCCATAGTATGGGTGTTCTTGAATTGCCATGATTTGAATGCAGTTGTAACCAGCTTTTTTAACACGAGGCAATACATCGCGGGTAAATTCTGCATACGTACCTACCTTTTCTTGATTGGTAGCCATACCAATGTGGCATTCGTAAATCAACAATGGGTCTGTGTTGGGTTTGAACTTTTTATTAACAAACGTGTATGCTTTTTCTGGATTCCATACTTGTGCACTGAAAATTTTGGTATTGTCATCTTGCACTACACGACGGCACCAAGCAGGGATACGTTCGCCACAACCGCCATTCCAGCATACCACCAACTTGTACAATTGACCATGTTTTAAGGCATCTTCTGGGAACACACCTTCGTACACACCATTGTCTTTACGTCTTAAACGGTATTTATCATCACGTTGCCAATTGTTGCAGTCGCCAATTAGGAAAATTTCCGTTGCATTGGGCGCCCATTCTCTAATTACCCATCCGTCATTGGTTTTATGCAAACCAAAGTACAAGTAACCAGATGCAAAATCGGCCAACTTTTGTTTTCCACCTGTTAATTCTTTCTCGCGTTGAATTGCGTAGTTGTATCGTCCTTCTATTGCTTGACGATAGGGTTCCAACCAACTGTCATTTTGGATAAGTTTCAAGTCCATAATATCGGTTATTTATTTAGGTATTTTGATGTTCGTGACGTAATAAATCGTTTATGGTTTTTACGGGGTTAAAGGTTTTAATGGGCACCTCTATTAACAAGGTGTTCCAATTTGCCATGCCACCGTTCCACAAACCAGGCATTTCCAGTTGTTTGATTGGCGTACCATTTACTTCTTTGTTTAAAATCATGTACGCATCTTGGTCGGCAAACTGCGTAAAATCAAAACGTCTGCCTTTATAATCGTTCACATAACAAACCATATCAACCGGGTTGAAATGTGTACTGGCGTTAAAGAGTTTGGTTAATTCGGGGTTTCCTGCCACTTGGTGGTATTCCACAAATTGCAACGATTGGGTGCCGTCTGCGCTGTTTACCCAGCAAGGCACACCGCCTTGTTCGTCCTCGTTGGTAACTACACCGCACACACGCAAAGGTCTGTTTAGCTTAGAAATAAGGTACGCTATTTGCTCGGTACGTTCCAAACGCAAAATATTGGGACGTTTTACGTTTAAGTGGTTTTCTACAAAGTGGATAATCTCAATGAGTTTATCGTCGGGCATATCGTCTTTTTCCAACATACGCAAATAACGGTTTATTTTCTTTTGCGTATCCACCATTATGCCTGCCAATAATTTTTTATAGCGAACGCTTAATTTTTTAAGCGGGTCGGGCGTAGCGTTGTCTATGTTTTTAATAAAGATAACGTTGCCTTTTAACGTATTAAGAATAGGCAATAAAGAGCCGTGTCCTTGTTGCGTCAATACCAATTGGCCGTTTTCGTCGCGGAAAAGTTTGTTGTCTTGCGTTAGCACCACCGCACAAGTTTCGTCTGTTTGTTGGGGCAAGGTAATGGCAAGCGAAACGCCCATTTTCTTTTCGACAGGTAGTTTAAAATCGCGCAAATAATCGCGGATAATATCTCTGTATTGTGGTTGTACGGTGTAGCAAATGTTTAGCACATTGCCTTTTACGCCCGAAATCATGGCGCTTTCGTACAAGTTTTCTTGCAGGGGTGTTCTAATATCTTCGAACGAACTATAATATTTTGCCAATTTCTTGGGCAAAAACTTTTGCAAGCGATGCGATTGATCGGTGTGGAACTTAAACAACGCAGTAGGAAGCGCTTGGTAATTCAACCCTTCGGGCATCAACATAATGCGCACCACGGTTTTGTAATGTCCAACCTCCAACAAATCTTCTACATCCTGCCCTGTTTTTTCCAAACAACATTTGTTTAGCTCGGTAAAGAAGGCAAAACTGGGCAGGTGTTTGAAAAAGTTTTTCTCAAAGTTGGTTTGAGGGGTATCGTAATCGGCATCCAAAAAGGCTTTCAAATCCCTTAAAAAGCGATTAGATTCGCCCGAAGCAGGAATAAAATGAGTAACCTCGCGTTTAGCTCGGCTTAAATAAGCATCCCAAATAGCCACGTATTCGGCTATTTTTTTCTCTTCGATAAGCTTAATGCCATCGCCTACCGATACTGCACGCAACAATTGAGGTTGCGGAACACCGGTGCTAAGCAAGGCTATTTGCTTATTAACATCTTCACAATCAATACCTTTTGAGCGAAGTAATTCTAAATCGTCGGCAGATAGATTCATCTTATTAGCTTTTAATAGAGCAAATATAACAAATATTATACAATAAAACCAATATTTATGCATATTTATTTTGATTTTTGACAATTTAGGTAAAATCTATACTTTTGTAGCATGAACCAGACACCCTATTTAACCTACCCTGCTTTTATGCGTCGTTTTTTTGCCGAAAGAGTGCAAAAAATATCGGTGAATCCGGGCTTTTCGTGCCCTAACCGCGACGGAAAAATAAGCGTTGGAGGCTGTACTTTTTGTAACAATCAGTCGTTTAGCCCCTCGTATTGCCTGCAAGGAAACAGCATTACAGAGCAGATACAAAACGGACTAAAATTCTTTTCGCACAAGCCTGAATACAAACAATTTATTGTGTATTTTCAGTCTTACAGCAACACATACGCCCCGGCGGATGTGTTACGCAATTATTACAACGAAGCGTTGCAAACCCCGGGCGTGGTTGGCCTATCCATTGGCACCCGCCCCGACTGCGTTCCGGAACCTGTGTTAGATTTATTGGCAGAGCTGAGCCAAAAGCATTTTATTTTGCTCGAATTGGGCATAGAAAGCACCCACAATAACACCCTGCAACGCATTAACCGCGGACACGATTTTGAAACCGGCGCAGACGCTATTATCAGGGCACACAACAAGGGCATTTTAACCGCAGCACATTTAATAGTAGGACTACCCGGCGAAAACAGAGAACGGATATTGGAAAGTGCCGATAAAATGGCACATTTGCCCATTGACATGATAAAATTGCACCAACTGCAAATTATCAAAAATACCGCTTTGGCCAAAGAATTTACAGCCAACCCCAACAGCATTCCGCTGTTTACTTGCAACGAGTACATTGATTTGTGCATTGATATCATGGAGCGCCTGCGCCCCGACATTTGCATGGAACGATTTGTATCGCAATCGCCCTCAGAATGGCGTTTGGCGCCTAATTGGCAACTTAAAAACTACGAGTTTGTACACCGCTTAGAAGCACGCATAAAAGAAAGAGGTGCTTTTCAGGGAAGACTATTTCAAAATTGAATTATTTTTTGTATTTTTGTGCCTTAAATTTGACTTAAAAGAATCATTTTATGCCTAAAACATCGCTACGTGGCCAGCAAATGCCACAATCGCCCATTAGAAAGTTGGTTCCTTTGGCAGACCAAGCCAAAGAACGTGGGGTAAAAGTGTACCACCTAAACATTGGTCAGCCCGATTTAAAAACTCCCGAAGTGGCGTTGCGAGCGATTAGAAACATAGACCGCGAAATTTTAGAGTATAGCCCCAGTAACGGTTACAAATCGTTGCGCTTAAAATTGGCCGAATACTACAAACGCTTTAAAATTGAGGTGGACGAAAGCGATATCATCGTTACCACCGGTGGTTCTGAAGCCGTAAACTTTGCGTTTATGGCCTGCTTAGACCCAGGCGACGAAATCATTGTACCCGAACCTGCATACGCCAACTATACAGCGTTTGCCATTAGTGCCGGAGCGGTTATCAAACCCATTGTTTCCAGCATTGAAGATGGTTTTGCCCTACCTCCCATTGAAAAATTTGAAGAGCTTATTACCCCCAAAACCAAGGGTATCTTAATTTGCAACCCCAACAACCCTACCGGCTATTTGTACACCAAAGATGAGATGAACAAAATTCGCGATTTGGTAAAAAAATACGACCTGTATTTGTTCTCGGACGAGGTTTACCGCGAATTCTGCTATACCGGTGCTCCTTATATTTCGGCCTTCCATTTAAAAGGCATTGAAGAAAACGTTGTGCTATTTGACTCGGTTTCTAAACGTTACAGCGAATGTGGTATTCGTATTGGTGCTTTGGTTTGCAAAAACAAAGAAGTAAAAGAAAGCGTTATGAAATTTTGCCAAGCACGTTTGAGTCCTCCTTTGGTGGGTCAAATTGCTGCCGAGGCATCCATTGATACCGAAGAAGAATACATGCTTGAAATGTACAACGAGTATGTAGAACGCCGTAAATACTTAATTGACGGATTAAACCGTATTCCAGGCGTATATTCGCCCATTCCTATGGGTGCGTTTTACACCGTTGCACGCTTGCCCATTGACGACAGCGACAAATTCTGTGCGTGGTTGTTAAGCGACTTTGAGTACGAAGGTCAAACCGTGATGATGGCGCCTGCTTCGGGCTTCTACACCATGAACAACGTAGGCAGAAACGAGGTTCGTTTGGCATACGTGCTTAAAAAAGAAGATTTGGCCAAGGCCTTATTTGTACTCCGTAAAGCCTTAGAAGTATATCCGGGCAGAACAAACGTATAATGAGCTTAGCCCACTTTATAGCAAAACGCATTCATTTTAATCCTGCATCCAAACAAGGAAAAAACGTATCAAAACCAGCCGTACGCATTGCCACTATTGGCATTGCGTTAGGTTTGGCTGTTATGCTTATATCCATAGCTGTTGTAACGGGGTTTAAGAACGAAATTAGCCGCAAGGTATTTGGCTTTGGTTCGCACATTCAAATTACAGCCCTAACCAACAACCAAACCTACGAACTTCCACCCATTACGGTAACAGACAGTCTGCTAAACAGTTTACGTACCGTTCCCAACATTACATACGCCGAAAAATATGGCATAAAACCTGCCATTATCAAAACAAACAACCAATTTCAGGGCGTTGTTTTAAAAGGTGTTGACTCTCATTACAACTGGGACTTTTTTGCCAACAGCTTAATAGAAGGAGATTTACCTGTTATTACCGATTCTACCACGTGTAACCAGGTTATTATATCCGAAACCTTGGCAAACAGCCTACAGCTAACCGTGGGACAAAAATTGCTTACCTATTTTATCCAAAACAACGTGCGAGTAAGGCAATTTAACGTGGTAGGCATATACAGAACCGGTCTGATTGAGTTTGACAAAAGTTTTATTGTTGGCGACATCAAACACGTGCAACAACTTAACCAATGGACAGACAACCAGGTTAGCGGTATAGAATTAAAGGTAAATGAGTTGGATTTATTAGAAGAAACCGGATACAACGTTTATCAGCAAACCGCATACACCTACAGCGACACCAACAACAACCCGTACTACACACGCACGGCCATGGAACTGCAACCACAAATATTTAGTTGGTTAGCCCTCTTGGACACCAACATTGTGGTTATTTTAACGCTTATGATGATTGTTTCGGGCTTTACCATGACATCGGGACTACTTATCCTTATATTGGAAAAGAGCCAACTGATAGGCACGCTAAAGTCTATGGGAGCAGACAACTGGACTATTCGTAAAATCTTTCTATACCAATCGGCTTACCTAATTGGGAAAGGCATGCTATGGGGCAATGCCATTGCGTTGGTATTGTGTTTGGCACAATACTACGGAGGTATTATTGCATTAGACCCTACCATTTATTTTGTTGATACGGTACCCATTGAGCTTAGCCTTACTGCATGGCTGTTGCTAAACGCAGGCGTGGCGTTTATTACGCTTTGCATGATGCTGCTTCCGTCGCACATCATTGCCAAAATAAGCCCCGCAAAAGCAATGAAGTTTGATTAACTTGTTGAATCGCCAAAGTGGTTACACAACTTCGGCAACAATAAAATTGCTACCTCCTACAAAGATAACATCTTGTTCTGACGCTTCGTTTTTAGCTGCTTGTAACGCTTCTTGCACGGTTGGGTAATTTTGCCCGATTAAATGGTAGTTTTTTGCTAATTCCTGCAATTCGGACGCCGGCAACGCACGCGGTATCTGTGCATTGGTAAAATAATAAACAGCCTGTTTGGGAAGCAACGACAACATGGCATTTACATCCTTATCGTTCACCACCCCAATAACCATGCGCAAAGTTTTGCACAACAATCTATTAAGCTGACCTACAATGAGTTTTATACCGGCTTCGTTGTGACCTGTATCGGCTATAATCAATGGATTTTGACCCAACTTTTGCCACCTGCCTTGCAAACCTGTCAATTCTACCACATGCATGAGGCCATTTTCCACCGCTTGCGATGAAATGGGCATTTTTTCTTGCAACAGTCGCACAGCTGCCAAAATGGTTTTCTTGTTAAACTGTTGGCAATCGCCCAAAAGCTGAAAAGGCAACTCACTTGGCGCATCGTCCTCCGCAAACACTACGGGCGATCCTTTTTCTACGTATATGGGGCGTAAATTTTGCGATGCCTCGCCCACCACCACAGGCACACCGGGTTTGATAATGCCGGCTTTTTCGTGCGCAATTTTTTCCAAGGTATTGCCCAACAGCGACACGTGATCGAAACTTACGTTGGTAATAACACTTAATATAGGTGTAATGATATTGGTACTATCCAACCTACCCCCCAATCCTACTTCGATAACGGCAATATCCACGGCTTGTTCTTTAAAATAAGAAAACGCCATGAGGGTGGTAATTTCAAAAAAGGACGGATTTAGCGATTCTATGATTGCTTTAGATTGCTCCACAAATTGCACCACATACTGCGATGAAATGGGCGTTCCGTTTACGCGGATGCGTTCCGAAAAATCGCGCAAATGAGGCGAGGTGTACAAACCTACCTTATACCCTGCCGATTGCAAAATAGCGGCCAATGTATGCGAAACAGAACCTTTCCCATTGGTTCCTGCCACGTGAATGGTTTTAAAAGCGGTATGTGGGTGGTTATAAGCCTTTGACAACGCTATAACGTTATCCAAACCGGGTTTATAGGCAGACTGACCTACTTGTTGAAAAGCTGGTGTCTTCACGTACAAATACTGAAGTGTTTCTTGATAATTCATAAAATAGCTAAAAATCCTTACAAAATTACACAAATCTGCATTTTTTTGCTAAATTTACGTGCATAAAACTTTAAAATTAACGACTATGGGAGCAAAAAAGAATTTTGTCTTAGACACCAACGTTATTCTACACGACTACAAGTGCATTTATAACTTCCAAGAAAACGATGTTTACATACCCATTGTGGTGTTGGAAGAATTGGATAAATTCAAAAAAGGGAACGAAGAAATTAACTACAACGCCCGCCAGTTTGCGCGCGAAATGGACTCCATTGTTACCAGCGACGATTTTTTTGAAAAAGGAGCTCAAATTGGCGAAGGATTGGGCCGATTATACGTGGTGCTCACCAAAGAAATGTCTAAAAACATAGCCGATGCCTTTATGGTGCGCACAGCAGACCACCGCATTTTGGCCACCACCGAAGACGTACAAGCTCGCTACCCCAACGTAAAAACCATTTTGGTAACCAAAGACATCAACCTACGCATGAAAGCGCGTGCCGTTGGGCTTTTGGCCGAAGACTACTTTAACGACAAAATTACCAACAAAGATATTTTTGACCGCGAACAAGAAACCTTTGAAGGCGTGGACGGCGAATTGATAGACCGCATGTACAGCACCGCCGCAGGCGTTTCGGCCGATCAACTATCTTTTCACAAAGACCTGTTACCCAACCAATATTTTATTTTAAAAAGCGAACGAAACAGCATCATGGCACGCTACGACAGCGATTTAGACTGCGTGGTAAAAGTGCAAAAAGAGCGCACCTACGGCATAGAGCCTCGCAACGCCGAACAAACTTTTGCGCTAAATGCCCTGCTAAACGACGATATTAAATTGGTATGCATAACCGGTAAAGCCGGCACCGGCAAAACCTTGCTTGCCTTTGCGGCTGCGCTGGAAAAAGCCAACACCTACAAACAAATTTTATTGGCTCGCCCCATCGTTGCATTGGCCAACAAAGACTTGGGTTTCTTACCCGGCAGCGAAAAAGACAAAATAGCTCCCTACATGCAACCTTTGTTTGACAACCTAAACGTTATTAAGCATCAATTTAGTGCCGAAAGCCGCGAAATAAATGCCATTAACGAAATGCAACACAGCGGACAATTGGTTATTGAAGCATTGGCGTACATTAGAGGCCGTAGCTTATCGGACGCATACATTATTGTGGACGAGGCGCAAAACCTCACCCCACACGAAATTAAAACCATTATTACACGTGCCGGCGAAAACACCAAAGTGGTATTTACCGGCGACGTGCAACAAATAGACCACCCCTATTTGGACATGCTCTCTAACGGATTGGCATACACCATTGACAAAATGAAAGGGCAAACCATCTTTGCACATGTTAATCTTGTTAAAGGCGAACGAAGCTATTTATCGGAATTAGCCAGCAATTTGTTGTAAAAAAAAGTTATCTTTGCAGTGTTTTTTGCACATTATATATGAAGCGATTTATTCTAACCATATACATACTATTGGGAATGTTGGGCGCTGTACAGGCTACAACCTTTGTGGGCTACCCCATATCACCCCAACAGACACAAATTTCACTGCTAACTTGTTCGCCCGGCGAGCTGATCTACGAGTTGTTTGGCCACACCGCCATACGCGTTACCGATCCTACCCACGGCATTGATTTTACGGTAAATTACGGACTGTTTAGTTTTGACCAACCTCATTTTGTGTATCGTTTTGTACGAGGTAAAACAGACTACATGGTAGGCGTTTCGTACACCTCCTCGTTTATAAAATCGTACAAAGAAAGGGGTTCTACCGTAACAGAAAGCATTTTAAACCTAACCGAGCAAGAAAAAGCAGACTTAATAAGCCGTTTAGACGAGAACTTATTACCCGAAAACAGGGAGTACAGGTACAATTTTATTTACAACAATTGCGCCACCAAAGTACGCGACATGATAGAAACCTCGCTTAACCGCAAGATTTCTTACCCTACCCACGTTGACTATTACTCGTTTAGAGAGGCCATTATGCTGTACACCGAAAACGCACCGTGGTCGCAATTGGGCTTTGACTTGTGTTTGGGAAAAGGTGCGGACAAAAATACCACGCAGCGCGAGTTACTCTTTTTGCCCGAAATGTTGGGCAACACATACGCTTCGGCATCGGTTACAGACAGCATTGGCAAAGTTCCTTTGTGTACACGCACCCATACCCTAACGGCCGGCGTAAGCGAAGATAGCAGCAGTTGGTTCTCGCCCACGTTATGCGCTTACTTATTGCTTTTGTTTGCGCTGTATGCGTCGTTCTTTTTAAGAAAGCACAAAGTATGGTTGGAGGTATTTGACATTGTTATCTTTACGATAAATGCGCTTGGCGGTTGCCTTATTCTGTTTTTAATTTTGTATTCGCAACATCCGTTTACGGGACAAAACTACAATATTTTGTGGATGAATCCGCTTACTATCTTTCCACTACTTGCGGCCATATTCCCATTCCTTAAAAAGATAAACGGTTTGTTCTATTTGGGCGCCACCACCATGTGTTTGATATTTATTATCGTAATGCCCATCCTGTTGCAACACTTTAACTTAGCGGTGTTGCCTTGGGTTTCTACCATGTTGCTTCGCTCTTATTTGCGTTTTGCCGAAATCCGCGAACGCCACAAAAACAGAATCAGGATATAACTTGCTTCATACAGATACAAAAAAAGGTTGACCAGTGGTCAACCTTTTTTTATAGCGTAAAAGTATATTAGATCAAGTTTACAAAAACTTCTTTGCCTTCTTCTACGATGTTGATTTTGTCTTCGCGCAACAACCAACCAAATGCAGCGTACAAATCTTTGTCTGTTAATTTAGTAGCTTTTTTAATTTCTTTAGCTTCAAGAGCTTTACCAGCGTTGTTTAATGCATTCCAGATTAAACCAGCGTTTTTACCAACTTTTTCGATCATTTTTGTAGATATTAGTTATGAAATGTGTTATTTTTTCGCTACAAATGTAATGTTTATCTTTTATTTATTGTATTGTAAATAAGGCGATTTGAAAAAATATGGCGCAATGAGGTGCATTTTTGTTGTTTTGTGCAAAAAATTCACTATTTTTGCAACCGTTTTGTAATAAACGCCTCTTTAGCTCAGTTGGTAGAGCAACTCATTCGTAATGAGTAGGTCGTGGGTTCGAGTCCCATGAGAGGCTCTATAAAAAAAGCACCCTATCGGGTGCGATTTTTTTTATAGAGCCTATACCGTTTATAATAACGTGCCTACGGCACGGCGCTCTGAAGAGCGCTGGCCCTAAAGGGCGAAAAGCACCCTATCGGGTGCGATTTTTTTATAGAGCCTATACCGTTTATAATAACGTGCCTACGGCACGGCGCTCTGAAGAGCGCTGGCCCTAAAAGGCAAAAAAGCACCCTATCGGGTGCGATTTTTTTTTATAGAGCCTATACCATTTTATATAACGTGCCTACGGCACGGCGCTCTGAAGAGCGCTGGCCCTAAAGGGCAAAAAAGCAGAACAACAAAAGGCCGACTCAAAAGTGAGTCAGCCTACATGAAATAACGGAGCACTCTATTATTTATTGTATAGAGCGTTTAGCTGAGCAAAATCGTTTTTGATTTGAGCGTTAAGGTCTGATAAGCAAAGTTTAAAGGTTTCGGCAATAGTAACCTCAGATGGGTCGTCGTAACCCCAATACATAGCTGCGTACTTTTTAACTTTGTGTTGATTAGATTGATAGGTAGCAACAACGTTGTTGTTTGCATCCATAAAATCAATTTCAACCATCATGGTAGTTGCATTAGAAGCAAATGGCATACCAAACAAGTTAGGAACACATAAGGTAACAGCACTCAATATGGTAAATCCGTAGTTAGAGTTATCTTTACCAGTAACCATTCTACAAACTACTTTACCTTTTTTCTCGCCAACCTTGTTGATGATGTTATTGTACATGTTGTTCAAATACAACGACTTAATATTGTTCAAATCTTGGCTTGCATACGATCTGGTAGATGATTCTGTAAATGCAATATCTGTAGAATAGATGCCACCCCAAACCAATCCTTTACTTTCATGATCGCTAAAGCCAGCTATAGTAGCAAAACTTTGTTCATCTAAAAGTACTTCCATGGCGGGTAATTTAGCAGGAAGTTGAGCGATTGGCGCATTTTCTAATGCACTATAACTTCTACAACCAACTAACGAAACAGCTACAAGCAAAAAGGCAAAAAGTTTCTTTTTCATATTTATGTTATTTTGTTTTTAACACCCCAAAGGTAAGACTAATCTTTATATATCGGTGTATTTTGTCTTTAATAGAGGTAAAACGGCGCAGATTTTTCTTTAAACTCCTGCTCGTTATTTCGCCAATATGACAAAATAACGTCTATGTTATAGTTCTTACCAAAATTTTCGCGCACGTAATTGCTACCGCACACCTTGTCAAACATGGCATTACGTTTTTGTGTTTCGTCCGAAAATAATACATGCGAGGGATATAAGCGATGCATAACGTCTATAACATGAAACTGAATTTCGGACAAGCGCGCTGTATCAAATTGCGTGATGTGAATTTGTACCCCTTGCACGCTTTGGCCTTGCATAGAACCAAACAAGGGCTTGAATACTATTGGACGAAAAGCCACGCCGGGCAAAGCTTTGGCATTTAAGGAATCCGATAATGCCACAGCGTTAACCCAAGGTGCAGCCATTACCTGAAAAGGCAAGGTGTACCCTACGCCAATGTTTACAAAGCCCATCTCGCCAATGATGCCTGTGGCAGGGTAACAAATAGCCGACATGGGCGATGGAATTTGGGGCGATGTGGGCACCCAAGGCAAACCGGTATCTTCAAACTGCATGTTGCGTTTCCAGCCTTGCATGGCAATCACCACCAAATGGCAACCTATTTCTTGATTAAGGTAATTAGCTAATTCTCCGCAGGTTAAACCGTAAATGTAAGGTATATCAAATTGGCTTACAAACGAAAAATAACCCTCACTTACGCCTGCACCCTCTACTTTTTGTCCGCCTAACGGATTGGGACGGTCAAGTACCACCACTTGCTTGTTGTGTTCTTTGGCAGCTTGCATCACCAATCCCAACGTACTGATAAAGGTATATGATCGGCAACCTATATCCTGAATATCGTACACCAACACATCCACGTCTTTTAGCATTTCGGCGGTTGGTTTGCGGGTTTTGCCGTATAGTGAATGTACGGGCAAACCTGTTTTTGCGTCTTTTTGGTTTGCCACTTTTTCGCCCGCAGGAATATCGCCTCTAACACCGTGTTCGGGGCTATAAAGTGCCACCAAATTTACTTGTGGTGCTTCAAACAGAATATCCACGGTAGATGTTAGCTTGCTATCCACCCCCGTTGGATTGGTTATAAGCCCTACCCGTTTGCCCTTTAAAGGTTCAAACTGAATATCGCGCAACACCTCAATGCCGGGTTTTACCTGAGAATATGCAACGAATGGAGCAATTAAAAATAATATGTAAAATAATAGACGTTTCATATTAGTGAGGAGTTAGGAGTGAGGAGTTAGGAGTTGTTTTGGTTGTTTTGGTTATACTGCTTAATATTTTATATATTTCTCTTGCTTCTTTTTGAATTGACATATATTCTTTCTCACTAATATAATCAGATTTATATAATATATCAATCCAATAAATTGTCTCAACAGCTTCCTTGTAAGCTATATACATTTTTGATAAAAAATCTTTTCTACTTATACCACATAGTGCCTCACAAACATTAGCACCAATACTCGTTCCAGAACGTAATACTTGTTTAGATATTATATATTCATTCTTACTATTTAAATATTTGAACAATTTAATAATCCTAATAGCAAAAGACAAACTCTTGTCTTTTATTATATTTTTTTCTCCATAAAAATAAGATAAGATGGTTTAATTTATAACTCCACGCACAATTCCTAATTCCTAACTATTCAATGCTTCGCATTTCATGATTTTGCTCACGCTCGGCAATGCTTAAGCAAGCTTATCATTGCTCTCGCTTACTCGCAAAATTCCTAACTCATCACTCGACATATAACACAAGTCCTTTCAAATACTCTCCTTCTGGATGGTAAATATTGATGGGGTGATCTACAGGTTGGGTAACTTGATGCAAAATGCGCACCTTGCGACCACTCATAGCAGCAGCCGAAAATACGGCTAAACGGAATTGGTCTTTATCTACGGCTTGCGAGCACGAGAAAGTAAACAAGATACCGCCCGATTTGATTTTTTCAAAGGCCTTGGCATTTAGGCGTTTGTATCCTTGCAAGGCATTGCGAAGCGCATCGCGGTGTTTGGCAAATGCAGGAGGGTCTAACACAATCAAATCGTAATTTTTGTCCATTTGATCGAGGAATTTAAACGCATCTTGGGCAAATGCTTGGTGGCGTGTATCACCAGGGAAATTCATTTCCATGTTTTTGTTTACCAAATCAATGGCTTTGGCCGAACTATCTACCGAGTGTACACAAGCTGCACCGCCACGCATGGCATAGCAAGAAAAACCACCGGTATAGCAGAACATATTAAGTACCCTGCGACCTTTGGCGTAATGCTCCAACAACTGACGGTTGCTTCGTTGGTCTATAAAGAAACCTGTTTTTTGTCCTTTTTCCCAATCGATGCAAAATTTTATGCCGTTTTCGAGTGCAATGGCATCACTATCCGCACCTATTAAGTAACCATTTTCGGCCCCCGTATCGGCTTTATAGGGCAAGGTGGTTTCCGATTTGTAATACACGTTTTTAATTTTGCCTTCGCTGATGGCTACAATGCTTTGGGCTATTTCTTGGCGGTGTACGTGCATACCCACCGAGTGCGCCTGCATAACGGCGGTAGAACCGTAAAAATCAACAATAAGCCCAGGCAGAAAATCGCCTTCGCCATGCACCAAACGGAACGAAGAATGGGTATCTGTATAGTCTAAGCCCACATCTTTTCGCATCTGATAGGCTGCTTTAAGTCTTTTTTGCCAAAATTGCGCATTGATTTCTTGTTGGGTAAAGCTGAGCACGCGCACGGCAATACTGCCTATTTGGTAATGCCCAACGGCAATAAATTCTTTGGTAGCTGTATAAACTTCCACTATTTCGCCTTCGCTGATGTTTTTATCGGCATGAGCTACTGCACCCGAAAATACCCATGGGTGAAAACGTTGCAAAGAAGATTCTTTGCCTTTTTTTAGGTAAATCTTTTTATAATTCATCTTTTATTTTTTCGTATATATCCACACAAGCCCACGCATCTATGGCTGCGTATTCTTGTTGTGCTTGGGTTAATACAGGGGCTTCCCAATTGGTAAGTCTTTGTGATTTTGAGATTTTTTTGCCAAATAAAATGGCGTACATTTTTTGCAGCCCCAACTCTTCGATGCCTACTTTTTTGATTATCTTTTGCAAATCGACAAAACCGGTGGGTTTAAATCGGCACGAACGCAACAAAACGCGGTAATCATCGTGCAAAGACAATCCTATTTTTAACGGTGTGGGTGCTGCCAAAAAGGCCGATAAAATGGCGGGCATTTGCATTTTGAATACCCTTATCAGGTAACAAACCGTGGGGGTTGATAATTGCACCAATGCCACCTTGTTTTTTACGCCTTTGGTAAACGAAGGTTTGGTTTCGGTATCAAAGCCCACCCATGGATAGTTGTTAAGGTCTGCAATAGCCGCTTCTAACTGTTCCATGTTGGTAACCACTTGCACGCTCCTATCCTTATACGATAAAACGGGCATTTGGTTTATTTCTTCTTTGGTTATGGTGGGTGGATAATTATTCTTCATCAACATCTGGTTCTATGTAGGCAAGTTTGTGAATAATGGTAAGGGCTTGCAATAAACGTTTTCCCCAATAAAGTTCAAAGTTTTCTACCACATTAAACAGCGCATCGTTCATTACTTCTTCTTGGCCGCCCTTGTAATTCATCAAAAAGTCTTTTACGTCTTGGTACACATCGGTTAAACATTCCGAAACAGACACCACTTCTTCGCCCGTAAATTCTTCGTCGTATTGTCCTAAAACATGCGCTGCACCCATGCGGATGGTTTCGTAATCTACCTCAGAGACAAAGGTTTCAAGGCTATCTTCGCACAAAGACAAGGGTTTGTTTACCATAGAGGCCTTTAGGTATAGAAAAGGCAACAGCTTTTGCAACACCGGCACAAAAGTATTGTACGTTTTTTCGTTTATACGCTCCATAAACGCACAATATTCTACCCCAACAGTAACAAATTCTACTACATTTTTTGCGTAAACTTCCATTTTTTATCAATAAAATTCTATTATTCAACGAAAAATACTAAATTCGCAACTCATTCTAAAAGCATGAAAGAAACGATAGACAAAAAAGAACTGTGCGCCCTTTTTGCCGACGAAAAGACAAGACAAATTACCTTTTCTAAAATGGTTAAAACGTATCAGCAGCGCATATATTGGCACATTCGTAAAATGGTAATGGTACACGACGATGCCAACGACATTTTACAAAACACCTTTATCAAGGCGTGGACCAATTTATTGAGCTACCGAGGCGATGCTAGTTTTTCCACCTGGATTTACCGCATTGCCACCAACGAAACGTTAGACTTTTTGCAATCGGCATACGCGCGTCATTCCAGCGAAAGTACAGATTTTGAAACTTCGCTTGCCGGTACCATAGACCACGACCCGTACTTTGATGGCGATGCAGCCGAAAAGCTGCTGTACAAGGCCATTGCTACCTTACCCGATAAACAACGTTTGGTGTTTAATATGCGCTATTTTGATGAAATGCCATACGCTCAAATGTCTGAGATTGTAGGCACATCAGAAGGTGCGCTTAAAGCATCGTACCACTTAGCTGTAAAAAAAGTAGAACAATATATCTTAGATAATCGTTAAACCTTTGCTACATTGCTTCGTCAAGCATTTAGACATGCCAAAATTAGTGAAAATGGAAGAACAAAGCAAAATAATTGAACAGATTGGCAAGAAAAATCCGTTTAAAGTGCCCGAAAACTACTTTGACAATTTTTCTGCACAATTGGAGCAACAAATTAAACAAGTAGAAGTAGCTCCAGCCCCCGCTCCTGCTATAAAAAAATCGTTTTTTAAAGCACACATTCAGCCGCTGTTGTACGTAGCTGCCGTTGTTACCTTATTAACAGGTATATCTTACGTAGCGGTACAACCCATGCTAACTGATTTAAACAACGAAATGATGATGGCCAACAACATGGACATAGAATTATCGGAAGACGATTATTACGATTTATTGGCCGAATATGATAGCGACGAAATTTACGAACTTTTATCGATGAATGACTAATATGAAAAAATTGATTTTTATTTGCATGGGATTAGCCTTATCGGCTATGGCAATGGCTACCGAAAATGACGCAGCTCAAAAATGCCCCAATGGTCCAAAAAACAACTTGACCGAAATTGTTTTAACGCACATTAGCGAACATGGTATCCTAACAGAACAAGAATTAGCCGATTTCACCGCTATATATCGTAACTTGAATCAACAAAAAAGAACCATTAACAAAGAAACTCGTGCCATAAAAAAACAATTGGAAACGTGCACCGATAGCAAAGAGATGGTTACATTGATGCAACAAGTGGCCAACAACGATTTAAAAAGAGCACAATTAGACAAAGAAGCATTGGATCAATACATCGAAAAAATTGATGCTTCGCGTTTGGCACAAGTTTTACAATGCAGCGAAAAGTACAAAAACGAAATATTTAAAAATATGCGCCTAAAACGCCAAGAAATGAAGCAACAGGCACAATAATACATAATATTTTGACAATCAAAGCGGTAAGATTTTTCTTGCCGCTTTTTTATTTTCTGCTCACGGAGCATGAATATTTTTTTTGCATTTTTCTACAAAAAAGTGGCTCAAAAATTTGCACGGTATAAAAAAAAGCCATACCTTTGCATCGCATTTGAGAGATAACCCAAATGATGATTCGCTAGCTCAGCTGGTAGAGCACAACACTTTTAATGTTGGGGTCCTGGGTTCGAGCCCCAGGCGGATCACAAGAGAGAGAAACTGAAAAGGTTTCTCTCTTTTTTTTGTATATATTTCGAACCCAAGACCCTGTCCATTTTTATATGGAGCACACTCCGTGTGCTCGCGGTTCGAGCCCACAGGCGGATCACTAAAACCGAAGCAGAAGCTTCGGTTTTTCTTTTATACACAGGCCTTGCGCTCGTTTCACTCGCTTAAGACCTGCCTACTATAAAGTGTAACCCTCTGCGAGGGTTTCTCCTCGACAAGCTCAGGGACCGCACTCGCTTAAGACATGCTTACTATAAGGTTTAACCCCTACGGGGTAAGGGATGTAATTTACCCTATGGGTAGTAAAATATAGCATAGTAAATTTTTATGTTTACGGATTGTTTATGATATTTGCAGTAGCAAATTAAAAAGTATGAACATACGCATCATTATCAATCCCGTTTCGGGCACCAACGCTGCCAGAAAAAGAGCAAAGAAAGTGGTTTTAGCACTTGAAGAAGCGTTTAGTATAAAAGGTATTAAAACCCAATATGCTGGTCATGCTACAGAGTTGGCTAAGCAAGCTGTAAACGACGGAGTTGAAATAATAGTGGCAGTGGGTGGCGACGGCACGGTAAACGAGATTGCGTCTGCACTGGTTGGTACTGAGACTGCCCTAATCATAGTGGGCACTGGCAGTGGCAATGGATTGGCACGCGATTTGGGCATGTTTGGACTTTCTACCAAACAGATTATTGAGCGAATTAAACAACATAAATCGTATCGTATAGATTGTGGCGAGGTATTGGGCCGAAAATTTTTCTGCACGTGTGGTAGTGGTTTTGATGCGCTTATTGGGCACATGTTTGCTCAAACCAAAGTACGTGGATTCTTGACATACGTAAAACTTAGCTTAAAAGCATACAAAGACTACACTCCCCTTTCCTATCGTTTGAGTTTTTGCAAAAACAGTTCTTGCGAAAGCGATGCTGCTGACGCTGGCTTGGAGAGTAGAAAAGGCGAGGCATTTGTGGTAAACATTGCCAACAACAAACAGTTTGGCAACAATGCCTACATTGCCCCACACGCTAACCTGATGGATGGGCTATTTACCGTTACCATTATTAAACCTTTTAAATGGTACCATATTCCTTATATGGCATATAGTTTGTTTTTTAAACAAATGCACAAAAACAAGTTTGTAGAAACTTTTGATTGTGGCGACTGCATACTTGATGTCCCGTTATTCCCTTCGGTCATCAATTCGTCGACAGGCTCAGTGACCGAAGCTTACCTTCACATTGACGGTGAGCCTATAAACACCAATAGTAACTCACTCTCTGTGAAGATGATACCTGCAAGTTTAAAGATTATTTAAACGCTAAAACCAGCCCTTTTTGGCTCTTTTCATGGATTGTACAAGCTAAATACTTACCTTTGCATCATGGCAATTAAAACAAACACACCAGAAATAGTAGCCCTTAAACAGGCGGTTGAAAAAAGATTTGGTCATCCCGTAGAAAGCAGAACCGATTTTGCTATGTTGGCTTACGACATAGAACGTACCACCAATAGTCATATAGCCGAAAACACGTTACGTAGGCTATGGGGACGCATTGCAGCTTACGATACTGTATTTATCAGAACGTTGGACGTAATGTGTAAATACATCGGCCATGAACATTGGAAAAATTTCTGTACCTTTCTAAAAAAAGAGGCCAACTCAGATTCTGATATTGTAAAACAAGGTATGTCTATTAAAGTGGAAGATTTAACCCCCGGCGATAAAATTCGCATGGGTTGGTTACCAGACAGAGTATGCATAGTAGAATACGTAGGCGGACGCACATTTAAAGCCATTGATGCAGTGAATGCCACCTTACAAACAGGCGATACCTTTGAATGTAGCCTTATGCTAAAAAATTATCCGCTGTTTGTAGATAATTTGGTACATGGCGGCGAACACTGTCCACGCTACTCAATGGGACTTACCAGCGGACTTACCACCTTAGAAAAATTGTAATCTCCTATATTTTTTGTAACTTGCCCCTCGTTATGAAAATGTATTCGGGAGCAGTTAATATAGAACCACAAAACCCCACCAATCACTATAGTATAATAGAAACTATAAGTGAAGGTAGGGTTTTTAGTCTTTTCAAAGCACGCTATGGCACAAAATATGTTATTTTAAAGACTACGCATATACACGATGCCATGCATAGCGAAATTCTGCGCCGTGAATATGAAATGGGCAAAACGCTGTCGCACGCCTGCATTGTTTCTACGCTTGCCTTTGAAGAAAACACTCCTATAGGACCTGCCATAGTGTTGGAATACATTGATGGCGTTACACTTGGTGAGTATGATTCTCGGTCACTGAGCTTGTCGAAGTGCCCGAGAAATACATCAACTTCTGCGACCAAAGAGCATCTCCTGCACAATATTCTTAACGGTGTAGATTACCTACACCACCGCGGAATACTGCACAACGACTTAAAACCCGACAATATTCTTATAAATAAACTGGGCAACGCACGCATCATAGACTTTGGCTTGTCTTCGAGCTACGATAGCATATACACTGGCGTAATTGGTGGCTCTGAAGGTTTCACCGCACCAGAGATTTTGCAGGGCGAAGGTTATGCTGGCGCCTCTTCCGACATCTACTCACT
>JAFOWX010000008.1 GCA_017391905.1 Paludibacteraceae bacterium | reverse complement strand
CGCGATTGATGTTTTTGAAGCCAAATTTAGGCAAACGACGTTGCATAGGCATTTGACCACCTTCAAAACCAATCTTTCTTGAATAACCCGAGCGAGATTTTGCTCCTTTATGACCACGGGTAGAGGTTCCACCTAAACCAGAACCAGAACCGCGACCTACTCTTTTGCGTATTTTTACAGAACCTTCTGCAGGTTTCAAATTACTTAAATCCATGTCTCTTTTTTTAAAATGTAAAAAGAATTATTTCACAACTTCTACCAAGTGTTTAACTTTGTTGATCATACCCAAAATTTGTGGGGTATCTTCTTTTTCTACCACCGCGTTTAATTTTCTTAAACCAAGGGCATCCAAAGTTCTTTTTTGATCAATAGGAGCACCAATGCGGCTCTTTACTTGTTTAACTTTAATTGTTGCCATCGTACTAATTATTTACCGGTGAACACTTTTTCCATAGAAATACCTCTGTGTTGAGCCACAGTGTAAGCATCTCTTAATTCTGCCAAAGCCATGATAGTGGCTTTTACCAAGTTATGAGGGTTAGAAGAACCTTTAGACTTAGCCAATACGTCGGTAATACCAACACTTTCAAGTACAGCACGCATAGCACCACCTGCTTTCACACCGGTACCAGTTGTAGCTGGTTTCAAGAATACTTCAGAACCACTGAAACGAGCAGTTTGTTCGTGAGGAATAGTTCCTTTCAACACAGGTACTTTAATCAAGTTTTTCTTAGCGCTTTCTACTGCTTTAGCAATGGCAGCAGTTACTTCGCCGGCTTTGCCTAAGCCCCAACCTACTACACCATCTTCGTTACCTACAACTACGATAGCAGCAAAGGTAAAGGTACGGCCACCTTTGGTAACTTTAGTAACACGATTAATGGCTACTAATCTATCTTTTAACTCACTTTCGTTCGTTAATCTTACTTTGTTATTCTTTTCTGCCATAATGCTTAAAATTTGAGTCCTGCGTTACGAGCGGCTTCAGCCACTTCTTTTACTCGACCATGATACAAGAAACCGTTACGGTCAAATACTACGGTTTCGATACCTGCTGCAATTGCTTTTTTAGCAATCATTTCGCCAACTTTTGCCGATTTTTCGGTTTTGGTCATTTTTTCTTTAATACCAACCGAAGATTCAGCCAACAAAGTTTTACCAGAACCATTTGCTGCGGTGTCGTCAATCAATTGTACATAGATTTGACTGTTGCTTTTAAACACCGACATACGAGGTCTTTCAGCAGTGCCCGAAATTTTACCACGGACACTTGCTTTTATTTTTAATCTTCTAGCTATTTTATCTGTCATGACGTTGCGTTTTTAATTATTTGGCACCTGCCGATTTACCGGCTTTTCTACGAATTTGTTCGCCTACGAACTTAATACCTTTGCCTTTGTAAGGTTCAGGTTTGCGGAACGAACGAATTTTTGCACAAACTTGACCCAACAATTGTTTGTCACAACTTTCCAAGGTAACAAGAGGATTTTGGTTTCTTTCACTCTTAGTTTCTACCTTCACTTCGTTGGGTAATTTCAAGAAAATGTTGTGAGTATAACCCAAAGCGAATTCAATTACTTGACCTTGGTTAGATACACGATAACCTACACCAACAAGTTCAAGTGTTTTTTTGTAACCTTGAGAAACACCAACAACCATGTTATTGATCAATACGCGATACAAACCGTGCATAGCTTTGGTTTGTTTTTCGTCATTAGGGCGAGTACATACAATTTCGTTGCCGTTTATTTCTACAGAAATAATAGGATTGATAGCTTGTTTCAACTCACCTTTAGGACCTTTAACGGTCACTTCATTGCCGTTAACAGTAACTGTTACACCGGCAGGTATGCTGATAGGTAATTTTCCAATTCTAGACATCTTTCTATCCTCCTCAATTAATATACATAACACAATACTTCACCACCCACGTTCAATTCGCGAGCTTCTTTGTCGGTCATTACACCTTTAGAGGTAGAAATGATAGCGATTCCCAAACCGTTTAATACGCGAGGGAGATCTTTGTGGCTTGCATATTTACGCAAACCAGGAGTAGATACACGCTGTAATTTTTTAATAGCGTTTACTTTGCCAGCTTTGTCATATTTCAAAGCCACTTTGATGGTACCTTGAGGACCATCTTCTTCGAACTTATAGTTCAAGATATATCCTTGTTCAAACAAGATCTTGGTAAGTTCTTTTTTCAAATTTGACGCAGGAACCTCTACCACTTTGTGACCGGCTTTGATTGCATTGCGCAAACGCGTCAAATAATCTGCTATTGGATCTGTCATAAGTTAAAAATTAAATTAATCAGGACTGCCCTGACAATATTTAGTTATACTTTCTTTAATTTGTTTTTGATTACCAGCTTGCTTTTTTAACACCTGGGATTAAGCCTTTAGAAGCCATTTCGCGGAATTGGATACGAGACAATCCAAATACACGCATATAACCTTTAGGACGACCGGTGATTTTGCAACGGTTGTGTAATCTAACCGGAGAGGCATTTTTAGGAAGAGCTTGCAATGCTTCATAGTTGCCTTCTGCTTTTAGTTGTTCTCTTTTAGCAGCGTATTTGGCAACTAATTTTGCTCTTTTCACCTCGCGGGCTTTCATTGATTCTTTTGCCATAATCTATTCCTTATTTTTTAAAGGGTAAACCAAATTCTTTCAACAAAGCGTAAGCTTCTTCGTCGGTTTTAGCCGAAGTAACAAAGGTAATGTTCATACCCATGATTTTAGAAACTGCATCGATGTTGATTTCGGGGAAAATAATTTGTTCTTGAATACCAAAGGTATAATTTCCACGACCATCCATTTTGCTGTTGATACCTTTAAAGTCGCGAATACGAGGCAATGCAACACGTACCAATTTTTCTAGGAATTCGTACATTTGATTGCGACGAAGAGTAACGCAAACACCAATAGGCATTTTTTTACGCAATTTGAAGTTCGAAATGTCTTTTTTCGAATAAGTTGCTACAGCTTTTTGACCAGAAATTGCAGTCATTTCGTTGATAGCAATTTCGATGATTTTTTTGTCAGCAACGGCTGCACCTAAACCTTGGTTCAAAACAATTTTTTCCAAAACAGGCACTTGCATGCTTGATTTGTAACCAAATTGTTTCATCAAAGCAGGAGCAATGCGTTCTGTGTAATCTTTCTTTAAACTAGCGGTATTCATTATTTAATTTCCTCCCCTGTTGTTTTAGCATAACGCACTGATTTGCCATCCACTTTTTTACGACCAATACGAGTAGGTTTGTTGTTTTTGTCTACTACGTTTAGGTTAGAGATGTGAATGGGAGCTTCTTTTTTCACGATGCCACCTTGTGGACTTTTTGCATTAGGTTTGGTATGTTTTGATACCATATTAACACCCTCTACAATAGCGCGTTGTTTTTCAACTTGCACTTCCAAAACGCGACCAGTTTTACCTTTGTCGTCGCCTGCATTTACATAGACGGTATCACCTTTTTTGATGTGTAACTTTGTCATCTCTGAATTGTTTTTCTGATTAAAGTACTTCAGGTGCTAACGAAACAATCTTCATGTTAGTTGCACGCAATTCTCTGGCTACAGGTCCGAAAATACGGCTACCTCTCATTTCACCTGCACCGTTCAACAAAACGCATGCATTGTCATCGAAACGAATGTAAGAGCCATCAGGACGTCTAATTTCTTTTTTGGTACGAACTACCACTGCCTTCGAAACGGCACCTTTTTTAGTATCACTTGAGGGGATTACCGATTTAACAGCCACAACAATAATGTCCCCTACTGTGGCATAGCGTTTGCCTGTACCACCCAAAACGCGGATACATAGCACTTCTTTTGCGCCACTGTTGTCGGCTACGGTAAGTCTTGATTCTTGTTGTATCATGGTTTATTTTGCTTTTTCGATTATTTCAATCAATCTCCATCTTTTAAGTTTACTCAAAGGACGAGTTTCCATAATTCTTACCGTATCACCAATACCACATTCGTTGTTTTCATCGTGAGCGTGGTATTTTTTTGTCTTGTTTACGAATTTACCGTAAATAGGGTGTTTTTCTTTCCACTTGACAGCAACGGTAATGGTTTTGTCCATTTTGTTGCTTGATACGATTCCTTGTCTTTCTTTTCTTAGGTTTCTCATATCCGGTGTTTTATTATTTGTTTATTTCTCTTTGACGCAACTCGGTTTCTAAACGAGCAATAGTTTTGCGTGATTCACGAATTTGACTTGGATTGTCAAGCGGAGAAATAGCATGGTTTAACTTCATTTTAGCTAGGTTAGCTTTTTCACTTTCTAGTCTTTCAACAAGCTCTTTGTCGATTAACTTTTTAATTTCTGCTATCTTCATACTATTTACGCATTTTCAGATTCATAATCATAGTCACGTCTTACTACAAATTTAGTAGTGATAGGAAGTTTTTGAGCAGCCAAACGCAATGCTTCTTTAGCAATTGCAAAAGGAACGCCTTCTACTTCAAATAACATACGGCCGGGAGTAACAGGAGCTACATAGCCTTCTGGATTACCTTTACCTTTACCCATACGTACGTCAGCTGGTTTTTTAGTGATAGGTTTGTCAGGGAAAATTCTTACCCATACTTGACCTTGACGTTGCATGTATCTGGTAACTGCAATACGAGCAGCTTCTATTTGACGACCTGTAATCCATTTAGGTTGCAAGGCTTTTATACCGAAAGATCCAAAAGCCAATTGGTTACCACGGCCAGCGTTGCCTTTCATGGTACCCTTTTGGGGTCTTCTGAACTTAGTCTTTTTAGGTTGTAACATAATTTCTTGAAATTAACAGATTATTTTTTTCTCTTTTTGAAACCTTTGCCGTTGTTGCCACCCATAGCGTGACCTTCTTTGGCATTGGTAAATTGAGGTGTAAGGTCTTTTTTGCCATAAACTTCGCCACGGCAAATCCAAACCTTAATACCAATAAGACCTACCTTGGTAAGTGCTTCGCATTGTGCATAGTCAATGTCAGCGCGGAAAGTGTGAAGAGGAGTACGTCCTTCTTTGTACATTTCCGAACGAGCCATTTCAGCACCGTTTAGACGACCAGACACTTGAACCTTGATACCTTCGGCACCTGCACGCATGGTAGCAGCGATAGCTGTTTTAACAGCACGACGGTAAGCAAATTTACCTTCAATTTGACGAGCAATGTTGTTACCAACAATTTCAGCATCCAAATCAGGTTTCTTAATTTCAAAGATGTTAATTTGTACGTCCTTATCGGTAATTTTTTTCAATTCTTCTTTCAACTTATCAACTTCTTGACCACCTTTACCGATAATCATACCGGGACGAGAGGTGCAAACAGTGATAGTGATCAATTTAACAGTACGTTCAATAACAATACGTGATACGCTGCATTTAGCCAAACGGGCTTGCAAGTATTTTCTTAGTTTAGAATCTTCCAAGATGGTATCACCATAGTTTTTACCACCAAACCAGTT
>JAFOWX010000107.1 GCA_017391905.1 Paludibacteraceae bacterium | reverse complement strand
TTTCGTGCCTATGCTAATGGGATTTGGTTGCAACGTTCCTGCCATTATGGCAACAAGAACCCTCGAAACCAAGCACAGCAGACTTATTACTATGCTTGTCATTCCGTTTATGTCTTGCACTGCCAGACTCCCAGTTTATGTGTTGTTCTCAAAAATATTCTTCCCCGAATACGCCTCACGCGTAATGCTTCTACTCTACGTATTAGGCATTTTGGGAGCCGGTATTTCGGCCAGAATATTCAAACGCTTTATGATTAAGGGCGACGAAACACCATTCGTTATGGAGCTTCCTCCCTATCGCGTGCCAACCCTAAAATCGGCCATTCACCACATGTGGGAAAAATCTGTTCAATACCTAAAGAAAATGGGTACACTTATCCTATTTGCATCTGTAATCATCTGGGCATTAGGCTATTTCCCTATGGCAGAAGATGAAAATATGACACCATCTGAGCAACTAGAACAAAGCTACATTGGTAGAATTGGCAAATGTATAGAACCAGTAATCGAACCATTAGGTTACAACTGGAAAATGGGTATCGGTATTGTTGCAGGTCTTCCTGCTAAAGAACTTGTAGTAAGCACATTAAGCGTACTTTACACCGATAGCGACGAAGAAACAGAAGAAAGCAACATTCTTGCAGCAGCTATGAAAAGTGAAGTAAAAGAAAATGGCGAACCACTTTACAGCCCTGCCACCGTACTTTCATACTTAGTATTTATCTTGCTTTGCTTCCCATGTATCGCCACCATTATGGCCATAAAATCGGAAAGTGGCAGTTGGAAATGGGCACTATTCTCAGCCCTTTACACCACTGGCGTGGCATGGATTTTAGCATTTGCAGTATATAAAATAGGAGGCCTATTCCTATGATTATCCAATGGATCTTAGTTTCTATAATAATACTTTTCGCTCTTATTTTTGTGGGGCGAAAAGTGTACTGCACCATCAAAGGCCGCAACAAATGCGCTTGCTGCACAAAAGATTGCCCGTTAAAACAGTCGCTTGCCGCTCGTCGTTAGTCACTTGTCTTTAATTCGGTCCCTGATCTTGTCGAGTTTCTTGAGCAGCGAGAGCAGAGGCAATGCTTGCATTGATTATGCCGAGTCGCAAAAGAAATATTCAAGGGCCCGAACCACTGCTTCTTCGTTGAGGCGCTTCATCTTCCGACTTGGTTTCCGGTCGGGATTTTTTCAAGTAGCGAGCGCAGAGGCAAGTTTACTTGACTATGCCGAGTCACGAGAAAAAACATGGAATAATTACACATACAAAAACTACAAAATGTGAACTCGCTTCGCTCAAACAACACATTTTGCTTAACGTTTTTGCACATATAAATCTTTTTCCGACCTCCACCAAATGTCGTCAGATTGAATTGCCTCAACGCCTAAACACCGAATCACCAACTTTTATAGCAGAAAAAAATAGCGCACCTATTTTTTTTCTGCTATAAAAGTATTATCTTTGCACCCGATTTTTTACACATAAAGTCTAACAACTAATTATTTAACAAACAAAACATTATGGCAGATTTAAAAAAACAAACAAAGCCCCTTGACAATTTTGACTGGGACGCATTTGAAAATGGCGTAATCACCGCCGAGGTCAGCAAAGAAGACCAAGAAAAAGCCTACAACCAAACATTGAACCAAATCAATGCTAACGAAGTGGTTGAAGGTACTGTAATTGCAATGAACAAACGCGAAGTTGTTGTAAACATTGGCTACAAATCAGACGGTATCGTTTCTATGAACGAATTCCGCTACAACCCCGAATTGCAAGTAGGTGACAAAGTAGAAGTTTACATCGAATCGCAAGAAGATAAAAAAGGTCAATTGGTTCTTTCGCACAAAAAAGCTCGTAGCACTCAATCTTGGGAACGCGTTAACGAAGCTCTTAACAACGACGAAATTATCAAAGGCTTTATCAAATGCCGTACTAAAGGCGGTATGATTGTTGACGTATTTGGTATCGAAGCATTCTTGCCCGGTTCTCAAATCGACGTTAAACCTATCCGCGACTACGACGTATTTGTTAACAAAACCATGGAATTCAAAGTGGTTAAAATCAACCAAGAATTCAAAAACGTGGTTGTATCTCACAAAGCCCTTATCGAAGCCGAATTGGAACAACAAAAGAAAGAAATCATCGGCAAATTGGAAAAAGGTCAAATCTTGGAAGGTACTGTCAAAAACATCACCTCTTACGGTGTATTCATCGATTTGGGTGGCGTAGACGGTTTGATCCACATCACCGACTTGTCTTGGGGTCGCATCTCGCATCCAGAAGAAGTTCTTCAATTGGATCAAAAATTGAACGTTGTTATCCTTGATTTCGACGACGAAAAGAAACGTATCGCTTTGGGCTTGAAACAACTTACCAAACATCCTTGGGAAGCTCTTGACGCTAACTTGAAAGTTGGTGACAAAGTGGAAGGTAAAGTAGTTGTTGTTGCTGACTACGGTGCATTCGTAGAAATCGCTACTGGCGTAGAAGGTCTTATCCACGTATCTGAAATGAGCTGGTCTCAACACTTACGTTCTGCTCAAGACTTCGTTAAAGTTGGCGACAAAGTAGAAGCTGTTATCCTTACCTTAGACCGCGAAGAACGCAAAATGTCTTTGGGTATCAAACAACTTAAAGAAGATCCATGGTTGAACATCGACGCAAAATATCCTGTAGGTAGCAAACACACTGCAAAAGTTCGCAACTTCACTAACTTTGGTGTATTTGTAGAATTGGAAGAAGGCGTTGACGGTCTAATCCACATTTCAGACCTTTCTTGGACCAAAAAAATCAAACATCCATCTGAATTTACTCAATTGGGTGCAGAAATCGAAATCCAAGTATTGGAAATCGACAAAGAAAACCGTCGTTTGAGCTTAGGCCACAAACAATTGGAAGAAAACCCATGGGACGTTTACGAAACCATCTTCACTGTTGATTCTATCCACGAAGGTAAAATCGTAGAATTGATGGACAAAGGTGCTGTAGTAGTAATGGAACACGGCGTTGAAGGTTTTGCTACTCCTAAACACTTGGTAAAAGAAGACGGAAGCAACGCTACTCAAGGCGAAACCCTTTCTTTCAAAGTTATCGAGTTCAACAAAGAAGCTAAACGCATCATCCTTTCTCACAGCCGCGTATTCGAAGACGAACAAAAAGCTGCAGAACCTGCAGAACCTAAAAAAGCTGCAAAAAAAGCCGCTAAAAAAGAAGAAATGCCTACCATCGAAAAAACCACTCTTGGCGACTTAGAAGGTTTGGCAGCTCTTAAAGAAGAGTTGGCAAAAAGCGAAGCTAAAGGTAAATAAGAAGCTGAATAAGATTCAGTAATTCCATATCCAAAAACAGCCTAACCAATTTGGTTTGGCTGTTTTTTTTTATTATCTTCGCTAACAAATCAAATACTATGGACGCAATCTCACAAGTTCCAACCAATACCTCTAATTACACAGACGACAACGTCATTACCTTAGAAGGCTTAGAACACGTACGCCTTCGTCCCGGGATGTACATTGGTAAATTAGGCGACGGTTCCTCCGCAGACGACGGCATCTACGTTCTCCTCAAAGAAGTCATAGACAACTCCATAGACGAGTTTAGAATGAAAAGCGGAAACGTAGTTGAAATCAGCATCAAAGACCGCACCGTATCGGTACGCGACTATGGTCGCGGTATTCCCCAAGGCAAATTGGTTGACTGTGTTTCCATCATGAACACAGGCGCCAAATACGACACCAAATCGTTCCAGAAATCGGTAGGGTTAAACGGCGTGGGTACCAAAGCCGTAAACGCCCTTTCCAGCTCGTTTACCGCCATTTCTTACCGAGACGGCATGGCAAAACGTGCCGACTTCAAAGAAGGCAAACTGATAAAAGAATACGATTTAGAGCCTACTACCGAAAAAAACGGCACATTTATCCAGTTTACCCCGGACACCAGCCCCAACCTGTTTGGCAACTATAGCTACCGCAACGATTACATCGAAAACATGTTGCGCAACTACAGCTACCTAAACCAAGGTTTGGTACTCAATTACAACGGCAAAAAGATTGTTTCCAAAAACGGTCTATTGGACCTACTTAACGAAAAATGTACCGGTGAAATTCTATACCCCATTGTTCACTTAAAAGGCGAAGACATCGAAGTTGCCTTTACCCACAGCGACCAATACGGCGAAGAATACTACTCCTTTGTAAACGGCCAGCACACCACCCAAGGTGGTACCCACCAAACCGCACTAAAAGAGCACATAGCCCGTACCATCAAAGATTTCTTTGGCAAAAACTTTGAGCTACAAGACATCAGAGGCGGTATCGTAGCCACCATATCCATCAACGTCATTGAGCCTACCTTTGAGAGCCAAACAAAAATCAAGTTAGGTTCGGCAAATATGGCACCAGACCACGACAAAGACGGCAAACCCTACCCCCTATCGGGCATAAGCGTAAACAAATACGTAGGCGATTTTCTAAAAAAAGAGCTCGACAACTATTTGCACAAAAACCCCGAAATGACCGAGGTTTTGCTCAAAAAAATCCAAGATACCGAGCGCGAACGCAAAGCAGTTGCCAACGTCACCAAACAAGAACGCGAACGTGCCAAAAAAGTAAACATGCACAACCGCAAACTACGCGATTGCCGCATCCACTTTAACGACACCCGTGGCGACCGCCAATCAGAAAGTTGCATCTTTATTACCGAGGGCGATTCAGCAAGTGGTTCTATTACCAAAAGCCGCGACGTAAACACACAGGCCGTATTCAGCCTTCGAGGCAAACCCCTTAACTGCTTTGGCATGAACAAAGGCGAAGCCTTTAAAAACGAGGAATTCAACCTGCTACAAGCAGCACTCAACATCGAAAGCGGATTAGAAGATTTACGCTACAACAAAGTCATAGTAGCCACCGATGCCGACGATGACGGCATGCACATCCGCCTGTTGCTTATGAATTTCTTTTTGCAATTCTACCCGGAATTGGTAAAAGCAGGCCACGTGTACATCCTGCAAACCCCCTTGTTTAGGGTACGCGACAAAAAAGAAACGTTTTACTGTTACACAGACCAAGAACGCATCAACGCCATCAACAAGTTAGGAAACCGAGCAGAAATTACCCGCTTTAAAGGTTTAGGCGAAATCTCGCCCGACGAGTTTAAACACTTTATAGGCAAAGACATGCGTTTAGACCAAGTAAACCTGCAAAAAGGCGATGCATTAGCCAGCCTATTGCGTTTCTACATGGGCGAAAACACACAAGACAGACAAAATTTCATCATCGAAAACTTACGCATAGAACAAGATACAGAAGAAGATTTATTGGAAAATACCATACAATAAGCCAATAAAACAAGGATTTATTTTGTTATGCGAAAAAAAAATAGTTCTTTTGCAGTTGGAAAATAATTAAATACTATTGATATGAAAAATTTAGGAATCATTGTTGTTCTATTAGGCGTTTTGGCACTTGTAATTCCTGCCTTTGCCGATTT
>JAFOWX010000106.1 GCA_017391905.1 Paludibacteraceae bacterium | reverse complement strand
ATTTTTTGATAGACAACAAGAGTTTGAAAAGCTTAGAGAAATTGAGGATTTATCTCATCAAGTAGCACAATTTACCATCATTACAGGAAGACGCCGTATAGGTAAAACAGAGATGGTTAAAAAGTTTTTTGAGAACAAAACAATGCTATATTTTTTTGTTGCTCGTAAAGCAGAATCCGATCTATGCAATATATTCACTGATGAGATTCGCACAAAACTCAATATACCCATGCTTGACAGCAAGGGAATGTCATTTGCTGCCGTATTTAAGTTCATCATGGAATTGTCTCAGACTCAACACATCAACCTTTTTATTGATGAGTTTCAGGATTTCTATAGGGTAAATCCATCTATCTATTCCGATATGCAAAATATCTGGGATAGTTATAAAAATAAGACTCACATCAACCTAATTGTGGCAGGATCTGTTAACAGCCTGATGAATAAAATTTTCAAGGATAAAAAGCAACCGCTTTTTGGTAGACAGACAGAAACAATGCATATTAAACCTTTTAGGCCTTCGGTATTAAAAGAAATCATGTCTGAATATTGCCCTGACTATAAGAAGTCTGATTTGCTAGCTCTTTATACACTAACAGGTGGGGTGGCTAAGTATGTTGAGCTATTTATTGATAGGAAAAAGTTTACAGAGAAGAAAATGATTGATATGTTCTTTGAACAAGATTCGTATTTTATTCCTGAAGGTAAAAATATGCTTGTAGACGAGTTTGGAAAAGACTACGGCATCTATTTCTCAATACTAACACTTATAGCTCAAGGAAAAAATACACGTTCAGATATAGAAAATGCTCTCAATATAAAAGAGCTATCAGGATACTTAAAAAATCTAAGTGAGGAGTATGATTTGATTAGTAAGATGCAACCTATTTTTGAGAAGTCAAGCAACAAGAATGTACATTATGATATTAACGACCAATTCTTAAAATTCTGGTTCCGATTCATATACAAATATACGCACATCATCGAAGCTGGCGGTAATGATAAATTAAAAGCAATTGCAGAACGTGATTTTACAACAGTCAGCGGAAAATCTCTTGAAAGCTACTTTAATGAAACGCTGAAAGAATCTGGAATGTACACTCGTCTTGGATATTGGCATGACCGAAAAGGCGAAAATGAAATTGATATTATTGCCGAGGACGAATTAGATAACAAGATTGAATTTATTGAGGTTAAGCGCCAAGCAAAAAACTTTGATGAAAACGTTTTAAGGAAAAAATCTGAACTGTTTTTTAAAGTCGTAGGCACATTTAAGAGATACGAGATTATTTATAAAGGACTATCTATAGAAGATATGTAAGCTTCTTTAGAGCAATATTTCTCTCTTTTTCTGCATTTTTTTGAAAAAAATTGCATTTTCCTTTTGTATTTTCAGAAATATACTTACCTTTGCAAACCATTTTCTGCGGCTGTGGCGTAATTGGTAGCCGCGCCAGACTTAGGATCTGGTGCCGAGAGGCGTGGGGGTTCGAGTCCCTTCAGCCGCACTTATTTAAACAAACCGTTGCTTAATGGGCAGCGGTTTATTTTATTTTTAATTAGTTTTAAAACGTATGAATGTAACTCAAAACAACATCGACGCGGTAAATGCAACCTTGTTGGTAACAGTTAGCAATGCTGACTATGCTGAAAAAGTAAACAAAGCTATTAAAGATTTCTGCAAAAAAGCCAATATGCCTGGCTTCCGCAAAGGATGCGTTCCTGCAGGATTGGTAAAAAAAATGTATGGTAAAGGTTTGTTGGCCGAAGAAGTAAACAAATTGGTTTCAAACTCTCTTTACGATTACATCAAAGATAACAACCTAAATATTTTGGGCGAACCTCTTCCTACCGAAGGTTTTGCTGCTCCTTCTTTGGTAGAAGGCGAAGACTTCACTTTCTCGTTTGACATTGCTTTGGCTCCCGAAGTAAAAATTGAATGGAATGGTAGCGTTCCTTACTACACCATCGACGTAGATCAAACTTTGATTGACAAACAAGTTGCTGCTTACCGCGGTCGCTACGGCAAATACGTTCAAGCAGACGCTGTTGAAGAAAAAGACGTAATCAAAGGCGAATTGGTTGAATTAAACGAAGACGGCAGTGTAAAAGAAGACGGCATTAAAGTAGAAAACGCAATGCTTAGCCCTAACTACATGAAAGATAGCGACGAAAAAGCTAAAGTTTTGGGCGTAGCTAAAGAAGCTTCATTTGTATTCAACCCTGCTAAAGCATACGTAAACGAAGCAGAAATTGCATCGTTGTTGCAAATCAAAGCAGAAGAAGCAAAAGAATTTACCGCTAACTGCCAATTTACCGTAAAAGAAATTACCCGCTTTGCTGAAGCAGAAATGAACCAAGAGTTCTTTGACGCATCATTTGGCAAAGACACCGTAAAAACAGAAGAAGAGTTCTACGCAAAAATTAAAGAAGGTTTGCAAGAACAATTTGTAGCAGACAGCGACATTAAATTTGTTATCGACCTTCGCGAATACGCTTTAAACCAACTTAAAGACGTACAATTTGCCGATGCAACCCTAAAACGTTGGTTAAAATTGAACAACGAAAAAATGACCGACGAAGAAATTGCTGCAGAATATCCTAAAATGATTGAGGATTTGAAATGGCAAATGGTTAAAGACGGTATCGCTAAAGAAAACAATGTAAAATTGGAAAAAGAAGATATCGAAGCGGTTGCAAAACGTTCTGCTAAAGCTCAATTTGCTCAATACGGTATGCTAAACGTACCCGAAGACATTTTGGCTAACTACGTAGAAGAAATGTTGAAAGACCAAAACGGTGCTCGCAACGCTGCAGAACGCGCAAGCGAAAACAAAGTAGTTGCTATCATCAAAGAAAAAGTAAGCATCGAAAACAAAACCGTTTCGTTCAACGAATTCAACAAATTCTTTGAAGGAAAATAAATAAATAAAATAAACAGCTTTTATCCCCTACCCAATCCACGGGTGGGGGATATTTTTTAATCAACCTATATAGTTGATTAGTAAAAAGCACCCTTGATGGGTGCTTTTTTTTGCATATACCTTTGATATTCACTAACTTTGTAAGTTGCAAACTTTATACTTATGGTATTAAATTACATTTGGGCAGGATTTTTCTTAATTGCATTTGCGGTTGGATTAGTACAACTAATTGTATTTCAAGATGTTAATGTATTTTCGCGCATGGTGCAAAGCACATTTGATATGTCTATCTTTGCCGTAATGGACATTGCACTACCCTTGGTGGGCGTTATGACCTTGTGGCTTGGACTCATGAACATTGGCGAAAAAGCAGGATGCGTTAGGTTTCTTTCGCGCATCATAGGTCCATTCTTTTCCAAACTCTTTCCCGAAATTCCTAAAAACCACCCCGTAAACGGCCAATTGCTCATGAACTTTTCGGCCAATATGTTGGGATTAGACAATGCGGCTACCCCATTGGGCTTAAAAGCCATGCAAAGTTTGCAAGAGCTAAACCCCAACAAAGACACCGCATCAAACGCGCAAATTATGTTCCTTGCGCTTAACACTTCGGGGCTAACCCTTATTCCCATTGCCATTATGGCGCAACGCTCTATTTTAGGCGCTGCCAACCCCACCGATATTTTCATTCCCCTGCTCATGGCCACCTACTGCTCCACGCTAATTGCCATTTTATACGTGGGCATTAAGCAAAAATTACCCCTGTGGAACGCCACCTTTATAGGATGGATAGGGGGCATTACAGCAGCCATTGGCGCATTGGCCTGGTACGTTTCTACCCTATCACGCGATGAAATGTTGGTATTTTCCAACCTATTTAGCAATATTCTGCTCTTTACCATTATTGTTGCCTTTATAGGTGGAGCACTCTATAAAAAAATAAACATCTTTGAAGCCTTTATAGACGGCGCTAAAGAAGGTTTTACCACGTGTATTAAGATTATCCCATACATGGTGGCAATGTTGGTAGGAATCGCCGTATTTCGCGCCTCAGGAGCCATGGATTTATTGGTAGTTGGCATTGAAAAATTAGTGGCCCTGTTTACCCAGCAAACCGACTTTGTTGGCGCCCTTCCCACCGCCTTTATGAAACCCCTTAGCGGTAGCGGTGCCAAAGCCATGATGGTAGAAGCCATGAAAACCTACGGAGTGGACTCGTTTATTGGCAGGTTGTCTTGCCTGTTCCAAGGCGCTGCCGATACCACGTTTTACATCATAGCCTTGTATTTTGGATCGGTAGGTATTAAGAAAACCCGCTACGCAGTAGGCGCAGGTCTTATTGCCGACTTAGGCGGCGTTATTGCAGCCATCTTTATTGCTTATTTGTTTTTTGCCTAAATAAAGTACCATGATTAGTTATCATACCCAAGACATTAAAAAGCCAAACATTTGTACCCGACGCACATCGGCATGGGTAAAACAAGTGGCAGCAAATCACGGAAAAACCATCGGTGAAATCGCGTATATTTTCTGTTCTGACCCCTACATTTTAGAGGTAAACAAACAGTACTTACAGCACGATTATTTTACCGACATTATTACGTTCGATTACAGCGAAGGCAATAAAATTTCGGGCGATTTATTTATTTCGCTCGAAACGGTTAAAAGCAACTCGGAGCAATTTGGCACCGACTATTACGAAGAACTTGAACGCGTAATTATACACGGAATTTTGCACCTTTGCGGCTTTAAAGACAAAGAGCCTGCCGAGGAAGCACGCATGCGCGAAGAAGAAAATAAAGCCATTTCATCGTTAGAAAAACCCCTAAAAAAATGACATTTGAATACGACGTTATAGTAGTAGGTGCAGGCCATGCCGGTTGCGAAGCTGCAGCCGCTGCCGCCAACATGGGTTCAAAAACCTTGCTCATAACCATGGACATGAACAAGATTGCCCAAATGAGTTGCAACCCCGCCATTGGGGGCATTGCCAAAGGACAAATTGTACGCGAAATTGACGCCATGGGTGGCTTCCAGGGTTTGGTAACAGACCGTAGCTCGCTTCAATTTAGAATGCTTAATCGCTCAAAAGGTCCAGCCATGTGGAGCCCTCGCTCGCAATGCGACCGCGTTAAGTTTATTCAAAATTGGCGACAAGTATTGGAATACACCCCCAACCTATACATTTGGCAAGACACAGCGGTTGGACTCATTATAAAAAACAATACCGTTTGCGGGGTTAAAACTGCGCTAAATGTCGATTTCATCGCCAAAAGTGTGGTACTTACCAACGGTACTTTTTTAAACGGTTTAATGCACATTGGCAAAACCCAATTGGCCGGTGGCCGTTGTTCAGAACCCGCCAGCTACGGTATTACCGAACAGCTAAAAGAAATAGGCTTTGCTACAGACCGCATGAAGACAGGAACCCCTGTCCGCATTGACATTAGAAGTGTAGATTTTGACCATCTCACCGAACAACCCGGCGAATTAGACTTTCATAAATTTTCGTATTTGGATGAGCCTTTGCGCCCCCTAAAACAACTACCCTGCTACACCCTAAATACCAACCAAGCGGTACACGATGTGTTGCGCGGTGGACTAAAAGATTCGCCCCTTTACAACGGCCAAATTAAAAGCATTGGGCCTCGCTATTGCCCCAGCATCGAAACCAAAATTGTAACCTTTAGCGACAAAGATTCACACCCCTTGTTTTTGGAACCCGAAAGCGAGTACAGCACCGAATATTACCTAAACGGTTTTTCGTCGTCGCTTCCGTTGGAGGTTCAATTAAACGCCTTGCAACAAATTCCGGCGTTTAAAAACATCCACATTTTCCGTCCGGGTTACGCCATAGAATACGACTTTTTTGACCCCACCCAATTGCTTCACAGCTTAGAAACCAAATTGGTGAAAAACTTATTTTTTGCGGGTCAAATTAACGGCACTACAGGCTACGAAGAAGCCGGTGGCCAGGGCTTAATTGCCGGTATCAACGCGCACCTTGCCACCCAAGGAACAGACCGCTTTAGCTTAGGCAGAGACGAAGCCTACATAGGTGTGCTAATAGACGATTTGGTAACCAAAGGCGTGGACGAACCATACCGCATGTTTACCTCGCGCGCCGAATACCGCATCCTATTGCGCCAAGACGACGCCGACCAACGCCTAACACCTAAGTCGAGACAAATTGGTTTGGCAGACAACAGACGTTGGAATTTGCTACAAGAAAAGCTACAGCACTGCGAAGAATTAAGTGCATTGTTGCGTGCCGAAAGTGCCACACCAGAACAAGTAAACGAAGGCTTACGCAGCATTGGTAGCACCGAAATAAAACACCGTCATAGACTAAATGAATTGCTATTGCGCCCTGGTGTAGATTTAGCCTTTTTGGCCGAGCGCGTACCCGTGTTGAGAAACGCCATAGACGCCCTACCCAACCGCAAAGAAGAGATAATGGAAGAGGTAGAAATTACCTTTAAATACGCCGGATACATAGACCGCGAAAAACAAATTGCCGAGAAGTTGCACCGTTTGGAGCACATCAAAATTAAAGGCAAATTTGACTATGCATCTATTACCGCTATCTCTACCGAAGCACGCCAAAAACTCATCAAAACCGACCCAGAAACCATTGCGCAAGCAAGCCGTATTCCCGGCGTTTCGCCCAGCGACGTAAACATTCTGTTGGTAATGATGGGAAGGTAATAAAGGCGCTTCGCGACGACTAAAGAGTGGAGACGTATTGAAGACCGTAAGGGAATAAAGGAGAAAGGAGTGGCTATTCGGGCTCTTCGACAAGCTCAGGGACCGAATTATGATGCTCTCGCTGGATTCAGTTGTGCGCTGCTATGCACCGCACGACATTTCTCGCGACTCGGCATAATCAATGCAAGCATTGCTTCTGCCCTCGCTGCTCGAAATGTTCCACGTGGAACATCGCGATTAAGCGAGCGTAATAACAAGTTTACTTGATTATTACCGAGCGTTAGCGATGGGTGCGCAGCAACGCGGAGCACAACATCGCGGAGCACAACATCGCAAAACACAACACAAACATCCAAAAACAGCATAAAAATTACACATGGAATCAGTAAAACAAAACATTAGAATGGTAGCAGACTTCCCCGAAAAAGGAGTGGTTTTTGTTGATTTAACTACCGTTTTTAAGAAACACGAGTGCATGAAAAAAATAGAAGATGCGCTTTACGAAACATACAAAAACGCCGGCGTAACCAAAGTTATCGGCATTGAATCAAGAGGCTTTTTCTTCTCTACCATATTAGCCAACAGAATTGGCGCAGGCTTTGTTCCATTAAGAAAAAAAGGCAAACTACCTGCAGAAACCTTAGAAGTTTCTTACCAAAAAGAGTACGGCATTGATACCATACAAATGCACAAAGATGCGCTAACAGAAAACGACGTTGTTATTTTGCACGACGATATTTTAGCTACAGGAGGCACTATTCAAGCAGCTATCCAGCTAATCAAACAGTTTAACGTAAAGAAAATTTACGTTAGCTTTATTGGCGAAATTGACTTTTTAAAAGGACGAGACAAAATAGACAACGACATAGAAGTTGACGTTCTAATGCATTTTTAATCTTAGTAAAAATTGAGCAAACAAAGCCACATAGAAGAAATAGTGAGTACACTTCCCCACTCTCCGGGAGTGTACCAATATTTTAATTCCAATGGCGAAATTATCTATGTAGGCAAAGCAAAAGACCTTAAAAAAAGGGTATCGTCTTATTTCAATAAAACAGAAAAATCTGTCAAAGTAACCGCATTGGTAAAGCACATCCACGATTTAAAATACATAGTTGTGGATAGCGAAACCGATGCGCTTCTTTTAGAAAACAACCTAATAAAACAATACCAACCTCGCTACAATATTTTGCTCAAAGACGGCAAAACTTACCCTTGGTTGTGTATTACCAAAGAAGAATTTCCCCGCATTTTTAAAACCAGGCAAGTAATGCGTGGCGCCGAATATTTTGGCCCGTACAGCAACGTTTGGGTACTGGATACACTATTGGATTTAATCCGTAGCATCTACCCTGTAAGAACTTGCAAAATGCCCCTTTTTACCGATAAAATTGAGGCAGGCAAATACAAACTCTGCTTGGAGTACCACATCAAAAACTGCATGGGTCCATGCGAGGGAAAACAAAGCAAACAAGACTATCAAAAAATGATAGCCGAAATTAGGGAAATAGCCAAAGGCCACAGCTCCGTAATAACCGGCATGCTTACCCAAGAAATGAAACAATTGGCTTCTCAATATCGCTTTGAAGAGGCTGCCGCTGTAAAGGCAAAATTAGACGCTCTGTTGCAATATCGTACCAAAACGGTAATAACTACCACCGGCACCGAAAACCTCGATGTAATGGGCTACCAAGAGGACGGAAATGCCGTTTACATAAACATGTTGCACATAGCAGAAGGATCTATCGTTAAAGGCCTTACCATAGAGTACAACAAACTGATGGACGAACCTGCCGAGGAAGTACTTGCCATGGGTATTTTAGAACTACGAGACCGCCTAAAAAGCCAGGCAAAAACCATATTGGTTCCCTTTATGCCAGCCATAGAATTAGACGGTATAAGCATGAGCATACCGCAACGTGGCGACAAAAAGAAACTGTTGGATTTATCGCTTCAAAACGTAAAACAATACAAGGTAGATAAGTTTAAACAAACCGAAAAACTAAACCCCGAGCAACGCCAAACGCAGGTGTTAAACGCTTTAAAAGAACACTTGCAGTTAGACAAACTACCCATGCACATTGAGTGTTTTGACAACTCCAACATCAGTGGGGATAGTGCCGTTGCCGGTTGCGTGGTATATAAAAAAGGCAAACCATCCAAGGCAGATTACCGCAAGTACAACATAAAAACCGTACAAGGACCAGACGACTATGCTTCCATGCGCGAAGTGGTTTACCGCCGATACAAACGCATGTTGGACGAACAAACACCCCTACCCGATCTTATCATTGCCGATGGTGGTGT
>JAFOWX010000105.1 GCA_017391905.1 Paludibacteraceae bacterium | reverse complement strand
GAAGAAATAAAAGTAGGCGGTTTCACAACAGCCATTGCAACCTATACCCTTGAAAATGCAACAAGCGCCAAAGTAGAGCTAACAGGCGACAACGCATTCTTCATTAAAAAACACACTTCAAGCGAAGTAGAAATTGTATTCATGCCAGAAATAGCAGGTACCCACACCGCAACATTAACGATCAGTGTAGGCAACATAGCAGAAAGCATTGAATTTAGTGTTATAGCAATTGAAGATATTGCAACTTCAATTGAAGAAACAGAGACACTATGCATCTATGCTAACAATGGCACAATCTATTGCGATGAAGAGTTTGCTATTTACAACCTTGCAGGCGTAAATGTAACACACCTAAACGGCAGCTTACAAGGAGTTTATGTAGTAATTACAAATAAAGGTAACCAGCAAATTTCGGTTTGGTAAAAGAACCTCTTTAACTAAAAACAAAGGCTAACATTTTTTGTTAGCCTTTGTTTTATTAAAAAAATCAGTGCACCTATAAGCCGGGTTCTGTACCTCTGTAAACAAAGGTGTTTGTCATTTATCTACTACTATCCTCACGAATAGTCTCTAGCAACCTACCCCCTGACATCGGACGGACAGCCCTACGTGCGTCAGTATACTTGGTCTTGCAATCCGTGGTGCGTACAGCCCTGTATGTTGCCACACAAGCGGTGGGCTCTTACCCCGCCTTCTCACCCTTACCCTCACGGGCGGTTATTTTCTTCTACGCTAACCTACCCTCGCGGATAGCTTCCACATTAAGAAACACGGTGTCCTATATTGCCCGGACTTTCCTCTCGCAACTTGCATTGCCAGCGACAAACCGTCACACTGATTTCTATTTGTGTGCGAAGATACATATTTTTCAACCGGAGTCAAAAAATACGCCCTATTTTTTTTACTTTTTACTTGTTATTTCTATTTATAATCATTACATTTGCGCTTTATTTTGCCCGTATTAGCATCATGAGACAGCTTAAAATTGTAAAATCGATTACCAACAGAGAAAGTGCTTCGTTAGACAAGTACTTACAAGAAATTGGTAGAGAAGACCTTATCACAGTCGAAGAAGAGGTAGAATTGGCACAACGTATCAAAAAGGGCGATCGCATTGCGCTAGAAAAATTAACACGTGCCAACCTTCGTTTCGTTGTATCTGTTGCCAAGCAGTATCAAAACCAAGGCCTAAGTCTTCCCGACTTAATTAACGAAGGCAACTTAGGGCTTATCAAGGCTGCCGAAAAATTTGATGAAACACGTGGTTTCAAATTTATCTCTTATGCTGTATGGTGGATTCGTCAATCCATTCTACAAGCATTGGCCGAACAATCACGTATTGTACGTTTGCCACTTAACCAAGTAGGCTCGTTGAACAAAATCAACAAAGCGTTATCAAAATTTGAACAAGAGCACGAACGCCGCCCCTCACCCCAAGAGTTATCTGACGAGTTGGACATTCCAATTGACAAAATTTCAGATACCTTAAAAGTTTCGGGACGCCACATTTCGGTAGATGCTCCCTTTGTTGAAGGCGAAGACAACAGTCTTTTGGACGTATTGGTAAATGACGATTCACCCATTGCCGACCGCGAGCTAATGAACGAATCATTATCCAAAGAAATTGACCGCGCGCTTAACACGCTTAGTGAACGCGAAAAGAAAATTATTGTATGCTTCTTTGGTATTGGTTGTCAAGAAATGACACTCGAAGAAATTGGCGATAAATTTGGTCTTACCCGCGAACGCGTTCGTCAAATCAAAGAAAAAGCTATTCGCCGCTTAAAAACAAGCGCACGTAGTAAACAACTAAAAGGTTATTTAGGATAATATACATAACCAAAAGAGTAGAAGGACTAACCAAACGTTAGTCCTTTTTTATTTCGGCACTTCAAACTCCCCTACTGCAGACACAAAAAAAACTGACTAATTGCTTAGTCAGTTTTTTAGTTGATTAAAGTAAATTATGCTTTACCTGCAGAACCCAATACGTTCACAACTTTGTGGGTGTACAATTTTTTCAACTCTTCGCGAGCAGGTCCTAAATATTGACGAGGGTCAAATTTATCAGGATCGGTATTGAAGAATTGACGTACAGCAGCAGTCATCGCCAAACGACCATCAGAGTCGATGTTGATTTTGCAAACTGCAGAAGCAGCAGCTTTACGCAATTGTTCTTCTGGAATACCTACTGCGTCTTTCAGTTTACCACCGTTTTCGTTGATGATTTTAACGTATTCTTGAGGAACAGAAGAAGAACCGTGCAATACGATTGGGAATCCAGGAAGTTTTTCTTCAATTTCTTTCAAGATATCGAAACGCAATGGAGGAGGAATCAAGATACCATTTTCGTCGCGAGTACATTGTTCTGGGGTAAATTTGTTAGCACCGTGAGAAGTACCAATTGAAATAGCCAACGAGTCACAACCTGTGCGGGTAACAAAGTCGATCACTTCTTCTGGTTGAGTATAGTTGCTGTGTTCTGCAACAACGTCGTCTTCTACACCAGCTAATACACCAAGTTCGCCTTCTACAGTTACACCAAATTG
>JAFOWX010000104.1 GCA_017391905.1 Paludibacteraceae bacterium | reverse complement strand
GTAGTATTCGTTGTAGCTTTTGTTGTCCTTATCCACAAAAATACTACCTGAGTGATAACTATTAAAAGCAGCTAACCCCACACTTGTTATAGCGTCCAATATACTGCTTTCTGTGAAAAATGTACAAACTGAATCGAATATAAACCTAACGTGTTGCACATAATCGTCAATGGATGAGAAATCTGTTTTCTGTACCAACTCATTTATTTCGGGCGAAATAATACACTCACTATTGTTTAATTGGGTGCTTTGTGATACGATGTTTTTTTCTACGCTACGATTGCTATCTAAATAATCGTTATCAAACAATGTAGAAGCATCTTGAAAGTAACCACACGCATCTTCTTCCATTATATCAAAGGCTATTTGCGAAGAGGTACAGGTAGTTCCGCTGGGTACAAATTCCACAACGAGATTATCACATATCACCCCTACATGCAACGTTCCATTTTCGCAGAACAAAAACTCACCGTTGCGCGAAGCGATACGAACCAAAAAATCCCAAATACTTTCGTTGTGCTGAACGGTATATGGCAACAAGGCTTCTTTACTCACGCTTTTCTCATTTTCCGTTACCGTGTACGACAAGTTGCTAAGGTTGTTAAGCAGTTGCACCCTACAATTCTTGTAAGCAACTAAATTTGGGGAAAGATTTGCATTCGTGGTAGTTTCTTTCAAAAAATCGCCAGTAGTATCCAAATAACCAGACACCATGTCTGCATAGAACTTTTTACCCGTAAAAGCACGATTAAATTTATCTATGGTAAGCAATTTATCGGGGCTATAAGCGGTTACAACAATGCTGTATCGGGCGTTGGTTACAATGCGTTTGCAATTAAAAATAACATAGTGTGTTAGCAAATCTACGGTATTAGTAACCACTAAATGGTCTGATACGGTATTATCTTGCATACGCAACGATTTGTAACCCTTAAACTGATTATAGATGGTATTGGCTTTATCTATATTTAGTGTACTACCCTCTACGCTTATGTCAAAAGTTAGTTCCAATTTACCAGCGTTATACACGCGTTTATGTAAGCTAAAAGAAGCCCAAGTTACTTTGTAGTTATCGCTTTCTATGGTTGCTTCTACCCCCTCTGTATATGGATACAAATGGTCTTTATAGGTTAATTCCTGAAGGTTTTTAGTGGTATTATCAGATGCATTAGAACCTTGTTCTAACGTATTATAAAATTGAATACTATACTTTCCCATACCCTTATGCAAAATTTAGTTGTAACTCTTTTGTTGTTTGCCTACCCACGTACTTAATGGTGTTTACCACTATTTTTACCGTTAGGCTCATGCCATTTGGATTAAGCGAGGCAACATCAAAACTTTCTTCAATATCCACCACATACCCATCTACCACCATACCGCCGTAGTAATCAGAGAGCTGGTTATCTTGATCAAACACAGCATTGAACAATACAGAAAAACAACTTATTTGTGTACTCTTCAATGCTTTGTAAAGCTCTTTGTACTTATCGACCGTTGCCGATTTTAACGCCACAGTCATTACGGTTGTATTGGTAATACCCGTTTGTCTGCCTGCTTCATCTACATCACGTTTACACGCATAATCAAACTGACAGATTGTTGAGCACATTTGTTTATAAAGTACTACTTCGTCGGTAAAATTGCCTAAGGCAAATACCGCTTTTAACTGATTAGATAATACATCTGCCATAATAAGAAACTTTAATAGTTTGTAAATACCTCAGAATCACATTGGCTTGTTTCGGCCGAAACACACAGCGAAATTAACCGCCTGTACACGCCATCTATGTCGTAGTTTTCGGCAATAGCATAGCATTGCGCATTTTCAAACTGCAATACCTTGGGTCTTTCTTCGTTTACCGAGGACATGTCAAACACCAAACGACCCGAAAATACTTCTTTGTTTATGTACCAATCGTACAGCAACATATCGTCGCCATTAGGGGCTACTATTACTATGTTTAGTTTGTTGTTTTTGGGTACACTATTGGGGACACGTGCATTGTGACTGCGCGAAAACGAGTAATCGCATCTTACTACCAAGTAGTTGTTGTGGTAGATACCTTCGCTGTTATTGCCAATTTGTAGAGTTGCAAGCAAGGCCATAATTCAAGTTTTAGGAATTTAATTTACGTTTTTTAACGTAAGTAGTAACTTAAAAGACATAAAGATACGCAACAGCTGCGTACCTTTATGTTCCAGTTGAAAGTTTAGGTTAAGATAAGAGAATTATTATTTCCAAGGATTTTCAAAACCAACAGAGCCGTTTTTCAATTCTTGGCAAACAATTTCAATTTCTTCAAAGTGTTCTTCGCCATCTTCCCATTTTTCAATAAAGTGGGTGCAATAGCAACCGGTACCTTTAAGTTCTTTCATGGTAGAACCATCAATGGTATTGTAGAACAAAATAGATACGTCGCGTGGGTCGTTTGGAGCAAGCATCCATTGAACCAATTGGTTGTTACCATCGTTCATGGCTTTTACTCTAATGTTGATACGTCCACCACGTGGAATACCGGCAATTTGTCCTTCTCTATCTACAGCTTGTGTAAACTGATAATCTACCAATAACACTTCACGTTTTTCAAACCCGCTCACTGTAAGTTCTACGGGTGTCATATTTGCTGCCATAATTCTTTTGTTTTTAAATGGTTAAACATAGGGTTATGCCCAGTCGTTTTCAAAGACAACCGATTCAAATTCAATTTTTTGACATGAAATTACGATTTCTTCGTAGTGACCTTTTTTGTCTTCCCAACGTTCGTCAAAGTTAACGCAGTAACCGTTAGTAAACTTAATGGTTTTCATGTTTTTACCCGTTTTTGTTTCTTGGAACGTAATCACACCGTTTTTAGGTAAGTTGCGTTCAATCATCCATGCTAACAAATCTGGAGTACCGTCATTTAGGGCTTTAACACGGATGGTAATAAGACCACCACGTGGAATACCAGACATTTGACCTTCAATGTCGGTAGCTTGATCAAATTCGTATTTGACCATCATTACCTCACGCTCCTTGTAGCCATCAATCTCTAATTTTACAGGTGTTTTTGCCATAACTGTAATTTTTAATGTTAATTACTTAGTGAATTATTTTTACGCCATTTGCGCATCTTTATCTTTTTTGTCGGCCGACACTTTAATGATAAAGTTTTTTGCGGAATAGAATGGAGTCATACTAATGTCGCATGTAATGCGTTTGGTTACAGGGTCTTGGGTTGGTTCCTTAATTTCGTAATTTTGGAACAAGTTGCCATAACCTTTGTAATCGTTTAAGAAAGCTTGAATTTTTGCTTTCAAGTTTTTGGGCGAGTTATAGGGATCCCAGTTTTCCAAAACTACCTCGTGAACATAGTTCATAAGTACTTTTTTAACCCAGTCAAATACACGAACAATAGGATATTCTTTCATGGCAGTGTTGTCGCCATTGTAAAGTGTGGTGTTGTTAAACGCCATTACCCTACCTTCTGAGTAAACCATGGGGATAACTTGGTTGTCCATAAGCGAGGCAATTTCAGATTTTAACAAGTCTAATTTTACCCCTTTTACGCCGTCTAATGTACCGTATTTTTTACCACCGGCACCTTGCGCCATGTTGGCACTTTCGTCGTATAGTTTGCCTGCTAATGCGCCAGAACCGGCAATGTAAAATGCAGGAGCATCTTTTTCGTCTTCAGAAAGTTTTTCACTTTCTCTGCCCACCAACCAGTTTGCAGTCATAATAACGTTTTGTAGCTCAATATCGCTGTCTTTGTAGCCTTCTGTATTGGCAAACAAATCGTCAAAAGAAAACTCGTCTGCGTGGTCGGTAATAAGCATCACTTTGTATTTGAACGCAATTTTTGCCCATTGCAAAAGCGATACTTTGTCTTGGAATACGCTTCCGGGAACTACCAACAAGCTGTAGCAATCTTTTAAGCTTAAGCGGTCAAAGCCACCACGCAAAATGTTATCTACTTCTTGTGCAAAGCCCGAATCAGCATCGGCAATATCGTTTTTAAATACGTTGATTACGCGCAAATTTTTAACCTTATCGGCATTGGCTGTTTTAAAGAATGAATCCAACGAGCGATAAGAACGTTCCAAAGCAGCGGTAGCAAAAAGGGCATCGGTAATACCTTGGCTTAACACAGCGCTGTATTTGTCTTCTTTTGCTTTGCAAGCATCCACAAAAGCGGTAGGTGTTTGATGACCTTCGTCCAATACTTCTAACCAACCTTTAATATCGTTGATTAAGCTTTCGCGTTTTTCTTTAAAACGTTTATCACTCAAGAACACTGCTTTGGCAGCTTTTTTTGCAGGGTTTAGGTTATCTGCATCGGGCATAAATCCACGAATTGCATTAAAACCACCAAAGGCTGACAATAATGCAGAAACATCTTTTTTGTCGGCATTATTTACGGCTGTTTGTTCTGCAGCAACAGTTGCTTTTTTTACTTCTAATTCTGCCATGACTTTACTTGTTTTGAGGTTCTTCTAATTCTGCTAACATTGCTAATAGCATTTCTTTTAACTCACCGCGCGATTGTTCATCTTTTAAAATGTCGCGCAATTTACGGTTTTGCTCAATGCTTTTACGAATGGTTGCATTGGTTGTAATTTTGTTTTTAACACCCGAAAGAAAAGCACTGTTGGTAACCAAACGTCCTTTGCCACCTTGCGCTTCAAAGTCGCGAAGTTCAGTAAAATGAAGGGTTTCGTTTACAGAACCGCCTTCTTCGTCTACAAAATCAACCTCAACCTTGGGTTGAAAGTGTGCAAACGCATCAGCAATGGTTTGGATGTTGTCTACAAATTCTGGACTTCCCGGTTCTACATTTGATGTGTACTGGTCAATCATTAAGGTCTTGTTGTTGTCAATTGGAGAGACCTTTGCGTTTGATTCTTCATCTGGAGCCATCGAGATGAAATTCTCTTTCATAGCCATAACTTTCTTTTTTTTAAAATTGTTTATAATTCTACTTATCTGTTGTCTTAAATACTGTATTATCATCTTGGATGCTTACTTGTACCGTATCGCCGGCTTTTATTTCGCCCGAAATAATGAGCTTGGATAGCGGATTGCGTAATTCTTTACGAATGATACCTAAAATAGGACGAGCGCCGTATTGAGGATTATACCCTTTCATGGCAATGGTGCGTTTTACCTCGTCTGTCATTTGTAAGGTAATGTTTTGTTCTACCAATAAGTTGAGCAAACCTTTTAAGTGAATATCAAAGATGCGTGTTACGGTTTGTTCTGTAATGGGCGAAAAAGGTACTATCTCGGTAAGGCGTCCCAAAAACTCGGGACGGAAATGACCTTGCATAATGTCCATCAACTGGTTGTTTTGTGGCATCTTGCCTGCTGCAAACGCTTTGGCAATAAACTCACTGCCTATGTTTGAGGTAAATAAGATAAGCGCGTTGGAAAAATCTCCTACCCTGCCCAAACGGTCGTGTAATTTGCCTTCGTCCAAAATTTGAAGAAACAAGTCAAATACCGATTTGTGGGCTTTTTCTATTTCGTCAAACAATACCACCGAATAGGGTTTTTGCCTAATTTTGTTTACCAACAAACCGCCTTCTTCGTAGCCCACGTATCCAGGAGGCGCTCCGTACAACAAGGCAACGGAGTGTTCCTCTTTAAATTCGGACATATCAAAACGGATTAGCGACGATTCGTCTTGGAATAAGAACGAAGCTAAGGCTTTGGATAGTTCTGTTTTGCCCGTACCTGTGGGGCCTAAGAAAAAGAACGAACCCATGGGTTGGCCTTTTTTGGTAAGTCCCGAACGCGATTCAAAAATGGCATCAAGCACGGTTTTAACGGCGTGATCTTGGCCCACTACGCGTTGTTTTAGGGTATCTTCGGCGTTAATTAAACGGTTGCGCTCACTACCTTGTACTTTGCCCAAAGGAATACCCGTTTTTTTAGCTACCACCTCAAATAAATGGGCGGGTTCTACCTGCGTATTTTGGTTTTGTATTTTTACCCATGCCATGGTGCGGTCTATTAGGTCAAAGGCCGAATCGGGAAGCGCGCGTTCTGTTAAGTAGCGTTTTGCCAAACGAATAGCCTCGGTTACTACCTCTTGGCCGGCAGTTAATCCATGGAATGTTTGATAAGGGGCTAATGCTCCTGTGATAATTTTTTCGCAAAGTTGGGCATTGGGTTCCTCAATGGTTATTTTCTCAAATTTATTGAGCAACTCTTTGTCTGTTTCTATGTTTTTGGTGTAACCATCTACAGAAGCTGTAGCCAATAGTAGCAATGTTCCTTGGCTAAGGGCTTGTTTTAGCATGGTAGCTGCCCCATACATCATGCCTTGTTTATCAAATAGCTTATCGATAGATTCTATAATAAGTACAGCGTTTTTTTGTGTGTTTAGCTCGGCAAGCAATTTTTTAAAGCGGTCGTCAATTTCGCCTTTGTAAGAAGCTTGAGCGGCAAGTGCTGTTAAGTCCAATTCAAATGCTTTAGCACCTTGCAAAAAAGCAGGAACGGTACCGGCTTGCAATTGCAACACAAAACCGTTAATCAAGGCGGTTTTGCCTACCCCGCTCTCGCCTGTTATAAGTAAGTTAGATTTGGTTTTTCGGCCCAACACTTGATACATAACAGCCATTTCTTCTTCAAAACCTATTACTATACCCAACTGACCGTTGGCAGCTAACTGGGTTTTGTCTATGCAATATTTTTGAATGGCGTTTCCGGTTTTAGCGCTATAAGGTGCGTTAGCGTTGCTGTTGTTTTGTACGCCAGTAGCAGCAGTGGTTACGTGCATGGCATCACAAATTTCTGTAGCGCTAAGGGGAAGTGTTTTTAATTGTTCAAAGGTAAAGCCAACACCAGGAGTTACCAACGATGCCAATAAACACACAGCGTTTGTTTCTGCTAATCCAAAACGCAAGCGGTATTCTTCGGCTTGGTTGTAAACAGCTTGGCTTTCTTCCGATAAGTGTAAGGTGCTGCCGGGGCGAGCTGCCTTGGGAGCAAGCGACATTTGCACATCCACCCACTCTTGCATGTAAAAGTAGTCTTTGTCAAGTTCTGTTTCGATAAACGAAACCAAACCGGCTTCTTTGTGCAAAATTGCTTTAAACAAATGCGCAGGAGCTATTTCATGGCTGCAATTTTCTACTGCGTAACTGGTTGCGATATTTGTAATTAGCTCTTTCATGTGCCACTAATTTGTTAAAATCACGTGGGCAAAGTAAGAGCAAAAACAAAAGGTGGCAAAATAATATGCCACCTTTCATTTTTATATTATCGTTTATTATCGTAATGTTTTCTAATATTAACACAACTCCCCAAAAAACGCATAAATTGCTGTAACATTGTAACAAAATTAAACTTGCTTAACAGAAAACGCCCTTTTGTTGTTAAAAAGCTAATTCCTTAACAGTCATTAGCAAAAGATTAAAAAAATGGGAAAATAGAACTCCCTACCACCGTTACCATAATAAGGGTTATAGTAGCTGATTTAGAGGGCTTTGAGGGTAAAGGCTTCGGTGTAGTCTATAGGAAAAGATGTACCTACATAGTGAAGCCATGCATCTTCGGAGTGACTAAGTTCGGACAATTGAATGATGCCCCCTTTTCGGCGATCTGTGCAAGAAGAGGGGGCTCATTTTGTCATGCCATGTCACAGATCCCGGTTTCTGCCGCTCCACCGGGAACCC
>JAFOWX010000103.1 GCA_017391905.1 Paludibacteraceae bacterium | reverse complement strand
GCCTTTTTGTTCGGCGTATTGGAAAAATTCTTCTAAATAGCCTGTTGTGCATAAGTAGGCTTGTAGCTCTTGCCATGTTTTGTATTGTTTTAGCGTTGCTCTATTTTTATCTGTATAGGCAAAGCAGAAATTATACAAGGTCATGGAGTTAAATACTTGTCTGTAATAGGGTGTGTATTGGGTAGTATCTTGTCCCACAAAGTAATCGGGCATAACGCCACCTCCACCGTACACTTTTCGTCCCAAACTGGTGTAGTAAACCACCGAGTCGTTTTGTACAATGCTGTCTTGGGCAAAAAACTCGCCGTGCTCGTAGCGGTTTTCAATATCGGCATCGTATTCATCTACCTCGCCTTGTTTGTAGGGCTTTTGAATACATCTGCCCGAAGGTGTATAGTAACGAGCAATGGTTAAACGCATTTCCGAACCATCCGAAAGGGGCATTTGTTGCTGTACCAATCCTTTGCCAAACGAGCGTCTGCCTATTACCCAACCACGGTCTTGGTCTTGTATAGCACCTGCAAAGATTTCGCTGGCCGAGGCCGACCATTCGTTAATAAGTACGCATACATTGTTGTTTTTAAAGCGTCCTGTTCCGTCTGCTACGGCATTTTCGCGCCTATAATTTCTACCTTCTGTATAAACAATAAGTTGGCCTTTGGGCAACCATTCGTTAATCATGTATATGGCTGCGCTTAAATAGCCGCCCGAGTTGTTTCTAAGGTCGATGATAAAGTCTTTGCATCCTTCTTTTTCGCGCAACCACATTAGTTGAGTTAAAAATTCGTTGTAGGTATTGGCTCCAAAACGGCTAATTTTGATGTAGCCAATGGTGGGAGTAATGGGGTAGGCTATATCTACGCTATTAACGGGAATGTCGTCGCGTGTAATGGAAAAGTCCCATATCTTGTTGCTTCCATTGCGTTTTATACCCACTTTTACTACGGTTCCTTTTTTGCCTCGAAGGGTTTTTACCACCTTGTTGTTGCTAATGCTTTTGCCGGTAAAGTTGCTGTCGTTTACCATGACAATGCGGTCGCCGGGTAAAATACCTAATCGTTCGGATGGACCTCCGGCTATAACATCCACAATCATAATGGTGTCGTTTTGGATGTTAAATTGCACGCCAATACCGCTAAAACTGCCCTCTAAGTCTTCGTTCATGCTTTCTACCTCATCTTTGGGAACATAAACAGAGTGGGGGTCTAAGTCTTTTAGTACCTGTGGTAAAATATCTTCTACTAACTTGTGTTTGTTTATGGTATCTACGTAGGCCTCGTCTATGATGTTTAATACCTCGTTTAACTTGTTGTAGGTTGAGGTTGTGCTGGTTGGCACCACAACGGGACTGGCGTTTTGCATGGCGTTTTGGGTAAGCCAAACACCAATGTATATACCAATGGCTGCGGCTATGGACAACCAAATGGGGGTAAGGTTGTTATTTTTCATTTTCTTCCTTGTCAATTCTACATACTTCAATACCTGCGCGTTTTAAGAGGTCTAAACCGTCTGTAACGTGGTATTCGTCGCAGTAAACCACGCGCACAATGCCTGCTTGAATAATCAATTTGGCACATTCTATGCAGGGCGAGGTGGTTACGTACATGGTAGCACCCTCGCTGCTGTTGTGCGAGCGAGCAATTTTGGTAATAGCGTTGGCTTCGGCATGTAGCACGTAGGGTTTGGTTTTGTGGTTTTCATCTTCGCAGATGTTTTCAAAACCGCAAGGTGTTCCGTTGTATCCGTCAGAAATAATCATGCGGTTTTTAACCAAAATAGCGCCTACTTTGCGGCGCTCGCAGTATGAATTTTCGGCCCATACGTATGCCATACGCATGTAACGTTTATCTAAGGCTTCTTGTTTGTTCATAAAAGTATTATCTTTGTGGTGCAAAGATAATATTTTTAATTAAGACAAAGAATACTAAAATGTGTTGATGCGATTGTACGTTACGACAGACGCTTTGGTCGGGGTTTTTACATACAAAAGCTACGAAAGGTGAACTCGCTTTGCTCAAACAGCACCTTTCGCTTAACGCTTTTGCACATAAAAACCTTTTTCCTCCCTCTCGCGACAGTCTTTACGCACAATCGCCCCACCAAATAACCGAATAACCAACTCACCGTATCACCAACTCACCAAATAACCAACTCACCGTATCACCAACTCACCAAATAACCAACTCACCGTATCACCGTATCACCAAATAACCGCCCATGAAAACCCTCCTATTCCTCCTAATGGCTCTTATAGCCACATCTTGCAGTAAGCCCAGCACCTACCACACTAATAGCGGCAAGGTTTTTGGCACATACTACAAAATTATGTACTACGCGCCCCAAGACTTGCACGCTGGCATACAAGAGGCTATGCAAAGTGTAAATAATTCGTTATCAACCTTTTCGCCAACTTCTACTATTTCGCGCATCAACCAAAACGATAGCACAGTGGTAGCCGATTCGTTGTTTACCGTGGTGTTTAATACGGCGCAGCAGGTTTCTACTGTAACAGGCGGTGCATTTGATATTACGGTAGCCCCGTTGGTAAATGCTTGGGGCTTTGGTTTTGACCCAACCAAACACCGCACCCAAGCTACTATAGATAGCTTAAAAGCCTGCGTAGGCTACCAAAAAATGGCTTTGCAAGGTGGGAAAATAGTAAAATCAACCCCTTGTTTGCAATTAGACGCCAGTGCCATAGCCAAAGGCTTTGGTTGCGATGTGGTGGCGGCTTATTTGGAAAAACAAGGCGTACAGCATTATTTGGTGGATATAGGGGGCGAAATGGTGCTGAAAGGAAATAATCCCCATAACCAAAAGTGGAAAGTAGGCGTTCAACAACCCAAAGAAGATAGCATTTTGATTTCCAACCAGGTGGCAGCTATTCTAAGCATCAGCAATGCAGCGGTGGCTACTTCGGGCAATTATAGGCAATTTTACTACCAAGACGGCTTAAAAATAAGCCATACCATAGACCCCAGAAGTGGCAGACCATGTAGTCATAACCTGTTGAGTACAACCGTGGTAGCACCTACTGCTATGGTGGCAGATGCGTATGCCACTGCCTTTATGGTATTGGGTAACAAAGACAGCATTGAGGCCATAGCCAATAACCAACAATTAGCCGTGTATTTGCTATATGCGCAAGGTGATAGCATCCAAGTACAGTATAACGATAGGTTTGAACCTTATTTGGTTCGTTAATCAGTACAAGAAATAGCCGGCAATACCGCTTAAAACCAGTAAGAAGATAGGATTTACTTTGGCAAGCGAAGCAATGGCTACTGCGCCAAAAATAAGGTAGCTATATAGGTCAATAAAGTTTTCGCCATTGGCAAGAAGCAAAGCGGCCGATGCAATAAGCCCTATAACAGCGGGCCTGATACCCTGAAAGGCATACTCTACGTATGGGTTGTTTTTGATTTTTTGCATTCCCAATACCACCAAACACACCAATAAAAATGGGCCTAAACACGATGCAAAGGTAGCAATGGCAGAACCCCAAATGCTTCCGGTTGCGCTGTAGCCAACGTAGGTGGCGCAGTTTATGGCAATAGGGCCGGGTGTTACCTGCGAGATAGCCATAATGTCTGTAAACTGGGCTACCGTTAGCCATTGGTGGTTAAAAACCACTTCGTCTTGAATAAGCGATGCAATGGCATAGCCTCCGCCAAATCCAAACAATCCAATTTTAAAGAAAGTCCAAAAAAGTATCAGGTAAAGGCTCATTTTTTCTTGTTTTTGTTCCAGTTATACAATAAGCCTCCTGTAGCGGCCACTATGATAATGTAGATGGGCGAAACATCCAATTGCCACACCAATAGGGCGGCAGCTATGGGAATGATAACGTTTTTATACGTAATGCCCGATTTTTGCGAAAGGCGTACCAACGGTGCCACAATGAGTGCCACCACGGCAGGACGGATGCCTTTAAATACTTTTTCGATAGTAGGGTGATCTTGTACGTCTGTAAATACAATGGCCAAGAGCAAGATAATAACAAAAGAGGGAAGCGCTGTGCCAATAGCAGCTACTATGGCGCCTAAAACTCCTTTGAGTTTATATCCTACATAGACAGAGGAATTAATAGAAATTGGCCCTGGTAAACTTTGTACCATGGCCAACATATCTACAAAATCGGTTTCGGATAGCCATTTTTTCTTGGTAACTACCTCTTGTTCTATTACCGATATCATAGCGTAGCCTCCACCAAAGGTGAAGGCTCCTATCTTAAAGAATGCTATGAATAAGTCCAGTAACATATTCTTGCAAATTTTATACGTTAAAATTACGATTAACGCTCTTCGCGGGATTTTACTCTTTATTTCCTACAAAAACTGAACTCACTTTGTTCAAACAGCAGTTTTTGTTTAACGGAAATAATTCGTAAAATCTATTCTCCGCTCATCACGATATCTAATTTTAAGTACAAAATTAGTCGGTTAACCGATTAGTCGATTAGTCGTAGCGAAGCGACTATTTATTATTCTTAATCCAGTTGAAGGCATTAACAAATGCTTCCACCCAAGGCGTAATCTCGTCTTGACGACCTGCAGGGTAGTGCGCCCATTGCCATGGGAAAATAGCACGTTCCAAGTGAGGCATCATCGCCAAGTGACGACCATCTGCCGAGCAGATACCTGCTACGTTATAGTCAGAACCGTTGGGGTTAGCAGGATAACCAGCGTGGGTGTATTTAGCAATGATGTTGTAATTTTCTTCGCCCATAGGAAGCGAGAATTTACCTTCGCCGTGAGCTACCCAAATACCCAAACGGCTACCAGACAAGCTACCAAACATAACCGAATTGTTTTCTGGAATGGTAAGACCCACAAAGTTAGATTCAAACTTGTGCGAGTTATTGTGTAGCATTTTGGTGCGTTTTTCGTGTTCGGGATTAACAAGGTTAAGTTCAACCATTAGCTGACAACCGTTGCAAATACCCAAACTCAAGGTATCTTTACGAGCGTAGAAGTTATCCAACGCTTTTTTCGCTTTCTCGTTGTACAAGAAGCCACCTGCCCAACCTTTGGCACTACCTAATACGTCAGAGTTAGAGAAACCACCGCAGAATACAATCATGTTGATGTCTTCTAAGGTTTCACGACCCGAAGCCAAGTCGGTCATGTGCACGTCTTTTACGTCAAAGCCTGCAAGGTATAGCGAGTAAGCCATTTCGCGTTCGCCGTTGGTACCTTTTTCGCGGATAATGGCTGCTTTAATACCGCTTGGAGCGTGTGGTGTTTGCAAACCAAATTGCGAAAGTTGGCCGGTAAAGCTTGACAAAATAGCCAAGTCAAGGGGTTGGTTTTTATAGTTTTCAAAACGTTCTTTAGCGCATTGTTCACCGCTTTGTTTGCGATCCAATAGGTAAGAAGGACGATACCAAACATCGCGCAATTCGTCAATGTTGAAGGTGTATTTTTCGTCGTCTTTTACCACAATCAAGCTGCGTTCTTCAATGGGGTAACCAATTTTAGCAAAACCAATGCCGTTGTCGGTTAATAGTTTTTCTACCTCTGCATTGTTTTTGGTTTGGATAAACACACCAGGATTTTCAGAGAACAACAATTTAACGGTGTCTTTTTCGGCAAGCGAAGATAGGTTGATGCACAAGCCACCTTTTGTGTTCGCAAAGGTCATTTCAAGCAATGCGGTAATTAAACCACCTTCCGAAATATCGTGACCTGCCATGATGTAATTGTTGGCAATTAGCTCTTGGATGCTGTTAAAGGCATCGGCAAAATATTCAGGATTTTGTACGGTTGGCACTTCGTTACCAATTTTGCCTAAGCATTGGTACAATACAGAACCGCCCAATTTCATGTTGTCGAACGAGAAGTCGATGTAGTAAATAGAGCTGCTCTTGTCGTTTTGAACCACAGGGCTAACTACTTGTTTTACGTCGGCCACTTCGGCACCGGCCGAAATGATAACGGTACCGGGCGATAATACTTTTTTGTCGCCGTATTTTTGGGTCATGGACAAGCTGTCTTTACCGGTTGGGATGTTGATGCCCAAGCTGCAAGCAAAATCGCTACATGCTTCTACTGCTTTGTACAAACGAGCATCTTCGCCTTCGTTTTTGCAAGGCCACATCCAGTTGGCAGAAAGCGAAACGCTTTCAATGCCGTTGGCAAGACGCGCCCAAACAATGTTGGTAAGCGATTCGGCAATAGCCAAAACAGAACCCGCTTCGGGATTAGCAAGCGCAGCCAAGGGCGCGTGGCCAATGGATGTGGCTATACCTTCTTTGCCACGGTAGTCTAATGCTACAACACCCAAGTCGTTAAGAGGCAATTGCAATGGACCAGCACATTGTTGACGGGCAATTTTACCGGTTACCGAACGGTCCACCTTGTTGGTTAACCAGTCTTTACAAGCCACGTGCTCCATGCTCAACACTTGTTTTACGTAGCTTTCAATTTGAGCAGCGTCGGTGGCAGGGTTTGCAAAGTTAGCCTCAACGGTATTGTCTTTGATAATGGTTCTTGGTGGTTTACCAATCATGTAATCCAAGCGTAGGTTAATGGGTTTTTCGCCATCAGCTTGTTCAAACACAAAGTTCATATCGCCGGTGGTTTCACCTACCACATACATAGGCGAGCGTTCGCGGTCTGCAATGCGGTTAATAAGCGCAAGGTCTTCTTCTTTTACCAACAAGCCCATACGTTCTTGACTTTCGTTACCAATAATTTCTTTGGCCGAAAGGGTAGGGTCGCCAATAGGCAATTTGCTCATGTCAATTTTACCACCGGTGCTTTCTACCAACTCCGACAAGCAGTTTAAGTGACCGCCTGCACCGTGGTCGTGGATAGAAACAATGGGGTTATTATCGCTTTCTGCCAAAGTACGAATAACGTTGGCAGCACGTTTTTGCATTTCGGGGTTGGCACGTTGAACAGCGTTCAACTCAATGGCGTTAGCGTATTGGCCTGTGTTTACAGAAGATACAGCGCCACCACCCATACCAATGCGGTAGTTGTCGCCACCCAATACTACTACTTTTTCGCCCACTTGTGGTTCGCCTTTAAGCGCGTCGCGTTGTGTACCAAAACCAACGCCACCAGCCAACATAATTACTTTGTCAAAGCCGTATTGTTTGTTGTCTTCTTCGTGCTCAAAACACAACAACGAACCGCAAATAAGGGGTTGACCAAATTTGTTACCAAAGTCTGAAGCACCATTAGATGCTTTGATAAGGATTTGTTCGGGAGTTTGGTACAACCAATTACGTTCTTTGATGCTTTCTTCCCAGCTTTTACCTGCTTCGCAACGAGGATAAGAGGTCATGTAAACCGCTGTACCTGCAATAGGAAGCGATGCTTTACCTCCGCCCAAACGGTCACGAATTTCGCCACCGGTACCGGTAGCAGCACCGTTAAAAGGTTCTACGGTAGTAGGGAAGTTGTGTGTTTCTGCTTTTAACGAGATAACCGATTTTATTTTTTTGATTTCAAAGAAATCGGGTTTGTCACCGCTTTTTGGTGCAAATTGTTCAATTTCGGGGCCTGCGTTAAAGGCTACGTTATCTTTGTAGGCCGAAACCAAGGTGTTTGGATTGGTTTCGGATGTTTTTTTGATTAATTTAAAGAGTGATAGTTCTTTTTCTTGGCCGTCAATGATGTACAAACCATTGAAAATTTTGTGACGGCAGTGTTCTGAGTTTACTTGCGAGAAACCAAATACTTCGCTGTCGGTTAGTTTTCTGCCCAATTTTTCGGCAATACCGTTTAGGTAAGCCATTTCGTCGGGGTTAAGTGCCAAACCTTCTTGCTCGTTGTACGCTTCAATATCGTCGATGTAAACAATGGGTTCTGGTTGTTTGTTAATGGTAAATAGTTCTTGGTCAAGACCTTCGTATTTACGTTGCAACATGGGGTCAAACGATGCATCGCCCATGTTGGGATAATATTCTTCAATGCGTTCAATGCCACAAATGCCCATGTTTTGGGTAATTTCCACGGCGTTGGTACTCCATGGTGTAATCATTTCGCGACGAGGACCAATATAGCTTCCTGCAATGGCATTTTCGGTTAATAAAGTGGCATTGTCAAACAGCCACACCAATTTTTCACTATTTTCGGCCGATAAGGCTTCACGGCTTTGTACGGCTAAAATGTTGTTGCTCTGAGTTTTAAAGAATACTATCATGTCTTTTTATTTTAAAGTACGCAAAGATAGTAAAAAATGGAGAGTTGAGAAAGTAGAAAGAAGAAAATTTTAACTCCTAACTATTTCTCATTCACTTTATAGCCTTTTAGCGTGTTGCCGTCTGCTACCACCAGGCAGGGCGAGGCGTAGGGTTTAAACGTGCCAAAATACGCCAAGGGGGTGTCGCCTTTAAAGATTTGGTAGGCTTTGCGTTTACTTACCAAATTGTAAATAATCCAGCAGTCTTGATCGTTGTCAAACACCGCCATTTTACTGCCTTGCATAAGCAGGGTAGGCTCATTGCCGGCATCCACAGAAGCATCTTGCATGTAGAGGTTCATGTCGCGGTCGTACACCGTTAGTCCTTGTTTATCCAAGAACAAATAGTAGTTGCCGTAATTGCCTTTAAACAGGGTAAATAGGTGGTTTTTGGAAAATTCTTTTACCGCACTTGTTTTTACCTCGTTGGCGTAAATGTATAAGATGTCGCCTTTGGGCGAAGTGGCTACAAAGCGTTGGTTAGAACCCACTGCATCAGCATAAAATACGCCATTTTTGGCTTTTTCTATGGTGTTTTTGGCATGAATACGCTCTTTTCCTTGGCGGTTTAAAAAGTAGCATTGTTTGTTGTCAAATGCCAAAATAAAGTCTTTGCCTTGTTGTTTTATGTATTGTACCGGAGCTTGTATGTCCTTTTTATTGCCTGTAAATTGCCAGTCGGAAGGTTGCGTGCCGTCTGCTTTTAGCAACATGATTTGTCCGTTTTCGGCAGGGATAAAGAAACGGTAATTTTTGTTGTTTTCGTAATCGCATACCGTTAGCCCTTGCGTGGCTTGCTTGGGCAATGCCTTGGGGTATCCTTTTAGCATGTTGCCGTTTCGGTCTATAATAACCAATTCTTTTTCGGTAACAAACGCCATTTGCAACTTGTTGTTTTTAAGCATATCCACCTGCCAAATACTGCCTAAAATGCGGTCTTGTAGCAATTTTTTCCACAATATTTTGCCCGAAGCACTAATCAAATAAAGTTGGTTTTTGCTGTCCTGAATGGCAAATTCGCCCTCGCCTGTATAGTGATTTTTTACCGCTTGTGGTGCGATAATGGCGGGATAGTCTAACGTGGCTGTAAACAGCGGTTGTTGCGCGCTTATTTGGCGTTTTACTCGTTGTTTTGGTTGGTTTGCTTCAACTTCTTCTACTTCTTCGGTGTTTTCTGCTGTTTCGGGTTCTTCTGCAACTGCTTCTGTAGGTTTCTCTGATTCGCTATCTGCTTGAGCCACAATAGGTTCTTCGTCTTCTTTTTCGGTTTCAACAGCGTTGGTATTTGTTTGGCTTGTGCTCAATAAAGCGGTGGCATCTACATCCATTACCTTGTTGTATTGGATAAACAAATGTTGGAAACTATTGCCCGAAGGCTCGTTTTCTGCTTGTAAACAAAAAGTAGAAAAGTTTTTCCACAAACTTTGGGTTTGGGTTAGCCATTGGTATGTATCGCCCATAACAAAGCGGTTGGCGTTGCGTATCATGTACGGAATGTTGGCGTACATGGATACGTTGGCGTTGGTAAGCAAGGTGCGGTTGGCATCCTTAAAGTTGGGAGCGCATTGCAAGGTTTGTGTGTTGGCCTTGCGCGAAGCTATGTATCGTGCAAACGATGCTTGTGGTGTGATAATCAGTTTATTACCTACAATAGCCATGTGCTCTTCCGGTAAGGTGTAGTACGATCCAAACACGCAACCGGCAAAGCCCGGTTCGGCAAATTTATAGGTTTTGATGCCACCTTGCGTACTGCTTTTTGCGTTGTAACCCATGTCTTCTACCATGTAATCGAGGCGTTCTTGCGCTCGCTTGGGTTCGTCTAATTTAACAATAACAAAGGGACCTAATGGCGACCATCCGTACGCAATTTCGCCTCCAAAAAAGTTTCTAAAAAACAGGGTGGGGGTTTCGCCGGTGGGGGTTTCCAAGGCCATGCCATCTGTAATTAGGCCGTCTTCGCTGTGTTGCGAGGCGTATGCTTGCAATTGGCTTAAGTAGGTATCCAATTGGTCTATGTAGGTATGCCTAAAAAAGTAGGTATTGTAAGGCATGCGGTCTGTCAGGGTATTTTGACCAGTGTTTTGGCCGTTCATCAAACTGGTACTGTGAAAAGCTCCTTGCGTGCCGGCAAAGCCGTTAAGCGTTAGTTTATCGCCCTCTACAATGCCGTCAAAACAGCACCAGTCGGCGTACCATTTCCAATCGGACAGCATGCGTTTGCCTTGCTCGGTACATTCGCTTAACAAATAGTCGCCTATCATTTCCATGTTAAATACCCAGTTAAAGGCAGCTTGTTTGCCACCTGTTTGCAACATGGCGGTAAAGCGAGCATCGTTTGCCATAATGGATTGTTCGCTTTTTATTTGTGTTACGGCTTGTTGCAACAAAGTGGGATTGGTGCCCACCAAAAAAATGCCGTTTTCGTAGCTAAAATAATAACCGCCAGGCATTTCTTGTTTCATAATGGGTTGAAGCATGCCCCACTCATCGGTAGAAACCTGTGCAAACCATAGGTGATTGGATTGTTTGTTTTCGCCCCAAAAACTACCCATGTACACCGTGCGGTTGCTTACAAACAGTTGAATGGCACTTTGGGTGTCTTTGATAGAGTCTAATACGTTTATGGCGGTGTTTAGTTGGTTAAACGAGGATAGTTTGCTAACGTCTTGCCAGTAGCTGTTGTCAAAAAGCAGGGCATTGCTTAATGCGCCTATGTTGTTGATGCGTATCAAACTATAAGGCGTTTGTGGCAAAGCGGTTAACACATCAACCTCTTTGGATACTGTTGTTTTTTTGAGCGAAATATATCCCCAAACAGAAAATACCAGAGCTATGGCCGAAGCTATGATGATTGCGTATTTTTTCATGTGTAGTTAGGTAATGTTAGAAGGAATAACCAATGCCAAATTCGGCAAATTCAACCTTTTGTAAGTGGGTTTTAAAGCTTACGTTTAGTAAAAAATGCGGGGTTACGTGGTATTTTACCCCCACGCGAAAATAGTTCCAACCGTCTTCTTCTTGTATGTCGTATGCGTAAAACAATCCTTTTTTAATGGGATCTTGTTTGCCGTTTAAGGCGTCTAAAGCCTTGTCGCCAGGTTCCATGTTTTTAACAGGGTCGTATAGGTAAATGCCAAATTGTGCAAAGATACCCACACGGCCTATGGTTAATTCGTTGGCAATGTTAAAGCCCAAGCGTAGTTTGTTGACTACGTTGTTGTCGGGGGTACAGGTGCGTTTAAATTTGGTGTATTCGTTGGTCCATTGGTACGTGCCGTTGGCATCGGGTGCAACGGTTTGGCAGTACGCATCGTCAAAAAAGAGGTCCAAACCAACGCCAATGCGGTGTTGTCTGCAGGTGTGGTAGTAACCTTCTACGTTTAAGCTGGCACAACCAAAGTATTGTGTGTCTTGGTAGTATAGTTTTTTGGCACTGCCCGAAACAATGATTTCGCCGCTCCATCTTTTAAACGGTGATTCGGTGAGTTGGTGAGTCGGTGAGTCGGTTTCGGTCCCTGAGCTTGTCGAAGGGTTAGCTGAGTGAGGAGTTAGGAGTGAGGAGTTAGGAGTTATTTCTTTGTTTATTAAGTATTTTAAACCTAAGTAGCCGTTAAGCATGTTAAGTCCGCTGTTGGGTTGAAACAGGCTGGCACTGGAAAAATGGTTGTAGGCAAAATCGGCTGTCAGTGCCACGTTGGGGTGTACTTTTACGTCCACGTTTATGCCTGCTGTAATGGCAAAAGAAACAGGGCCGCCAATGGCAAAATTGTAGTCGCCAGCCTTGTCTTTCATGCTACGAGGGTCTGCAATGGCAGCCTCTATGTTGCAAGGTTTGGTAGCAAAGCCCAAACCGCCCCCAATTTTAACGTTAAACGAAACAATATCGTTTTTTACCATGGGCAAGTTGATGTAGGGGTATAAACCTATCATTTGTCCGGCTACTTTGGGATTCCCCAAATCAATTACTTGCAGGGCCATACCTACATCGGGGTTGTTAAAAGCCTGGTGCCAATCTTTGCTTCCGTCTGCGCCCCATTCAAACGCCACTTCGCCCCCTAACATAGGTCCGTTGGTAAGGGGTTCTATCATGCTCTTGTCGTGCGGATAAAGATAACCTCCTATAAACTGTGCCTTGATTTTGTAGGGATTGAACGTTTGTTCGTTGCCCCATATAGGCGATATAAACCAACATGCTATGATGCATGCATAGAGTATCTTTTTCATAGATTTTTAGTTAGCTCACTATTTGTGCCTGTGTTTGGACTTTTAACTTTAAATTTTTACCTTTGTGCAAAGTTACAACATACAAAAATAACTTAAAAATTTCAATTATATGTACGCATTGCTCAAAAAAGAATTGACAGGTTTTTTTTCAACGGCAATAGGTTGGTTGGTAATTGGTGTTTTTCTTTTGCTAACCGGTTCGTTGCTGTGGTTAATACCCGGTCAAAACAATGTGTTAGATAGCGGTTATGCCCAATTGGACGGCCTGTTTGTGTTAGCTCCTTGGGTGTTTTTGTTTCTGATACCTGCTGTTACCATGCGCAGTTTTTCGGACGAATACAGACAAGGTACCATGGAATGGTTGCAAACCAAGCCCATTAGCCGTGCGCAAATTATTGGCGGAAAATACTTGGCAAGTTTGCTGTTGGTGCTGCTTGCGTTAATTCCCACGTTGGTGTATATGTTGTCTGTGTGTTTGTTGGGTAGCACGTTTGCCAACATGGATATGGGTGCCTTTTGGGGCTCTTTTATTGGATTGGTGCTGTTGTCTATGGTTTACGTAGCCATCGGGGTGTGCGTATCCTCTTATACAGACAATGCCGTGGTTTCTTTTGTGGTGTCTGCCTTTGCCTGTTTCTTGGTTTACGCAGGTTTTGACTTTTTGGCATCCTTGTTTACGCATGCCGGCGTGCAGGATGTTATTTGCAGTTTTGGCATATCCTCTCATTATGAGTCTATTAGCCGAGGCGTGTTGGATATCCGCGATTTGTGTTACTTTTTGGTGGCTTCGGTCCTTATCTTAATGGTAACCTACAAAAGCAAATGGAACAAAAATGACGCACTATGGTTAGCCGGCGCCTTGTTGGTGTTGTGGTTGAGCAGTTGGTTGGTTTTTCGTATCGATTTAACGGCCGAAAAACGCTTTACCTTATCCAATCAAACCAAACAATTGTTGCGTAGCCAAGAACAACCGTTGTCTGTTACCGTCTATTTGGACGGCGATTTAAACATGGGCTTTTTGCGCTTAAAAAAGGCTACGGCCAATATGTTGCACGAAATGGATGTGTATGCCACCCATGGCATAGACGTTACCTATAAAAACCCATCGCTTGCTTCGTCTCAAAAAGAACGACAAGCCAATTACGCTGCCTTGGAAAGCAAGGGCTTGCGTCCCACCGTGGTGCACGACAGAGACAGCGAGGGGCAAATGCAACAAAAAGTGATATTCCCCTGGGCAGTGGTGGCTACCCCCACCGATACCATACCCGTTTTGTTGCTCAAAAACATTTCGGGCAAAATGGGCGAAGATAACTTAAATATTTCTATCGAAAATTTGGAATACGAGCTAACCGATGCCATTCGCTTGTTGTCCACCAAAAACGTGGAAAAAGTGGCCTTTTTAGAGGGTCATGGCGAGTTAACAGAACCATACGTGTACAGCATCACGTCACAATTGGCTCGTTACTATCAGGTAGATAGGGGTGTGTTGGGAACAGATATCAGTATGTTAGACCCCTACAAAGTACTTATTATAGCGCAGCCCCAAACCGCCTTTTCGGAAACCGACAAATACATCATAGACCAATACATTATGAATGGGGGTAGGGTGTTGTGGTTAATTGACGGTGTGGCAACCAATGGCGAAGTGGGCAAGGTTAACGACATTAACTTGATAGACCAATTGTTTACCTACGGCATACGCCTGTCGCCTACGTTGGTGTTGGATGTGCAATGTGCGTTGGTTCCTATTCAAACAGACGGACAAACCGGACAGCAATCTTTTCAGCCGGCTTCGTGGTATTACAGTCCTTTGCTAATGCCATCGCCCCAGCATGCCATTACCCGAAATTTGTCGCCGGTTAAGGCAGAGTTTGCTTCGTACATAGAATTGGTAGGCATGGAACAAAACAAACACATAGAAAAAACGGTGTTGTTGGCTACTTCGGCACATACTGCCTTGGAAAAAGCACCCATGCAACTTTCAACATCCATTATCAATTTATCGCCCCAATCGCCTTATTTTGCGTACCAATACATGCCGGTAGCCGCCTTGTTTGAGGGTCAATTTTCTTCTGTTTACGCCAACAGAATGCCCCCTGTTCAAGTAGATACCAAGGGTCGTGCCGTACTAAAAAACAGCCAGCCAACCAAAATGATAGTGGTGGCAGATGGCGCCATTATAGCCAACGAACTACGTGGTTTTGGCGATGGTTTTGAGCCACTTCCATTGGGTTACGATTCATACATGAACCAGCAATTTGGCAATGACTCTTTTGTGCTTAATGCCGTTAACTATTTGGCAGACGATAACGATTGGATGCAGTTGCGTAATAGGCAACTTACCTTGCGTTTATTGGATAAACAAAAAATAACCACCCAACGTACACAGTGGCAAGTTATCAATATGGTATTGCCTTTGTTATTGTTAATAACTTTTTCGGTTGTTTATCAAATAGTTAGACGTAAACGTTACGCAAATTAACGTTTGCAATTGTTTAATACAAAAAAATAACTATCTTTGACGAATTAAAAATCAACGTATCAACATACACTATGAAATTTACCTGTTCTTCCGCCCAATTAGCCGAACGCGTGCAAGTAGTGTCGCGCGTGTTAACCGGTAAAAATACCAATCCGGTATTTAATTTTCTATATTTTTCGGTAAAAGACAATACGTTAACCATTACGGGTTCTGATGGCGATACCACCTTGTCGGGTTCTATGCAAGTAGCCGATGCCGAGGGTGCTATTGATATTTTGCTGTTAGGCAACCAAATTGGTGCTATTTTGCCCAAATTAGGTGAACAACCCCTTACCTTTAATATAGACGAACGTAGCTATTCGGTACAAGTAACCACCTTGGGCGGTAAATACAACTACATAGGACAGTCGGCCGACGAATACCCACAACCCAAACAGCTAATTCCAGAACGTACTGCCGAACTTAATTTGGAAGTCTCTACCTTGCAAAAAGGCATTGCGCACACCGCATTTGCCACTTGCGACGACGATTTGCGTCCTGTTATGCAAGGTATTTACGTAGATATGACTCCAGAAGGCCTTAACTTTGTGGCTACCGATGCCCGTCAATTGGCACTTTGTCAGTTTACAGACAAAACTTTCTCCGAACCGGCTAACTTTATTTTGCCCGGTAAAACAGCCAATACCCTTAAAAACCTATTGGCAAAAGAGCAAGGCGATGTGCATATTAACTTTGACGGATCGGCTTTGCTTATTCAAACCGCTACCTATCGCATGGTATCGCGTTTAATCGAGGGCAGATACCCCAATTACAAAGCGGTTATTCCCCAAGAAACCGTATTATCGGCTATTTTGGATACAGACGGTTTAAAAATGGCGTTTGATAGGGTATCGTTATGCGCTTCGGACAATAACTTAGTGCGCATGCGTTTTGAAGAAGGAAATGTTTCGTTGTTAAGCCAAGACATAGACTTTTCACTTTCGGGCGAAGAATCCATCAATTGCCAATTTAGCGGTTCTTCTTTAGAAATAGGTGTTAAAGCCAAATACATGAGTGGTATTTTGCAAAACCTATCTTCGGACCAAGTGGAAATTAAACTCATAGATGCAACACGTCCTATTTTGTTGGTACCGGTTACACAACAAGAAAATACCAAAATTACCATGTTGTTAACACCTATGACTCTATAACATGCAGCTAAATTTAAAAAATCCCATTATATTTTTCGACCTTGAAACTACGGGGTTAGACATTGCCAACGACCGCATTGTGGAGATAGCTTATATAAAGGTATATCCCAATGGTAACGAGGAGCAATTTACCTACCGCATCAATCCGGGTATGCCAATTCCGGCTGCTTCTACCGCCGTGCACGGCATTACAGACGATGACGTAAAAGATTGCCCAACCTTTAAAGAAATGGCCAAAAAGATTGCTGCCGACTTTAAAGGCTCTGATTTGGCGGGTTATAACTCTGCACGTTTTGACCTGCCCATGTTGGCCGAAGAGTTTTTGCGTGCCGATGTGGATATAGACCTATCTACCCGCAAAATGGTGGACGTGCAAACTATATTCCATAAAAAAGAACAACGTACGCTTTCTGCAGCCTATAAATTTTACTGCAAACAAGATTTAACGGATGCACACGCTGCCATGGCCGATACCAAGGCAACGTACGAAATCTTAAAATCGCAGTTGGAATTTTATCCTGATTTGCAAAACGATATAGCCTATTTGGCAGCATATACCTGTACCTCTAAAAACGTAGATTTTTCGGGGCGAATAGTATATAACGATAAAGGCGAAGAAGTAATTAACTTTGGCAAGTACAAAGGACAGCGAGTAGGGGATGTACTTAAAAACGATCCAGGCTATTACGGCTGGATTATGCAAGCCGATTTTCCACTTACCACCAAGCAAGCATTTACCCGCATTTTGCTGAAAACAAAGATGTGACGCTTTTGTTTCTAAATGTTGCACGCATTATTTAATAGTGTGCAGAATTTAACAAATATTATATGAAAAGACTCCGTTCCTGCAAAGAAATGGAGTCTTTTTTTGTTTCAAGACCAAAATAAAACCTATATTTGTGGGCTTGAGGTGTTTATCTCATAATACCAACCCCAATTTGTAGTAAGTAGTTAATAATTTTATAAACAATTATATGAAGCAAAAAAAAATTACAACAGGGAGCAATATCCGCACATGGTTTGCTCGTTTCTTAATGTTGACCTGTTTTTTAGTTAGTTTTACTGCCGCAGCGGTGGCAGATTCTGGTTTCTGGAGCTCAGGAGCAGCAAATGTCAAGATTTCCGGAGTTTGGCAAAGTGAATTAAACTCTGGAAATGTGAATGACATTGATTTAGGCTCAGTATCAACAGCTCCTATTATAGAACAAGCATGGGCAAAAGTTTGGGGTGATGGAGCTATTGATAAAGTCTATTTCTGTTACAGAATAGATGATGGAACTATAACTGAGGTTATTTCAGATGACCAAAATCTAGGCAGTGGAGATAAGGCGTATAATTGGAACTCGCTAAATATTACCCTGCCAAATACAATCGATAGTCATGTGGTTGAGTTTTGGTTTAAAACAAATAACGATAAATATCTTTCAAATAATAGTCAAAACTACAAAATAGTATATGAGATAGAAGGTCCTACTATGCAATGTGACCCTCAAAATACTAAGGTTATCTTTAGAGAAAATTTTGATTTCCCAGCACTTACAAGTGAAACATCTAGATGTGAATATAGAAGAACATTAGCGCAAGATGGTTATGAAGCTTGGGTGCCTGCTAAAAAATCTGCTGGTGCGCAAGGTTATACCTATATGGAAGCATGTAAAGCCATGAAAGATAATGGTTATTATGCCGTGGTTGTAGATCCGCAATGGGGTGGTTGTGGAGACCAATCTAATGGCGATGATAATGCTTGTAAGTGTGAAGGTTCAAAATGGTTCCGTCACGAGGAATCTACCTCTGGTTCTGGCGGTATGTTGATGTTTAATGCTAACAATGGTGAGGATAGCACTCCAGATATTTTATATGCTTGTAAAGTGGATGTATGTAAAAATACCTATATTAATTTTTCTGCGTTCATAGCACCAGCTAATGCACATAGACCTGGAACTGGATGTGATGGAAATTACAACCCTGCAAGTGTG
>JAFOWX010000102.1 GCA_017391905.1 Paludibacteraceae bacterium | reverse complement strand
TTACACCAATTTGTGGATTACCAACCCCGAACGCAATTTAGGTTCGAACCAAGTGGTTTTGGGAGGCATGATGTTGCCGGTGTCGGCAATATCGATAAGTTGTTTCATAGAAACGGGGTATAGTGCCAAGGCTACTTTCATTTCGCCGCTATCTACGCGTTTTTTCAATTCGCCTAAGCCACGGATACCGCCTACAAAGTCGATGCGTTTGTCGCTGCGTAGGTCTTTGATACCCAAAATTTCGTCCAAAATTAAGTTAGAAGAAATGGTTACGTCCAATACGCCAATGGGGTCGTTGTCGTTGTAAGTACCTTCTTTAGCGGTTAGTGAGTACCATTTGCCACTTAGGTATAGTGAGAAATTGTGTAGTGCGTTGGGTTTGTAAATTTCTTCGCCCATTTCTTTTACGTCAAAGTTGGCTGTTAGGGCTTGCAAAAATTCTTGGTCTGATAAACCGTTCAAATCTTTTACTACGCGGTTGTAGTCGATGATGTTTAGTTGGTTATCGGGGAAACATACTGCCAAGAAATAGTTGTATTCTTCGTCGCCTTGGTGGTTGGGGTTTTGTCTGCGTTTTTCGTCGCCTACCAATGCGGCTGCAGCGCTGCGGTGGTGACCATCGGCAATGTACATAGAAGGAATAGCTGCAAATAATTCGGTAATGCGAGCAATGGTTTCTTCGTTGTCAATTACCCAGAAGTGGTGACCAAAACCATCGGGAGCTACAAAGTCGTATTCGGCTTCTTTGCTGGTAACTTGGGCTACAATAGCGTCCAATTCGTCTTGGTGTGGGTATGCAAAGAATACGGGTTCTACGTTGGCGTTGTTAACGCGCACGTGTTTCATGCGGTCTTCTTCTTTGTCGCGACGGGTAAGCTCGTGTTTTTTGATGTTACCGGTCATGTAATCTTCTACCGCTGCGCAAACTACCAAACCGTATTGGGTTTTACCGTTCATGGTTTGTGCGTACACGTAGTAGTTTTCTTTGTTGTCTTGTACCAACCAGCCGTTGTCTTGGAATTTTTGGAAATTTTCGGCAGCTTTGGTATATACGGCAGGGTCGTGTTCGTCGGTGCCTACTGGGAAGTCAATTTCTGGTTTAATGATGTGATACAACGATTTTTCGTTACCTTCTGCTTCGGCGCGTGCTTCGTCAGAGTTTAATACGTCGTAGGGACGAGAAGCTACTTGCTCTACAAGTGCTTTGGGTGGGCGAATGCCCTTAAAAGGTTTTATAACTGCCATAGTTTATGTGTATTTTGATATAAGTACGCAAATTTAGTAAAAAGTTGATAGTTGAGAAAGGAGAAAGGAGATTTTTTTTAAAGTCACAAGTCAAAAGTCGAAGGTCGAAAGTCGAAGGTCAAAATTCGGTCACTGAGCCGGTTGCTCCTTTCGGTCCTTGAGCTTGTCGATGTGTTGTTGACCGATAGGGAAAAAGGGCCCGAACCACTGCCTCTTCGTTGCGGCGCTTCATTCAAAGCCGGCGCTCTTCGCGGCATTTTTGCTTTTCCTCACTAAAAATGCGATGTCCGCTTCGCTTCTTAACGCATTTTCTTAACGCTCGTCATACACAAAAATGTATTTCCGCTCAATCACGATGTCTTTTCATTGAACCGCCTCAATGACTAAAGTCGATTCTCCGATTAGTCGATAAGTCGATTAGTCAATAAAATCACCGTTTCTTAGGAAACCAACCTTTTTCTACGCGTTTCTTTTGTTCAAACAGTTCTAATATGCTCCAAAATGATGAAAAGGCTACCACACCTAATAGGGTGGACCAAATAAACGAATCGACCCAGAGCGAAGCTATTGTGAAAAGGATGCCTGCTAAGGCAAACATCCACCAGCATTTAGTGCCTAAGTGGTATTCTGCTTTGATAACAATGGGGTGAAATGCGCCTATGGTTAGAAAGGTGGCTGCGCCAATAATAAGTCCTGTGTAGTTCATTGCAAGTAATAAATGGAATAATGTGTAATGAGCAAAGGTAGTGAAAAATATTCTTAAATTTTCTTATTTCTCCTTGTTTACTATCAATTATTTTATTTACCTTTGCGTCGCTTTTGGAAAGATGCCAGAGTGGTCGAATGGGCCGCACTCGAAATGCGGTGTACGGGTAACTGTACCGGGGGTTCGAATCCCTCTCTTTCCGCAAACTGACTTCGGTCAGGGCAAACATCGCAATTTAAATTGCGATGTTTTTTTTTGCCCTTCCCTCGTTGAGCTTGCTCAAGAGAGGGATTTGGGCGTAAAAAAATAATAAATGCAAAGCATGAATGTTTGCCTTGGCCGAAGAAAACGTTTGCAGGGGCGCCCGTGGCAGAGGAAGGGATCACGGAACGCAGCGACGTAATCCCTCTCTTTGAGCGCAGCGAAAAAATTCCAGAAAGAGATTTGCCTCGCCCCGCGCAGCGGGCGAGGGATCAACTATCTTTTAAATGAAAATCTACTAACCCCTGGAGCGGATCTTTTTGGATGCAGCCTACGCTAAAATGGTGTTTGCTGGCTAAATCGTGCAATATGTTGGAGAAATAATAGGCTATCGACCCTTTAAAATAAACGGGCAATGTATTGTAAGGGTATTGTTTAATGTTTCGCAC